>DATKWF010000141.1:0-26223 GCA_035529715.1 Dehalococcoidales bacterium | reverse complement strand
ACGGCAGAGGCACAGAGAGTAATCAGGGAGTCAGACATAATCGTCGGCTGGGAGTTCAACTTCCTTCCGGTGAAGCCTTTAATCGCTGACAAAAAGGTCTACCTCCAGGATGCCAGCAACTACATTCAAGTTGCCGGGGAGGCAGCCGAAGCGGCAAGGAAGCAAGGTAAAACGGTTGCGGTTTTAAGGATTGGCGACCCATGTATTTCGTCGGGTCTGGCTGGCCTGCTAAAGGTCTTCCATGATTTTGAAGTTAAAATCGTGCCCGGCATAAGTTCAGTCCAGATGGCGGCAGCCACCGCCCGGATAAACCTGGATGAATCGGTAATCATCTCTTTCCATGATAGCGACGACGATTTAGAAGAGAAGCGGAGATTCATGCTCGATGTGTTCCGCCGAAAAAGGCACTTGATAATCATTACCGGTCCGGAACAGAAGCCAGATGAAACAGCAAATTACTTAATAAATAATGGCATCAGCAAAACCACGCCAGCAGTCGTATGTGAGAATTTAACCCTTGAGGATGAAAAGATATTCCGGGGAGCATTGATGGAGGTTATTCCAAGGCAGTTTTCCTGGCTATCAGTGATGGTTGTAAAGCGAGGAGATTCTTCATGAATGTTTATCACATCACCTATGCTCCCACGGTAAAAACTGCACACCTCTACTTCTGGGGCTGTAACCTGAGCTGTCGAGGCTGTGTGCGCCTAAAGGAGACATACAATTACCATATTGAAGCTAGTATCTTCAACGAAACAAGCAAAAACCCTCGAGTCCCTGAACGCTTCTTAGACTTGGAAGAAGTAATGCAAATCTTAGGGAAGCTGGAGGTGAGAAAGGTCTTTTTTATGGGCGCCGAGCCTGCCACTGACCCCAAGTTGCCCCAACTGGCAGAGGCCCTTCATCAAGAATTCAAAAGCCATAATATTCTCCTGACCAATGGCTTCAAACTCATCGACCTGAAGCACATAGATGAGGTGGCATTCAGTATAAAGGCTGTTACCGATAGTCTTCATCGCCATTACACCGGGAAATCCAATAAAAAAGCCCTGGCGAACTTCGCTAGCCTCTATAACTCGGGCGTAAAGCTAAGAGCCGAGAGCGTCCTGATTCCTGAATATATCGACTACCCGGAGATTGAAAACATTGCCAAGTTTATCGGGGCAGTGTACCAAGGCATCCCCTACCGGATAGACGCCTATATCCCCACCGGGGCTAATCCCTGGCGGCGACCCACCCCCCAGGAAATGAAAAGGGCGGTCAGCACCGCCCAAAAAAACCTCTTCAATGTCTCCTGTTTGACCGGAAATGAAAAGCTGAAATTTAACGTCTTGAGGGTTTTTTAACATGCCTTTTAGTCAGAGTTTACATGGCAAAACCCCGCCAACCCAGCTCCTTCGCTGGCATGGCCGCATATACGGCATCCTGGGCCTTCTCATCCTGCTGGTAGTGATGGCGGCACTGGCCACCACCATCGGCAGTGTTGAAATCCCCTTTTTAACCACTTCCGGCATTCTGCTTTCCAGATTGCCCTTTATTGAGATGACTCCTACCTGGGCCAGCGCTCTGGAGACCATAATTCTGGAAATAAGACTGCCCAGGATTATTCTGGCTGGAATCGTTGGCGCCGCCCTGGCAATAGCCGGAGCCACCTACCAGGGACTCTTCCGCAACCCGCTGGCCGACCCTTACTTAATCGGTGTAGCTCAGGGGGCTGCGCTGGGGGCTGTTATTGGCTTCCTGCTTCCCTCTACCTGGCACGTCATGGGGATTGGGATTATTCCCGTGTTCGCTTTCACCGGGGCACTGGCCAGCACCGCAATTGTTTACGGCTTGTCCCGGGTGGGCAGGACCGTGCCCGTGGCTACCCTTATCCTCGCCGGAGTAGCCTTAGGCGCGCTCCTGGGGTCGATTGTTTCCTATCTCATCATTTCCAGCGAGGAAAAGATGCACGGTATTCTCTTCTGGCTGATGGGCAGTTTCTCCATGAGCCAGTGGACAGAGGTAAAAATTGTCCTGCCTTATGTGGTGGTGGGTATAGTTGTCATCCTGCTCTACGCCCGTCCCCTGAATGTGATGCAGCTTGACGAGGAGCAGGCCCAGCAGCTGGGAATCAATGTGGAAAGAGTCAAGCTGGTTCTCCTTATTGCAGCTACCCTGATTACGGCTGCTGCCGTTTCTTTCGTGGGCACCATCGGCTTTGTCGGTATCATCATCCCCCACACCGTACGACTCATCTGGGGTGCCGACCACCGTTTTCTGCTGCCCCTGTCAGTCCTCACCGGTGCCACCTTCCTGATTATCGCCGACCTGATAGCCCGCACCGTTCTGGCACCTGCCGAGATACCAATAGGAGTAATTACCGCTCTCTGTGGAGCACCTTTCTTCCTCTACTTATTACGGCGCCGGAAGAGAATAATTTTCTGAGGTTGCAATGATTAAGATAGAAATGCAGAATATCGGGCTCAGCTACGGGCACAAAGCAGTATTGAAGGATATTACCTTCCAGGTAATGCCCGGAGAGATGGTCGGGCTTATCGGGCCAAACGGTTGCGGCAAGTCAACTCTCATCCGGGCTATAAGCCGCATTATTTCTCCCCATTCAGGAAAGATAGTGCTGGATGGGAAAGATATAGCCAGGATACCAAGGCGGGACTTGGCCCGCCTGCTTGGCGTAGTCCCACAAATGCCGCTGCTTCCCAGCGCCTTTACCGCCTTTGAAATAGTGCTCATGGGCAGGAACCCCCACCTCGGTCCTTTCCAGTATGAAGGGCAAAAAGAACTGGCCATAGCCTGGCAGGCCATGGAAAGGACAGGGACTCAATCCCTCGCCCAGCGGAGAATAAACGAGCTTTCCGGCGGAGAGATACAATGCCTGCTCATTGCCCGTGTTCTTGCCCAGGAAACAAAAGCAATCCTACTGGACGAGCCAACGGCAAACCTGGACATCGGTCACCAGTTGGAAATCCTTGACCTGATAAAGAACCTCTGCTCGGAGAATAACCTTACAGTCTTAGCCGCCCTGCATGATTTAAACCTCGCCGCGCAATACTGCGACCGGCTAATCCTGATAAATGACGGGCGGATTCGGGCTGAGGGAATACCCGAAGAGGTTATCACTCCTCAGAACATCAAAGAGGTCTACGGTGCGGAGAGTTGTGTATATACCCACCCGGTTAACGGACTCCCCGTTGTCCTGCTCAATGCCGGCAATGGCAAGTTAGCCACGCATGGAGATTTGATAAAGGAAGTATAATTATGGAGACTTCACTCATATTGCTACTAGCCATAATTATTGATTTAGCGCTGGGAGAACCGCCCAGGCTTATCCACCCCGTCGTATGGATGGGGAAGATGGCTTCACTCCTGGAAAAGAGCAACATCATTCAATCCCGCGCAGTCCAGTTCCTTTATGGAACAGGAATGGTATTAATAATCATGGGAGTTTTTATAACTCCTGCCTACTTTCTGCTTCTCTACCTGAAGAGTGCCAGCACCGCTGCCTATGTGATTGTCGGGGCGGTGCTCCTCAAAACCACCTTCTCCCTGAGAGAATTGAGGCAAACTGCGCTCAGTATCAGGAGACTTCTAATGGAGGAAAAGCTGGACGAAGCGCGCTTTGAACTGCGCTCACTGGTCAGTCGTGATACGCAGGGACTGCCCAAACCGCTGCTGGTATCGGCTACCGTGGAGTCAGTAGCCGAGAGCACCAACGACAGTTTCATTGCGCCTCTGTTCTACTTTCTACTGCTCGGCGTCCCCGGAGCAATTGCCTACCGGGTGGTCAATACCCTGGATGCCATGGTGGGTTACCACGGAAAATACGAGTACCTGGGCAAATTTGCCAGCCGGCTGGATGATATACTTAACTTTATACCGGCGAGACTGACGGCGCTGCTCCTGGTTCTGGCTGCCTTTCTATCCCGGCGAGACGGGCGAGCCTCATGGCGAACCGCCCTCAGCGAACATAGTAAAACCGAGAGTCCCAACGCCGGCTGGACCATAGCCGCAGTTGCCGGTGCCCTCAATGTGCAGCTGGAAAAGGTCGGGCACTACAAACTGGGCAGGGCAAGCACACCCCCAGTACCGGAAACTATTGGTACTTCAATAAAACTGATGCAAACAGCCATGCTGTTCTGGATTTTAATATGTTTTGCCGCAGGAGGAATCAGCTTTGCCCTTAGCACCTAGACCTGAAATAAAAAACATGAAAACCTGTTATCACGGCGGGATTAATTACGCTGAACTCAGCGCTATGGGAATCAGCCCTGAAGCAGTGCTTGACTTCAGCGTCTGTACTAACCCCTTTATGCCCTCACCACGGCTGAAAGAAAAACTCAATACTGCCCCCATTGAACGGTATCCAGACTCCGGGGCAACCGAATTCAGGCAGCGCCTTTCAGAAAAGCTGGGAGTGCCTTCAGATAATATCCTGTCCGGGAGCGGCACTACCGAACTTATACGACTCGTTGCTCTGGCTTACTTCAGGCAGGGGGATACCGTCCTGATACTGGAGCCAACCTATGGCGAGTATGAAGTTGCCTGCAAAATCGCCGGGGCTGTGCCGGTCAAGCAACGGGGGAAAGAAGAAGACAACTTTGCACCGAAGATAAACGAGACCGTTGACCTCATCCGGCAACATCAGCCCAGGGCCGTCTTTATCTGCAATCCCAATAATCCCAACGGCAAATACCTATCCAAACAGGCTATTGAGGCGATTCTGGCTGTCGGCAAAAATACTCTGCTCATTTTGGACGAGGCTTATGTCAGCTTTGTCAATGACAGATGGTCGTCTACTGACCTGATTTCTCAGGGTAATGTAATCATTTTGCGCTCCATGACCAAGGACTACGCCTTGGCCGGGCTGCGTCTCGGCTACGCCATCGCCAATCCAGAAATTATCAATAACCTGCGACGGGTCTGCCCGCCATGGAACGTTAATATCATTGCCCAGCAGGCGGGGATTGCCTCTCTGGCAAGCGAAGACTACCTGGAACAGAGCAAAGCTAAAATCAAAGAGGCAAAACAGTTCCTTGTGGATGAGCTAAATCAGATGGGATTTCCGATACTCCCTTCGGACGCAAATTTCTTCCTGATGAAAGCAGGTAGTGCTGAAAAATTCCGCTCTGCCCTGCTTAAATATGGTATTCTGGTGCGCGACTGCACTTCCTTCGGACTGCCGGAATATATTCGCCTTGCCCCCCGCACCATGCCCGAGTGCCAGAAGTTCATCACTGCCATCCGCGAACTAATTAAAAAGAATGAACTGGATACAACCAAGTGAATCGTGTATCCTTTACAAGAGAAGAAAATGTCTGAAATCATAACCGGTACAATTGAAATGATAAAACCCCTGGACAAAGAGGCAATGGCGAGTGCCCGGGACAGGCAGGACACATTGACCAAACCACGGGGCAGCCTGGGCAGGCTTGAAGAGCTGTCCATTCAACTGGCTGGCATTCAGGGTAAGCCTATCCCCCAAATCACACACAAAGCCATTATTACCATGGCTGCCGACCACGGGGTTGTCGCTGAAGGGGTAACCCTCTACCCCCAGACAGTCACTGCCCAGATGGTTAAGAATTTTCTCGGCGGCAGGGCTGGAATTAACGTAATTACCCGCCAGACAGGTGCCCGGGTTGTCGTGGTTGATATGGGCGTAGCCGCTGAACTGGAACCTGACCCTCATCTTGTATCAAGAAAAATTGGCGCTGGCACCCGGGATATAGCTCTAGGTCCGGCGATGACTGCTGAGCAGGCAGTAAAGGCAGTAGAGTCAGGAATTGAACTGGTGGTTTCTGAAATAGCCAAGGGGCTCGACATAGTGGGCACCGGTGATATGGGCATCGGCAATACCACCGCCAGCAGTGCTATCTGTGCGGTTATGACAGGAAAGTCATTGACTGAGGTTACCGGCAGGGGCGCCGGCATAGGTGATAAGCAACTGGCACACAAGGTTGAGGTAATAAATAAAGCTTTAGCGGTGAACCACCCCGACCCGACCCAGCCTCTGGACGTGCTGGCAAAGATAGGCGGCTTTGAGATTGGCGGTTTGGCCGGGGTGATGCTTGGAGCAGCCGCCAACCACATTCCGGTGGTTATTGACGGCTTTATTTCCGGGGCAGCCGCTCTAATCGCCACGGCACTGGCGCCAGCTCTAAAAGACTACCTAATCGCCGCCCACCTCTCGGCTGAGCCGGGGCACCGCCTATTACTTGAATGTCTCGGTCTCAAGCCGCTATTAAATCTGGACATGCGGCTGGGCGAAGGCACCGGTGCCGCACTGGGAATATTCCTGGCGGAGACCGCGTCCAGGATTCTGGCGGAGATGCCTACCTTTGCCGAGGCTGGCGTATCGGAAAGGAGTTCAATTAATTGAGGTTCCTGGCAGCTCTACAATTTCTGACCGTTATACCTCTACCCCGGCGTCTAAAGATAAGCGCGGAGGATTCAGGGCGTTCCGCAGGCTATTTCCCGGTAATTGGCCTCATTATCGGGCTTATCCTGGTTGGTCTGAACTGGATATTTATCATTATCTTGCCGCCAGCAGTAGTTAATGCCCTGCTAATTGTGGCCCTGGTAGTAATCAGCGGCGCACTGCACCTTGACGGCTTCGTTGATACCTGCGACGGTCTCGCCATTAACAAAGATGTGGAAGAAAGATGGAAAGTAATGCGTGACAGCCGGGCTGGTAGCTTCGGCATCGTCGGCGTTGTTCTACTGCTGCTGCTCAAGTACGTTTTACTGAACAGTATTCCAACTTCCACGACGATGATCACCTTGATAATCATGCCGGTAGTAAGTCGCTGGGCAATGGTCTATGCCATATTCGCCTACCCCTATGCCCGCCCATCAGGACTGGGGAAAGCATTCAAGCAAGGAACCACCTGGCCAAGGCTAACCATGGCAACACTCATCGCCCTGGCGGTGACGGTAGCTTTAGCCCAGTTGGTCGGTCTGGCTATAATTTTTCTTGTCTGGGTTATGACACTGGTCATGGCAATCTATTTCAAAGCCAGGTTTTCCGGGCTTACCGGCGATACATACGGTGCCATAAATGAGGCAGCGGAGGTTGGAGTGCTCATTTTAGTCGCTATACTGGTACACCTGGGGCTGGCCCCTATTTAGGAGGGAATATTGTCCAGACTATTTTTAGTAAGGCATGGCAACACCAAATTAAATAGCGCCGAACGACTCTGGGGGCAAACTGATGTTGAACTGGGTGCCGACGGGATAAGACAGGCAGAACGATTGCGTGACCGCCTGGCATCAGAAAAAATCGACGTTATTTACAGCAGCAACATGCGCCGTGCTTCAGAGACTGCCAGGATTATCGCCTCCAACCACCACACCGACATAATAACCTGCGTTGAGCTGCGTGAAATTAATTTCGGCAAGATTGAGGGACTGACATTTAAAGAAGTCAGCCAGCTTTATCCGAAGGTAACCGAAGCCTGGACCAAATGGAGCCTGACCCTAAAGTATCCCGGCGGCGAAAGCGTTGCCCAGCTTAACAACCGGGTAAGCCAATTCCTGGAGAGACTGGGGAAGCATACGCCGGAGGAAACAATGCTCATCGTTGCCCACAGCGCACCGCTGCGCATGATGATATGCCATTTACTGGGGATAGGGATACAGCGCTGGCGGCAGCTCCGACTTGAGTTAGCTTCACTGAGCATACTGGAAACCTATCCCCAGGGAGCGATACTAAACTTGCTAAACGATACTTCTCACCTGGAGGAATAAAACATGCACCAAGTTTTTGTTTCGTGGAGCGGGGGCAAAGATAGCTGCCTTGCCTGTTACCGGGCAACTGCGGACGGAATGAAAGTCCGTTATTTAGCCAACACGGTAAGCGAGGACGGCAAGCGCTCATTCAGTCACGGCCTGTCGGCGGGAGTAATCAAGGTGCAGTCTCAGGCTATGGGAATACCGCTGGTACAACGACGGACCAACCAGAATAATTACGAAGCCGAATTTAAGAATATGCTCCGCGCCTTCAAGCAGGAGGGGATTGAGGGGGGCGTCTTTGGTGATATTGATTTTGAGGAACACCGCCAATGGGTTGAAAGAGTATGCCAGGATGTGGCTGTCACTCCCCATTTACCTCTATGGGGAGAGAACCAGAATAAAGTACTGAAGGATTTTATTGATGCAGGGTTTGAGTCGGTTATCATCGCTACCAAGGCTGACATGATTGGGGAGGAATGGCTGGGGCGGCGACTGGATACGGACTTCATCAGTTACTTAGATGAACTAAAGAAGACAAAAGATGTTACGCCATGCGGCGAGGCGGGGGAGTACCATACCCTCGTCGTTGATGGTCCTCTGTTTAAAAAACGAATAGAAATACTGGAAAGTAAAAAGGTTTTGAGAAACGAACGCTGGTTTCTGGAGATTTCGGGCACAGAATTAAGAGACAAGTGATAACATGTCAAAATATATCCTGATAATCGGTGGTGCGCGCAGCGGGAAAAGCCATTTTGCCCAGGAACTTGCCACAAAGTCGGCTCAGCCGGTTCTTTTCGTGGCTACCGCCGAAGCTGGCGACGAAGAAATGCGACAGCGCATTGAGGAACATCAGAAAGCGAGACCCGCCAGCTGGGAAACCCTTGAGGTCAGCACCCACATCGGCAGCCAAATCCGCCAGAAAATCGGCAAGGCACCGACCGTGATTGTGGATTGCATTACCCTTCTGGTGAACAATGTTTTCAATCAATATTACGACCCCACCACCGAACAAATTGACTCCCCCCTTATTGAGAAAGAAGTTATGGCTGAAATTGATGAACTGGTTGACTGTATCAATCAGGTTAAGGCCAACTTCATTATTGTTACCAATGAGGTCGGACTCGGGCTGGTGCCAGCCGATAAAATGAGTCGCTTATACCGCGATTTGCTGGGCAGGGCTAACCAGCTACTGGCGCAGCATGCTGACGAGGTCTTGTTGATGGTCGCCGGCATACCTGTACCGGTAAAAACCTTAAAGGCTACTTGACTGTTTATTAACCCCATCCCCCTTTATTCCCCTTCCCCTTATCAAGAGGGACTTAGCATCTCTGAAACTCCCTATATAATCACATTTCGCTATGTTATACTTATATAAAGACTCAAATAGAGTGCCGCATGGCAGGTTTAGACGAAATAAAGAAAGAAATTGAGCAGCTAAGGGCGGAAATCAACCATCATAACTACCGGTATCATGTGCTGGACAGCCCTGAAATCAGCGATGCCGCATATGATGAGTTGATGAGAGAACTGAAACAGCTGGAGGAGCAATACCCCCAGTTCCTGACTCCAGACTCACCGACCCAGCGGGTCGGTGCTGCCCCGGTTGAAGCCTTCGGTGTCATTGAACACCCCCTCCCCCTGTTATCTCTGGGTAACGTCTTTTCCCAGGACGAACTGCTGGCCTGGTACACGCGAATCTCAAGGCTGGCTGCCAAACCTCAATTCAATTTCGTCGGTGAACACAAGATTGACGGACTGGCGGTGGCTCTGACCTATGTTGACGGTCGGTTAACTGCCGGGGCTACCCGTGGCGACGGATTCCGTGGCGAGGATATCACCCAGAACCTGAGAACCATCAGGAGTATACCCCTTTCTGTATCAAAAGATGCTCCACCCCGATTTGAGGCAAGAGGTGAAGTTTTCCTGCCCAAGGCTGGATTCCATAAATTGAATCAGGAGCGGGCAGCAGAAGGACTGCCTCTTTTTGCCAACCCCAGAAATGCAGCTGCCGGCTCAGTGCGCCAGCTTGACCCACGCATCACCGCCAAACGCCCATTGGACATCTACATCTACATGCTGGGCTACGCCGAAGGCAAAGCAGTCCCATCAACCCACTGGGAAACCATGGATTACTTGAAGTCCCTCGGCTTCAAGGTAAACCCCAATAATAAATTGCTGACCAGTGTTGAAGAGGTTAAAGAATACTATAATAGCTGGGTGGAAAAGCGGGAAGGCCTGAATTATGAAGCCGATGGTGTCGTGGTCAAGGTAAACCAGCTTGACCTTCAGGAAAGACTGGGAAATATCGGTCATGAACCCCGGTGGGCTGTAGCTTATAAGTTCCCGGCTATCCAAAAAACCACTAAATTAGAAAGAATCGAGCCTAGTATTGGTAGGACAGGCACTGTAAATGTATCGGCTTGGTTAACTCCGGTAAACATTGCGGGAACAACTGTCAGTCGAGCAACACTGCATAACCAAGATTATATCCGTGATAGGGACATCCGTATAGGTGATACGGTTTTTGTGCAGAGAGCTGGTGATGTGATACCTAAGGTCATTGGACCAACACCAGAAAGCAAGCAGAACCCGAATCGAGAAAAGGAATTCAGCCTGCTGGAGAAACTATACAGTAAAGAAAAGAAGCGCCCGGCATGTCCGGTCTGCGGAGCGGAGATAGTTAAGCCTGAAGGCGAAGTCATGTATTACTGCTCAAATGCCGCCTGCCCCGCCCAGGTGCAGGAACGCCTGGAGCACTTTGTCTCGCGGGGGGCTATGGACATCAGGGGCATAGGTGAATCGCAAAGTGCCATCCTTTTAAACGAGGGGCTGGTCAATGACATCTCCGACCTGTACTACCTCAAAGATAAAAAGGAACAACTTCTCAGCCTGGAGAGAATGGCCGAGAAGAGCGCCGACAATATACTGAACGCCATTGAGAAGAGCAAAGACACACCACTGGCAAGGATTATCTTTGCCCTGGGCATACGGCACATCGGTGCAGAGACGGCAGAGATTTTAGCCGGAGAGTTTCACAGTATTGATAAACTGGCTGATGCCTCAAGAGAGCGACTCATGTCCATCACCACCATCGGACCCAAGATTGCCGATAGCGTTGTTGCTTTCTTTCACCTGGAAGAAAATAAGAGGATTATTGAAAGACTGAAGAAAGCCGGAGTCCGACTGGAAGAAAAAGTATCCGCCAGGCCGGAGGAACTGCCTCTGACTGGAATGGAATTTGTTATCACCGGCACACTGGAAAGCTCCAGTCGGCAAGAGGCAGAGGCAAAGATAAAAGCCCTCGGTGGCACCGCCGGGAACAGCGTTACCCGGAAGACCACCTACCTGGTAGTGGGCGCCGACCCTGGCTCAAAGTTAGATAAAGCCCGGGCTCTGGGTACCAGGCAACTCAACGAAGAGGAATTTCTCAAGCTTTTGAGGGAAAAGGGGGAGGGTTAACTAAAAACTATTATGAAACTAATCGTGGGACTGGGTAACCCGGGACCAAACTACGCCCACAACCGCCATAACATCGGTTTTATGTGCCTCAGGCACTTCGCCAGGACACATGGTATCCGCTTTGATAAAAAGCAGTGCCAGGCACGGACCGGCACCGGCGAGGTGGCTGGTAACAAGCTGGTGCTGGCCAGACCCCAGACCTTTGTGAATCTAAGCGGTGAGTCGGTAAGCCGGCTGGTTAAAAAGTTCAACATCAGCCTAGATGAACTAATTGTCATCCACGACGACCTCGACCTGCCACCGGGTAAAATTCGCATCCGCCGGGGCGGCGGTTCTGGCGGACATAATGGCATTGAGTCGATTATTGCTCAACTGGGGGACAAGGACTTTACCCGCATCAAGGTAGGCATTGGAAGACCACCCTTGAGTGAGAGCTCTACCGAAGATAAGGAAGCTGAAGTTGTCGCCTATGTGCTCAACGATTTCACTCTCGAGGAAAAAGAAACCACTGCCCAGGTCATACCTAGAGTCAGCGAAGCCGTCCTCTACCTGCTCACCGAGGGTTTAACCGCAGCCATGAACAAGTATAACTAGTCCTTTGCCAGAACCTGAACTCAAATGATATAATCCTTATATCCTATACATAAGATGTCAAATAAGCAAAATTTCATTGCCGTGATTGGTGGGAGTGAGTGCTCGCCGAAGGAAGCCAAGCTTGCCGAAGAGGTAGGCCGTGAGCTTGCCAGGCAGGGTGCCATCCTGGTATGCGGGGGAATGGGCGGAGTAATGGCCGCCGCCTGCAAGGGAGCCAGTTCACAGGGTGGACTAACTATCGGTATTCTCCCTGGGAATAATCGCCAGCAAGCCAATCCCCACGTACAGATACCAATAGTCACTGGCCTGGGCGAAGCGAGAAATATCATCGTGGTTAAATCCGCGCAGGCGGTTATCGCTATTAGTGGTAAGTACGGCACACTATCCGAGATAGCCCACGCTCTACGTTCCGGTATTCCGGTTATCGGCCTGAATACCTGGTCTCTATCCCAAAACGATAAGCCAGACAACTCAGTTATCCCGGCACAAAATCCCGCCGAGGCGGTAAATAAAGCGCTCAGCCTGATTAAGTAGAAATTATGGAAAAAGAAACGTCAACCATTACGAATATAAAAGCCAGAGAAATCCTTGATTCCAGAGGCAACCCGACACTGGAGGCCGAGGTAGAATTATTTGACGGCACCACGGGCTGGGCGGCAGTGCCCTCCGGGGCCAGTACCGGCAAATATGAAGCGGTAGAACTCAGAGATGGAGATGGCTCCAGATTTAACGGGAAAGGCGTCCTTCAGGCAGTAGCCAACGTCAATGAACATATTGCTGCGGCGATAGTCGGGCTGCCAGCTACCGAGCAGGCAGCCATTGACCACAAGCTAATTGAACTTGACGGCACACCGAACAAATCACACCTGGGAGCCAATGCCATTCTGGGAACTTCACTGGCAATAGCCAATGCAGCGGCTAACTTCCTCGGCATGCCCCTGTACCGGTATCTGGGTGAAGCCAGCATTTACCGCTTACCGGTGCCGATGATGAATATACTGAACGGCGGCAAACATGCCGCCAACTCCACGGACTTCCAGGAGTTCATGGTAATGCCGGCGGGGGCCAGCAGCTTCAGCCAGGCACTCCGCATGGGCACCGAGGTCTACCACTCTTTAAAGAAAGTGCTCAAAGATAAGGGGCTGGATACCAATGTCGGTGACGAGGGGGGCTTTGCCCCTCCCAACATCTCGAATAAAGAAGCGATTGAGGCGGTTTTATCAGCTATTGAAAAGGCTGGCTACCAGCCGGGCAAGGAATGCTTCATCGCTCTGGACCCGGCCGCCAGTGAGTTCTATGAAGATGGTAAATACATCTTGTCCAGAGAAGGTAAGAGCCTCAACTCTGCGGAGATGGTAGAGTATTATGTCAAGTTGGTATCCGACTACCCCATCATCAGCATTGAGGACGGAATGGCTGAGGATGACTGGGACGGCTGGCGACTCCTGACCGAAAAAATAGGCAGTAAAGTCCAGCTTGTTGGCGATGACCTCTATGTTACCAATGTGAGCCGTCTTAGCCAGGGTATCAGCCTGAAAGCGTCCAACTCCATTCTCATCAAGCTCAACCAGATTGGCACCCTCACCGAAACAATTGATGCCATCAGGATGGCACAACAGGCAGGCTGGACAGCCGTGGTCAGCCACCGCTCCGGTGAAACCGAGGACACCACCATCGCCGACCTAGCGGTAGGCTTGAACACAGGGATGATTAAGACCGGTGCCCCCTGCCGCTCGGAACGCACCGCCAAATACAATCGCCTCCTCAGAATCGAGGACGAGCTGGGAAAAAGTGCCAGCTTTGCCGGAATGAAGGCATTTTATAACCTAAAGTCGCAGGCAAATGGATGAATTAAACATAGCAGGGAAGATGCCGAGACAGATCAGAAAGTGGTCCTGTCACAAGTTGGAGTGCTTCACTGATTTCATTGAAGCCTATGCCAGGATACTGGAAAATGCCGAATGCTGCTATTTAGGACTATACTCCGGCTCTGGAAACTGCGCCTGTAAAGACACCGACTGCAATATGGACGACTCGGAACTGCGTGCTTTGAAGACAAGATTTAACAGGTATATATTTGTGACGAGAAATCAGTCGGACGCGGAAAGCCTGAAGCGACTGACCGAACCCTATAAAACCGATAACAATGTTGAAATAATAACCGGCAACTGTATCAGAGAGGAGGTTATCCACCGGTTATTTGACCTGGTTCCCCGCTCGGCTTCAAGTTTTGTCTTCATTGACCCGCCCGGTTACCGGGGAATGCGCTGGGCAACCATTAAAAAAATCATTGCTCACGGCAGTAACTGGAAAGGGCACAGGATAGACCTGTTAATAATTTTCCCGCTGGAGATGGCCCTGCTGCGGAACCTGACCCGCCCGGAATGTGAAGCCTCCATAACCAGACTCTACGGAAACCGCAAGTGGCTGGAGATTAAACAGGCAAGGCTGGATGGTAAAATAGGGCTAAGCGAGGTCAGGCACCAGCTGGTGGAGCTATTTAAAGTCGGGCTGAAAGGCTTGGGATACAAGCACGTTGAAAGCATTGAGCCGACCCAGTTCGCCAACCCACCCTTCTACCACCCTATTCTGGCCAGCGATAGTGCTACCGGAATTAAAATCTTGAAGGATGCCTGGAGCAAGCCGAGATACCTGCCCTGCGAGCTGCTTTACAAGAAGGAAACCTCCCGGTGAATGAAGCTATTATGAATAAAATCGGTATTACCACCACCGTTCCTATAGAAGTGCTTATTGCCGCTGGCTACCAGCCGGTAGACCTGAATAATGTCTTTATCAGCGACTCCGCTCCGGAGCGGCTGGTCAATATTGCCGAGAAGGCAGGCTTCCCCCTTAACTGCTGCAGCTGGATTAAGGGAATCTACGGGGTATGCATGGATTACGGAATAAACACCGTGCTCTGTGTTACCACCGGCGATTGTTCCAATACCATCATGCTGATGGAAGTGCTCAAGCTTAAAGGGCTTAAAGTCATACCCTTCGCCTACCCTGACCAGCCATCACCCCGGCGAATGCGGTCTACCTTACAGGCATTAGCCAAGACCCTGGGCACCACTCTGGAAGCCGCCAGCACGGTCAGAAAAGAGCTCCAGCCAGGCCGTGACCAAGCCCTGGAACTGGACCGACTTACCTGGAGAGAGGGACTGGTCAGCGGCTGGGAAAACCACCTGTGGCTGGTTTCCACCTCTGACTTTAATCAGGACCACCACAAATACTGCTCCCAGTTGCAAAAGTTACTAGCCGATTGCCGCCAGCGCCAGCCCTACCCTCCAGAATATCTCAGGCTGGCTTATACCGGTGTGCCTTCTGTCTACGGGCGAGACCTCTATCACTACCTGGAGAGCAATAACGCCAGGGTGGTATTTAATGAAATCCAGCGCCAGTTCGCCATGCCCGAGCCCGGAGATTCCCTGGCCGAGCAGTACTCCAGTTATACTTACCCCTACTCTATATACGAGCGGGTGAAAGACATCACCACCGAACTACGCCGCCGGCAGGTTGACGGAGTAATTCACTACGTCCAGGCATTCTGTCACCGGGGCATCGGTGACATCATCTTCCGCAGCGCCATTGACCTGCCCATCTTAACCCTGGAGGGAAATGACGACTTTTTCTTAACCAACCATACCAGAACACGAATTGAGGCGTTTCTTGATATGCTGCAGCGCCACCGGCGCAGCCAGAAAAGCAGTCAGCAAGTATTCGCCTGACAGAAGTAACCAGCAAAAACCAAGGAGGTGAAATAATGACAACTAAAATCGGAATCAATGGTTTCGGGCGCATCGGGAGGTTAACCCTGAGGACGATTAACCAGTACCAGAAAGGCAAACTGGAAGTGGTAGCAGTCAACGACCTCACCGATACCAAGACCAATGCCCACCTGCTGAAATGGGACACCACCTACGGTGCTTATCCCGGCAAAGTAGACGCCAGTGAGGAAGCAATCATTGTTGATGGCAAAGAGATAAAGGTACTTTCCGAGCGTGACCCGGCTAATCTCCCCTGGAAAAAGTACGGAGTAGACATAGTAATCGAGTCAACCGGCCTGTTTACCGATGCTACCAAGGCAGCCGCCCACCTGCAGGCTGGAGCTAAAAAGGTGCTCATCTCCGCCCCGGCACGCAACGAAGATGTAACCATCGTCCTCGGTGTCAATGAAGAGCACTATGACCCGGCCAAACATAAAATTATCTCCAATGCCTCCTGCACCACCAACTGCATTGCCCCGGTGGTCAAGGTACTGCACCAGAGCTTTGGCGTAAGTAAAGGGCTGATGAGCACCATCCATGCCTATACCAATGACCAGAGAATTCTGGATATGTTTCACAAGGACCTGCGCCGGGCTCGAACCGCCGCCATGAATATTATCCCCACCACCACCGGTGCCGCCAGAGCGGTAACCCTGGTTATCCCTGAGCTCAAAGGCAAACTTCACGGACTGGCCTTCCGCATCCCGACCGCCACCGTCTCCGTGGTTGACTTTGTCGCCGACCTGGACAAAGAGGTTACGGTGGAACAAGTCAATCAGGCTTTTCAAACTGCGGCCGAGGGACCTTTGTCCGGAATCCTGGAATACTGCACGGAACCGCTGGTCAGCATGGATTTCAAAGGCAACCCTGCCAGTTCTATTCTTGATGCGCTCAGCACCATGGTTATTGGTGATAATATGGTCAAAGTTCTCGCCTGGTATGATAACGAGTGGGGCTATAGCTGCCGCCTGGCTGACCTGGCCGCCTTCATTGCTGAGAAAGGACTGTAGCTGATTAAATATACCAGAGATCAATAGAATTCTTATTCACTATTGCCCTCCAAAAAGAAGGGGGAAAGCGAATTACTTTGGGAGGGGGGATTTTCGTCCTGGGAAGGACAGCCCGACTGTCATTTGAACTGCAGCAACAATTATAAATTGACATAGCTGGGTAATGATGTCTAAAATAACCTAAAATACATAAAGGTGAGTAATGAAATTAGTAGTTGTTGGTTTCGGGCAATGCGGCGGTAGAATTGCTGATGAATTTGCCCGATTGAACAGAAGAGCCCGCGGGCAGCGTGGTATTGATATAATTGGCGGCGCTTTCGCCGTTAACACCGACGTCGCCGACCTGAGTGGACTGACCAGCATAAAGCCTGATTACCAGCACCGCATCCTTATCGGCGGTCGCAAGACCGGCGGTCATGGCGTAGGCAAGATAAATGAGCTGGGAGCAGAGATAGCCAGAGATGACGGTGACAAGGTAATAGATACCATAAGGGCAGACAAGCGGTTCCCTGAGGTAGATGCCTTTTTGCTTATCGCTGGAGCGGCTGGTGGTACCGGCTCCGGGTCAATTGCCGTAATAAGCCAGCATATAAAGGAACGCTATGTAGATAAGCCAGTATATAATCTTATTGTCCTTCCCTTTGAGCATGAAGAAACTACCGAGGAAAGGACTATATATAACTCAGCCACATGTCTGAAATCCAGCTACTTAGTTGCTGATGCGGTATTCCTCGTTGATAATCAAAGGTATATCATGAAAGATTCGTCAATCATAAGCAACCTGTCCAACATCAACAGAGTAATAGCCACGCCTTTCTACAACCTGCTCTGTGCCGGTGAGGAGAAAAAACATAAATATATCGGGGCGAAAATGCTTGATGCTGGCGACATAATACAGACCGTAGCCGGATGGACGGCGATAGGCTATGGTAAATCGCCGATTCCGTTTACCAAACATCTCTTTTCCAGGAAAAGTAACTTCAGGGATAAAGCCGGCGAGTCTCAAAAGGGAATTCAGGCAATGGATGAGGCTATAAGCGGATTATCACTCAAGTGCAACCCGCTGGATTCCAAAAGAGCCTTATATCTCGTCTCAGCGCCAGCCAGGGAAATGAACGTGGACTTAATCAAGGAACTAGGCACTTATCTGAAGAGTCTAGCCCCGGAGGCGACAATAAGGAGCGGCGATTATCCCAGAGAAAAGGGCTCGCTGGATGTTACTATAATCCTGTCTGAATTAAGCGACGTGGAGAAGATAAGGAGCTATTTCACCAAAACAATAGGCCTGATATCCACCCTCAAGAAGAGACATGAGGGAGTAGAAAGCAAATATAAGGGTATTGAAGTTACCCTAAAGGATATACCTTCCCTGCTATAATACTTATAATTAGTCAACCTAAGCCCACCGAGTAACGGTGTGCTAGTTACCCCAGGCTGATAATCTGAGTGAATAGCCCTTTTTACCTTACCAGTTTAGAATAGATATTCCAGGCCTGCTCTATGGTCTCCTCACGCAGTTGCCAAGCTTGTGCGGCAGCCTCTTCTCGCTTTTGCCAGGCTTCCTCTACGCCAGTTTCACAGGTTCTCTCGGCTTGCTCTTTTGCTTTCTTAAATGCCTTCTCGGCCTGTGCTACAGCTTCGTCACGAGCTCTTAAAGCCTGCGCCAT
This sequence comes from Dehalococcoidales bacterium, assembly GCA_035529715.1. GTDB lineage: Bacteria > Chloroflexota > Dehalococcoidia > Dehalococcoidales > RBG-16-60-22 > DATKWF01. Next base: position 7,995 of record DATKWF010000141.1, on the reverse strand, counting down.
AAATTCGTCACGGGCTCTTAAGACCTCCCTTATACCCTCATCACAAGAATTTTTGGCTTGCTGTTCCGCCCTCTTATAAGCCTTGGCTATTTGATTCTCGTTCTCTTTATAAGCACTGGCTACCTGACGTTCCGCTTCCATATAGGCAGCGTATGCTCTTTCAGCTTGCCCCAGGACTTCATCAAGCGGTCGTACCGCTTTCTCTTCGGTCTCTCTAACGACCTGCTCGACTTGCTCTTGAACTTGCTCAAACGGCTGTACAATTTCTTCTTGTACGGCTTCTTCGACTTCCTTACTTGCCCTCCTGGCCTGTCCCTTTGGCTCCGTCATAGGTTACCCTCCTTGTATATATTTTACTTAGATATTGACCAACAATGAACCTCTGGTTTAGCTATTCCTCAGTTAGCTGCTCACTTTCTCCAGTACTCTCCTCCTCATCTTGTTTGTTTTTCTTTGTTTCATACATTCTGGACAGGAATTCCAGACGCGCCTCAACTTTTTGTTTCGCCCTGACCTTGCTCACTCCCCTTTTCTCTCTTTCAGTAGCTTTGTCGGTTCCACCCGCCGCCCCTTGCAAGGCAGCTAATGATGCCTCAGCTGTCTCATCACCAGGCTCGCCTACCACCCCGGCAACCTCCCCGCCTTCCTCAGCCATACCTATTGCTTTTTCAAAAGCCTTTAGAGATGCCTCGGTTGTTTCCCTAGCCACCCTGCCGGTTGCCTCAGCCCGGCCTATTGCCTCCTCAAAGGCCTTTATTGACACTGCAGCTGCTTCCTTGGCGACCCTGGTAGATGACTCAGTAGCCTCCCTGGCAGCCTTTACCGTCGCCGCAGCTGCCTCTCGAGCCATCTTGGCTGATGCTTCGGTAGCATTCCTAGCTTCCTTGCCAATTTCTTCAGCCCGACTTATCGCCTCCTGGAAAGCCCTGACTGATGTCTCAGCTGCCTCCTTGGCAACCCTGGTCGCTGACTTGGTGGCTTCTTTGACTGCTCTTGTTGATGCTTCAGCTGTCTCCGTAGCCGCTCTGCTCATTTCTTCAGCCCGACTTATCGCCTCCTGGGACGTTTTAGTTGACGCCTCAACTGCCTCCTGGGAAGCTTTCATCGCTGCCTCAAGAGCCTCCCTGGCAGCTGCGCCTGACGCTTCAGTAGCCTCCTTAGCTTCTTTGCTGATTTCTTCAGCTTTACTTATTGCTTCCTGAGAAGTCTGTGTTGACATCTCGGCCGCTTCCTTAGCAGTGATGGCTGCCGCCTCAGCGGCTTCCCTAGCTTCTCTACCTACCTCCTCGACCCGGTTTATCGCGTCCCGAGAGGCACCAATTAACACCTCTACCGCTTCCTGGATGGTTGTGGTGGCTGCCTCAGCGGCTTCCCTGGTCTCTCTACCCATCTCTTCAGCCCGACTTATCGTTTCCTGAAAGGTTGTGGCTAATGTCTCCGCCACTTCCTTGGTTTCTGCACCTATTTCCTCGGCTCGTTTTATCGCCTCCTGGGATGCCTTAGTTGACGTCTCAGCAGCCTCTTTGGCCGTCCTGGACGAAGCTTCAGCGGCTCCTTTGGCTTCTCTGCCCATTTCCTCAACCCGGCTCATCGCCTCATGGGAAGCCCGGGTTGAAGCATCAGCAGCTCCCTTAATTTCCTTACTTATTTGCTCGGCTCTGATTTTCGTCTCTTGAGATGACCTTAGTGAAGTCTCCGCTACTTCCTTAGCCTCTTTACTTATTGTCTCGGCTCTAAGAGCCACATCCTGAGCCGCTTTGGCTGACGCATCAGCGGTCTCCCTGGTCGTTTTGCTCGCCTTTTCAGCCCGGGTGGCGGCTTCCCTGGCTGCCTTTGCTGATTCCTCAGCCGCCTCTCTGGCTTCTCTGCTTACTTTTTCAGACCGAGTAGCAGCTTCCTTGGCAGCTCTGGTTGATATCTCGGCAGCTTCTCTGGCTATTTTACCTGCTTCTTCTGCCCGGTTTAGTTCCTCCTTAGCCGCTCTCGCCGAGGACTCGGCCATTTCCCTGGCCCTTTCACTTACTTCACTAACCCGGCTTAACCCTTCCTGTGAGGCCGCAAGCGATGCCTCAGCCGCTTCCATGGCTTCCTTGCTTATTTCCTCAGCCCTCGCTATCGCTTCCCCAAAGACTCTGGCTATTGCCTCAGCTGATTCCTTGGGCGCCTTTGCCGATTCTTCAGCCCGCCTTATCGCCTCCTGAGCGGTTCTGATTGCAGCCTCAGCCGCCTCTCTGGCTTCTTTACATATTTCTTCAGACTTGTTTACCGCTTCCTGGGAAGTTCTCGCTGACGCCTCAGCCGCTTCCCTGGCTTGCCTGCTTATCTTTTCAGCCCGGTCTATTGCTTCCTGAGAAGCTCTTGCCGACGTTTCAGCGGCTTCCCTGGCTGCCTTGCTTAACTTCTCAGCCCTGGCTACCGCCTCCTCAAAGGCACCAATATTATTTCCCACACTTTCTACCAATTCGTCAGATACCTCTCTAGCCATCTCTGCAATACCTCTGATTTTACTAATTCTATTATAGACATCCTAGTTTTTCAATAGCCCCCGTCTATTTAGAGCCACAGCATTTGAAATCCCTATGAAATCCCTATATGATTAGTAAAATGGTAGGGTGACTATTTTACCCCCAATACTATCACTTTTTAAATAATAAAAACATTGACATTATTTGGTGAGTATGCCTAAAATAGCAAAACTCTAATATTGAGGTGAGAAATGAAATTAGTAGTTGCAGGTTTTGGACAATGTGGTGGTAGAATTGCTGACGAGTTTGCCCGAATGAACCGAAAAGCACAGAGTCAGCGTAAAATTGAGATAATTACTGGCGTCTTCGCCGTTAACACGGATGCCGCCGACCTGAGCGGACTAACCAGCATTAAACGTGGTTACCAGCACCGAATTCTCATCGGCGGTCGCAAGACCGGCGGACACGGTGTGGGTAAAATTAATGAACTGGGGGCGGAGATAGCCAGAGAAGACGCCGATAAAGTTATTGATGCGATAAGAACAACCAAACACTTCTTTGAATCAGACGCCTTCTTATTCATCTCCAGCGCGGCTGGCGGCACCGGCTCAGGGTCAATCGCCGTAATAACCCAGCATATCAAGGAACGCTACATGGACAAGCCGGTGTATAATCTTATCGTCCTCCCCTTTGAGCATGAAGAGAGTACAGAGGACAGAACCATATATAATACTGCCACCTGCCTTAAATCTGCCTATTCAGTAGCCGATGCAGTATTCCTGGTTGATAACCAGAGATTTGTCAGAAAAGATTCATCAATCAGGAACAACCTGGCTAAAATAAATACCATGATTGCTAACCCGTTTTACAACATGCTCTGCGCCGGTGAGGAGAAAAAACCCAAATACATTGCCTCAAAGGTGCTTGATGCCGGCGACATCATACAGACCCTGGCCGGATGGACAGTTATCGGTTATGGTAAATCAGAATTACCTTTACTCAGGTTTCCCCGCAGCCGAGGACAGGATTTCAGGAAAAAAGGGACCGAAACGCTTAAGGGAATTCAATGTATGGATGAAGCCATAAGTGAGATGTCATTAAAATGCAATCCTAGAGATTCGAAGAGAGCACTCTATCTCATCTCGGCACCTCATAAGGAAATGAATATGGACCTGGTTAAGGCGCTCGGAGATTACTTAAGGGATATAGCTCCAGAGGCTTTGATAAGAAATGGCGATTACCCCAGGGAAAGAGGCTTGCTAGATGTTACTGTAGTCCTCTCCGAATTAAGCGATGTGGAAAAGATAAGGGAGTACTACGCTACATCAACCAACCTTATCCCCGAGTTTCAAAAGAGACAAGAGGAAACGGAGATCAAACTTAAGGCTATTGAAGATGCCTCAAAAGATATACCTTCGTTACTATGATTGGCTAACAAGCTCGCTCTGACGGTCGCATTATCCAGAGCATCAATCTTTGCATTGTTCCAGCGATGTAAATTAGATTCTCGCTTATTATTATCAGTACTTCTTTGCAGCTTGCTCTACTGTGAATTAGCCATATCCACCGCCTGAAATTCAACTTTAATCCGCGCAAAATTTTCTTGGAAACTGTTTAAGATATACGGTATAATTCAAAAAAGATGACTTCTCAAGTCTTTTATCGCAAGTGGCGCCCTCAAACCCTAGCCGAGGTAGTTGGGCAGGAACAGGTCACCCAGACACTGAAGAATGCCCTGACCAGCGGTCATATATCTCATGCTTATCTTTTCTGCGGGCCTCGAGGCACCGGTAAGACCAGCACCGGTCGCATTTTAGCCAAAGCGGTCAACTGCCTCACCAACGGCAAGGGTGAACCGTGTAATACCTGTTCTATATGCCAGTCAATAACCGAGGGAAAAGCCCTGGATGTCATTGAGATTGATGCTGCCAGCAACACAGGTGTGGATAATATACGCGACCTCCGAGAGAGAGTTAACTACGCCCCAAACGAAGCCCGTTATAAAGTCTATATTATTGACGAAGCCCACATGTTGAGCACCAGCGCTTCCAATGCCCTGCTCAAGACCCTGGAGGAGCCACCACCGCATATTATCTTTGTTCTGGCTACTACCGAAGCCCACAAGGTGCTACCCACCATCCTATCAAGATGCCAGCGCTTTGATTTCCGGCGCCTCTCTCAGGATGCCATGGTGACCAAGCTGACCCGTATCTGCGACACCGAAGGCATCCATATTGAGCCAGAAGCACTGCGGCTCATTGCCAGAGCTGCCACCGGCAGCCTGCGGGACGCAGAGAACCTGCTGGAACAGCTAACTACCTATTATGGCTCTGAGGTTGGACTCCAGCAGGCCCAGACTGTCCTGGGTATTACCGGTGACTGGCGAGCCAAAGAGCTGGTAAAGCAGATTGTTAACAATGATGTTTCTGCCGGAGTAGCCACCATAAACAGCGTTAACCGCGACGGACTGGATTTGCGCCAGTTCAATCGGGAGCTGGTAGAGTATCTCAGAGCACTACTCCTGATAAAAACCGGCCCCGACGGAGCTATTGACCTCCCCGCCGAGGATATAACTGAGCTGAAGCAGGTAGCCGCCAAAGCTTCACTGCCCCAGATACTGAAGGCGGTCAAACTATTCGGCCAGCTCGAACTCGGTATTGACAACTACTCCACGCTCCCCTTGGAGCTGGCATTGGTCGACTGCACCCTGGCCCCAACTGAGGAGAAACTCCCCGGTCGAGTTGAACATGAAGCACCCCAGCCGGTAGAGACGGCTGCACCGCCACCTGCCAAACCCAAACCGGCCAAGAAGGCTGAAGAACCAGTGGCAAAACCGGTTGATGAAACTACCCAAAAAGGTAAGAAAGCACCTGCCGTCTGGAAGGCAGAAGCAGAAGAACCACCTACAGAAATAACTGAGGAAATTGAGGAACAGGTTGAAGCCGAAACTATCCCGCCAACCGAAAAGGTCGCTGCTGTTCCAATGGAAGCGGGCAACGAAATTGAGCACTTGAAGCTAAACTGGCGCCAACTTTTAAGAGAGGCACCAGCCGATGTCGGCCGAACCCCGGCAGCTGCCCTGCTCCGGAGCGCCAAGCCAAAAGCCATTGAAGAGAACACCTTAATCCTATCCTTTAAATTTCCTCTCCATAAAGACAATATGGAGAAACCGGAAAATCAGCAGACCGCCGAAAAAATCATAAGCAGCTTTCTGGGCCATCCCTGCCGTGTTCGTTGTATCCATGAGCCAGAAGACAACCATCTCGTAGAAGAAGTCATGAAAATGGGTGCCCAGATTATTAATACGGAGGAGAAATGAACAGGTTTTTTATGCAGCAAGCCCAGAAGCTTCAAGCCAAGCTGGCTAAAGCCCAGGAAGAATTAGCTGACATTACGGTAGAGGCCAGTTCCGGGGGTGGGGCGGTCACGGTAGCTATGAACGGCCAACAAAAAATACAGTCGGTAAAAATATCGCCGGAAGTGGTAAACCCTGATGAAGTCGAGCTTCTGGAAGATCTGGTCCTGACCGCAGTCAGTGAAGCCCTTACCAAATCCCAGGAAGTTGCCGCCAAACAACTTGGTGGGCTGACCGGCGGTCTTAATATTCCAGGGCTGACCTGAAAAGGAGAGTAAATATTGAACCAGAGTCTCATTCCCGGTACCGAAGCTATCGATAAGCTCATTCAGGAGTTCAACAAGCTGCCCGGCATCGGACCGAAAAGCGCCCAGCGAATTGCCTACTACCTCCTGCGTGCTCCAGATGAACAGACCAAGCTCCTGGCTGAAGCCATCCTGTCGCTAAAACAGAAAATCACATTATGCTCAACCTGCTTTAATGTTACCGAGTCCGACCCCTGTTCTATCTGCCAGAATGACGAGCGTGACCACACCGAGATATGTATCGTGGAACAGCCCCAGGATATTCTGGCTCTGGAACATACCGGGATTTACAAGGGATTGTACCACGTGCTCCACGGCGCCATATCACCAACGGAGGGAGTAGGCGCCGACGATATTAGAATCAGAGAACTACTGGACCGGCTGCAGGCAAGCCCGGTAAAAGAGGCCATTTTAGCCACCAACACCAACCTCGAAGGGGAACAAACCGCCATGTATTTGAGTCGCCTCATTTCACCCCTGGGTATCAAGGTCACCCGCCTTGCCCGTGGTCTACCCTTCGGCACCGAGCTGGAATACGCCGACGATATGACCCTGACCCGAGCCATTGAGGACAGACGGGAATTTTAACACCTATAAGATAGGAGGAAGGCGAGGATGAAGGTACAGAGGTCTATTGAAATTGCGGCGCCACCAGAGAAAACCTGGCCTTTCCTAGTCGAGACCGACAGAATCCTGAAGTGGTTTTACCTTCTCCAGAAATTTGAGTATACCGGTGAGCAACGCAGCGACGTGGGCACAACCTTTTATTACGAGGAGAAATCCGCCGGCCGCCTTATGAAGCTCCACTACAAGGTTACAGAATGGGTAGAGAACGAGAGGCTTGCCTTCATTATGACCTCGGGTCCTCTAAAGAAAGATGACCAAATATGGAGTATAGAGGCAACGCCGTCTGGGAGCAGATTTACGCTCACAGAGGATGTGGAGATGCCCTGGGGTATTATCGGCAAGATTATGGAAGTGCTGCTTGTCGGTAGAACCATAGGTAAACACCAAGAGGAAATACTGGCCAATCTGAAGGGTCTGGCGGAAGTATAAAAGCAGTAGAAATGCCCAATCCACGAACTTATCAAACTGAAGCCATCGTCATCAAAAAAACCAAGCTGGGCGAGGCGGACAGCATCCTCACCCTCTATACGCCGCGCCTGGGCAAAATCCAGGGCTTTGCCAAGAGCCTGCGCAAGCCCAGGAGCAAACTCGCCGGGCACCTGGAACTGCTTACCTACAGCCTGGTTTCTTTTGCCCGAGGGAAAAACCTGGACACAATAACCGGCAGCCAGACCATAAACACCTTCCTGCCGCTGAAAAGCGACCTCTGGCTTACCTCCTGCGCCCTCTATGCCACCGAGCTGGTCAATCAATTCACCGTCGACCATGTTGAGAACTACCCTTTATTCCAGCTGCTAAAAGAGACGATGGAACAGCTATGCCAGGCGGATAACAAGGAACTGATTCTGCGCTATTTTGAACTGCACCTCCTCAGTGGAGTTGGCTACCAGCCCCAGCTCCAGCAGTGCGTCTCCTGCCACAGCCCCCTGCAGCCCACCACCAACTCATTCTGCCCCAGCGCCGGCGGCATGCTCTGCCCCAGGTGCAGCCCAGAACAGCCGCTGAGCTATCCCCTTTCGGTCAATGCGCAAAAAGTATTACGCCTCTTGCAGAGCAGCGATTACGACACGGCCAACCGGCTCAAAATAGACCCGGAGCTATCTCACGAATTAGAAAAAGTAATGAGCCACTATCTTAAATACCTGCTGGAACGGGATGTAAAATCAGCCGCCTGGCTGGAGACTTTAAGGGAGCAAAGCAAACCACCAATACCTGAATGAGATTCAGTTTAACCTCACCCCCT
>DATKWF010000140.1:0-4899 GCA_035529715.1 Dehalococcoidales bacterium | reverse complement strand
CCGGCACAGTTTTTCTATCCCATCCGTATCCAGGGGAATTTCAGGGATAAGTATCGCATCTGCTCCATTAGCCATACCGGCATAGGTAGCAATCCAACCCGCGCGGCGGCCCATTACCTCAAGAAGCATTACCCGATGATGGCTTTCCGCAGTAGAGCGAAGCCTATCCAGAGCCTCAGTGGCAATCTGGACAGCAGTTTGAAAGCCTATCGAGTAATCGGTTTCTTTTACATCATTATCAATAGTTTTGGGTATTCCTACTACCGGCAGGCCCATCTTGGATAGTCGATTGGTGCAACTCAGGGTACCTTCTCCTCCCAGAACCACCAGAGCTTCCAATCCCAGCTTCTGAAATGCATCAAAAACCAGCTTGGGTCCATTTTCAATCTGGAAGGGGGTAAACCTTGAACTTCCTAAAATTGTTCCTCCCCGGTCAATGATTCCCGAGGTATTTTCGCTATCCAGCGTCTTATATTCATCATCAATAAAACCCTTCCAGCCGTTCCGAATGCCTATCACCTCGTAACCCATTTTGAATGCTGTTTTTGCAGTCGCCCTGATTGCGGCATTAAGTCCCGGGCAGTCTCCACCCCCGGTCATAATGCTGAGTCTTTTACTCTTTCCCATTTTCAACCTCCTGCTACCAAAAGTTGTTTCGGTTTCAGGTCTAAGTCGCCGGCAAATATGAGCATTTTACCACACGAAACAAGGGCTACTTATCCATGCCAAGCCCCAATCATTGACAGTGCTATTATAGCTTTTCTCGCTTTTAATGTCTTGTCCCTGGCATCTTTTCTTTCCGGCCTGACGATTTCCGCTGATAAAGGAGCAGTAATAGCCCCAGCAACGGTTCTTTGGGTTCCTCCCTTTAGCGATTGAAAAAAACCAAGCTATCCTCTATAGTTATCTAATAACTAATATGAAGTATTTACCGCTCAAGATATGGTTCATTGTAACCATGACAGTAACCCTGGTGGCGGTGGTTATCCGCGCCGCCTGGCAGATAATTGTCATACCAACGGCAGGCACTATGTCCATCTTTATCCCGCTTATCTTAGGGCTTTTAGGTCTAAACGCCCTTATTATCTACTTTACAATTAACCCGAGCCTGAAAAAGCTAAAAAGTCCACCAGTTTTAATCGCGGTTATAACGGTGCTTATGGCAAGTCTTATCGGCGGTATCATTCACTTCAATCACTATATTTGCTCACCCGAGGCGGAACCGCTTGCCAGCAAAGTAATCGCTACCATGTTGTTTCTCGGCAGCACCAGCTCCTATTTCCTGGTAATCTGGGTCATCCGGTCTACTTTGAAATCCAGGAAAAACAAACATGAACAGGGATAGATTTGAGTGGCTGGTGGCAAAGGCGGTTGATAGTCTGCCCGACGAGTTTCACAGCAAGCTGGAAAACATCGATGTAGTGGTGGAGGAGCAGCCGACTCCAGACCAGCTGGATAAGGTAGGATTGAATCGTGGCGAAACTCTACTGGGCCTTTACCAGGGTGTGCCCCTGACCAGGCGGAGCAGGCACTACGGCATGGTTGTGCCGGACAAGATAACCATCTTCCAGAAGCCGATTGAGGCTAAATGCAAATATGACACCGCGATTACCAATGAAGTACGCAGAGTAGTACTGCATGAAATAGCCCACCACTTTGGCATTACCGATGCCAGACTGAATCAATTGGAAAGAGAAAAAGAATAACTTCTAATATAGTCCCCTTAAAAAATCACGCCTATTCTAAACGTGCCTAACAATCAAGGGAACAGGCTATATGAGACCAATCTACTATTCCACCCAGTACCTTTTTCCTAAGTTTATGGCTAACCAATTGATGAATTCATCGTTATTATATATGTATAATTACTAATATGAGAAAGGGAAATTTTTAATAAGAGGTGAATTATGAGAAGAACAGCTAAAATATTGTTAGTTTCGCTAACCGTCCTGCTTTTGGTCTTTATGGTAGCCTGCATCCCGGCTCCAGAGGAGCCGGCACCGGCACCAGCTCCCACTCCCACCCCCACTCCCTCCCCGGCACCCCAGCCCTCTCCTGCACCTGCGGTGGAGCAGGGCACCATTGAAATCCAGGTTACCGACCCGCCACCAGCCGACGTAGTCAGCGCGGTTGTTTACCTGACCGGCATAGAGGCTCACCTGGTATCAGATAACTCCAGCGAATGGATAGAAATACTCGATGCTCCCCCAAAGTTTGACTTAATGACAGTTATCGGTGTGGCAGAAATTCTGGGCAGCACCAACGTTACCGCCGGAAAGTATACACAGATACGCATGAATGTAGACAAAGTGGAAGTAGAAACCACCGCCGGCGACAACTTTACCGCCGAAGTCCCCAGTGAGAAGCTGAAAATCGTCAGGTCGTTCAATGTTATCCCCGGCATGACCACTGTCCTCACCCTGGATTTTGACGGGGAGAAGTCTGTCATCATCGGCAAGAATAAGGTCCTATTCAAGCCCACGGTTAAACTGTTTATAGAGGAGGGGGTAAAGAAGGCAAAAGAGGGAGCAGAAGAGGAGGATAAGGACGAAGAGGAGGAAGAGGAGGAACTGGAATTTGAGGGGACCATTAACAGCATCAATGGCACTACCTGGACAATGACCATCGGGGGCGAGACCAGAACGGTGGATGTGAGCGGGGCGGAAATTGAAGGTGAGGCCGCAGCCGGTCTTGAGGCAGAGGTCAAGGGAACCGTGGTGGACGATACCATCGTAGCCAGCGAGGTGGAGATAAAAGAGGCTGAAGAAGAAGAGGAACTGGAATTTGAGGGGACCATTGACGACATCGATGGCACCACCTGGACAATGACCATCGAGGGCGAGACCAGGAAGGTGGATGTGAGCGGGGCGGAAATTGAAGGTGAGGCCGCAGCCGGTCTTGACGCCGAGGTCAAGGGTACCGTGGTGGATGATACCATCGTAGCCACTGAAGTGGAGATAAAAGAGGCTGAAGAGGAATAGCCAGCGTCAAATAAAAAAAATTAAGGCAGGTGAAACAAACCCAGTTTTTAACACGTACTATATACAGAAAGTCGTTGCTAACCAATCGACGGTTCTTGCGTTATAATATACAAACCAAATTGAGCAGGAGGCTAACAATGAAATTAAAAAGGTTCTGGTTAATTTTACTCAGCACAATGCTAATTACCTCGCTTCTCCTCGGCGGCACTGCTTATGCTCAGGAAGAAGAGGAATTGCCCGACCCGGGTATTACGCCCGATAGCCCGTTTTACTTTCTTGACAACTGGGGCAAGCAGATAGGCCTGCTCCTTGCCTTCGGGCCGGAGGCAAAGGCCAAGAAAGCCCTTGAATATGCCGAGGAGAGACTGGCTGAAGCTAAGGCCATGGCACTGAAAAACAGGATAAGGGAGACGGAAAGAGCCGCCGATAGCTATAACGGATTCCTGGCTATGGTCAGGGAAAGAGCGGAGGAGGCTAAACAGCAAGGGGTGTCTGAAAATATATCCGAAAAATTGGCTTTAGCCACTTCTAAGCACCTTGCCGTTTTAGACAGAATAAAAGACACTGCCCCGGAACAGGCGAAAGAGTCTATTGTCCGTGCCAGAGAAGCTTCCATAAATGGACAGCAAAATGCTCTACGTGCTTTAGCCAGGGAAAGACTGGAAAAGGCCATGGAGATTAATTTAGCCACTATTGAAGGAAGGTTGAACCGAGTCAGAGTTAAAGCCGATGAAGGTAACACCGGAGAAGTAGAAGCAGCCCTGAATGATACCGACAGGCTTTTCAAATTTGGAGAGGAAATCTCCGAAACCGCCAGAGGGCTGGGCAAAGATACCACCAACGTGGAGCAGCTGGTTGCCAGGGCCACTGCCGCCCATCTGGAAGTCCTGGTTGAAGTCCATGAAAAAGTGCCCGAGCCAGCCAGAGCAGCCATCGAAAGCGCCATTGCTAACTCGCTGACAAACCGGGAAAGAGTAGTTGAAGCACTGAAGAGCAAAGGCGCCCTGGGTGAAATTCCCGAGGAAGCCCCCGTACTGGAAAGAGTCCAGGCGCAGTTACTGGAAAGGGTTCAAGCCGAAGTCCAGCAAAGAATTCAGGAAGAGGCTCAGGGAATTGAACAGGAGCTTCAGGAAAGAGTCCGTGAAGAACTCCAGGAGAGAATCCAGGAACAGCTCAAAGAAAAACTGCAGGAGCAGATAACCAATTTAAAGCCTGCGGTGCCTGAAACGGTAACCACAGTAAATAAGACCGCGGAACAAGTGCCGACTCCGGAGGGAACACAAAGACAAAGGCCTTGACTTCCCTGAAGACCAGGATTTACTATAACATACATATAAGAATAATAAGGTTAGGAGGTAAAGACGAGTGAAAAAGCTATTAGTAGCCTTTCTGGTAGTGGTGCTGGTACTTACCTCATCGGCAGCGGTGGTGACCGCTAAACCGGATAAGCAGACGCGTCCAGAGAAATTAGACCAAGTTGTCTTCGTGCATCCGGTAGCGCCGGATAAACCGGGCAAGCCGGACAAACCACCGAAGCCACCAAACGATGAAGAACAAAAAGATAATACGTATTATGAATTGTGGGGGGGTTATTTACCTGACACTCTTGAATACTATGTTAACCCCAATGTCAGTCTGTCTACCGATGGCAACCCGATTGCCGCCGTTAATGCCGCCGCTGAAGGCTGGGATGCGGTAACTACTGCTGAGCTGTTCAACTATGTTGGTACAACTGCCAAAAACTGGTACGCAGAAGATGGACAGAACACCATTTCCTGGGTTAAGTTCTTACCGCGTGATTACATTGCCATAGCGGTGATGTGGTATGACCAAGATATGGTAATCTGGGAGGTCGATATTGTCTTCAATACCTTCCACAACTGGGGTATTGACCCGGTTAAAAGGGATAGAGCCTTTG
>DATKWF010000139.1:0-10554 GCA_035529715.1 Dehalococcoidales bacterium | reverse complement strand
TTGTATTCTTCTTGGTTCCCCCTTTTCGTTGCCATCTCCATTCTACCTCACCCCCTTAGTCCCCCTCTCCTTTGAAGGAGAGGGGGAGGTTTTTGGTCAAGAGGGGCGAAGCCCCTCTTGACTCCCCATAAGGTTACTGTTCCAGCTTAACCGAGTCGTCTTTATAGACCAGCTTGCCGTGGAAAATGGTTGCCATTACCTTGCCTTTGAGCGTTGAGCCGGCTAACGGCGTATTCTTCCCCTTGGAGGCAAAGTTACTGGTGTCAACCACCCACTCCCGCTCCGGGTCGAAGATGGTAATATCCGCCGGGGCGCCAGCCTTAAACGTGCCCAATTTATCGGAATTGATAATCCTGGCTGGCTCACTGGTAAGCCTGGCGATGAGGGTGGGCAGTGTCAGTTGACCGTCGTGCACCAGCTTCATCAGGCTGCCCAGCGCCGTCTCAAAAACGCTGATGCCGGAGGGGGCGAGGGCGAATTCACACAGCTTATCAATCTCGGCGTGGGGGGCGTGGTCGGTAGCGATGATGTCAATCACGTTTTCTTTGAGCCCCTTAATCAGGGCTTCAATGTCTCGCCTGGTTCTCAGGGGTGGACTTACCTTGGCGTTGGTGTTGTAGCCGGTAACTTCCTCTTCGGTGAGGGTCAGGTGGTGGGGGGTAACCTCGGCGGTAACCCTGGTTCCCTTTTCCTTGGCACAGCGGATAAGCTCAACCGAGCCTTCGGTGCTGACATGGGCGATGTGCAGTCTGGCTCCGGTCAGCCGGGCGAGAGCCAGGTCACGGGCGACCATGCTCTCTTCGGCGGCGGCGGGTATACCCCGCAGCCCCAGCCGGGTGGCTAATATGCCTTCGTTCATCTGGCCATCATTGCTGAGGACGGTGTCCTCGCAGTGGTCAATAACCGGCAGTCCGAAGGTGCGACTGTAGTCCAGCGCCTGGCGCATCAGCCGCGAGTTCATCACCGGACTGCCGTCGTCGCTGTAGGCAATCACCCCGGCGGCAGCCAGCTCGCCCATTTCGGCTAGTCCCTCACCCTTCCTGCCTTTGGAGATACAGCCTATGGGCAGGACACTGATGACGCCGCTGGCATCCGCTTCCGCTTTGATATAATCTATCGCCGCCTGGTTATCCAGGGGCGGGTCGGTGTTGGGCATGCAGCAGACGGTGGTGAAGCCGCCTCTGGCGGCAGCGAGTGTGCCGGTGGCGATGGTTTCCTTTTCCTCGAAGCCGGGCTGGCGGAGATGGCAGTGAAAATCAATAAATCCCGGGCAGACAATCAGTCCTTCGGCAGGAATGACCTTGTAGTCTGCCTTGGGCGTGGTTTCTCCCGGCGATGATATTTTGCCGTCGCTGACGACCAGGTCGCCAACATGGTCTATCCCCTGGCTGGGGTCGATTATTCTACCACCCTGAATGAGCCACGACTTTGTCATTGTTTTTTACTCCCGGCTAGTATATAGAGTAAGGCCATGCGTATGGCGACACCGTTGGTTACCTGCTCAGCGATTACCGAGTGCGGACCGTGGGCTACGCCCGGCGAAATTTCAATCCCTTCGTTCATTGGTCCGGGGTGGAGTACCAGGGCATCGGGCTTGGCTTTATTCAACCTTGCCTCGTTGAGCTGGTAGAGATGGATGTACTCCCGGATGCTGGGCAGCAGTCCGCTTTGCTGCCTTTCCTTTTGCAGGCGTAGCGTCATCACCACATCGGCGCCGTCAAGGGCAGCCTCGATGTTCGGCTCTATGCTGACTCTGGGGAAGCGGTCGTTCTCGGTATCCAGTCCGACGGGCAGGAAGGTAGGTGGACAGCATAAAGTTACATTCATTCCCATCGTCGTCATGCCCCAGATATTGGAGCGGGCGACCCGACTGTGCAGAATATCGCCGATAATAACCGCCTTCAGTCCCTTCATTTCTTTTTTATGTTCGCGGATGGTGTAGAGGTCGAGCAGTGCCTGGGTGGGGTGAGCGTGCCAGCCGTCACCGCCATTGATGATGCTGGCGGCAATATATCTGGCGGCGATGTAGGGGGCTCCGGAAAAGGGGTGCCGCATTACCACCATATCGGCGCCCAGAGATTGCAGTGTGTCCAGAGTATCAATCAGGGACTCTCCTTTGGTTACGCTGCTGGCGGTGGCACTGATGTTAACCACATCGGCGCTTAAATTTTTGGCAGCCAGCTCAAAGGATACCCGGGTGCGGGTGCTCGGTTCATAGAACATCGTGGCGACAGTCTTGCCTCTCAGCGTGGGCACCTTCCTGATTGGTCGGGACAGGACCTCTTTCATGGCGTCGGCGGTGTGGTAAACGAGCTCTATTTCCCCTGAGGTGAAATCATCAAGGTCGAGGATGTGGTGGTGTTGCCACGTTGAAGTGGTCATGGGTGACTCCGGCTTGATTAATAGAGTCAGGTCATCTTTTGGCTGACCTGTTGTCATTCTGCCTCCTTGGCTGTAGGAATTATGGCTACCTCGTCTACGCCGTCGGTTTCCACCAGTTGCACCTTTATCTCCTCGTGTCTGGAGCTGGGTATATTCTTGCCCACGTAGTCGGCACGTATCGGTAGCTCGCGGTGGCCGCGGTCAATAAGCACGGCCAGTTGGATTGACTTGGGACGTCCCAGGTCGGTGAGAGCATCCATGGCGGCGCGGATGCTGCGTCCCGTATACAGGACATCGTCAACCAGTACTATGGATGTACCGTCGACGTTGGTCGGGATGTCGGTGCTTTGCACAAATGGTTGTGACTCCAGGGAAGAGAAGTCATCCCGGTAGAGGTTGATGTCCAGGGCGCCAACCGGTGTTTTTATTTTTTCAAATTCCTCTATTTTGGCGGCCAGCCGCCTGGCGAGAGGCACCCCGCGTGTTCGCATGCCCACCAGTATCAGGCGGTCGATATCCTTGTTTTGCTCTATTATTTCGTGGGCGATGCGGGCCAGAGTTCGCCTGATGTCTTCCGTCGTCATTATGATATTTTTGTCCATAAAAAAACCCCTTACCTGCTGGCAAGAGGTCAAACCTGCTTAGGCTCTTTCAGTTTCCCTTACCAGCCTCACCGGACTAGCTTAAAGGTTTATGTTTTTAACTTTCTTTGGGAAGTGTAACACATTAAAAGAGTTATTGCAACAGGTTTAATGAAGCACAGGTCAAATTATTTTAATAATTTCTATTTCAGGCTGCTTTACCTTTACTCCGTAGCTGAATTGTGTTATAATTTAACCACTTAAATGCGTAAATTAGTTTTTGGCAGCTGGCAAGTTCTTCAAGATTTTAGTTTGGAGACTTGCTTTTTCTTTTTCTCCGTTCAATATCATCACTCTCAAGGAGATAGGCATTAATTATGGCACGGAAAAAACATTTACCAGACGAGCCGCAAAACAATCAGGATAACGATTACACTGCTGAGGACATTCAGGTTCTGGGCGGGCGGGAAGCTGTGCGCCGGCGACCGGGTATGTATATCGGTGGCACTGACCAGCGCGGCCTGCACCATCTGGTCTATGAAATTGCCTACAATAGCATTGACGAAGCCATGGCTGGCTACTGCACCAGAGTTGTGGTTACCATCAGAGAGGATGGCGGCGTCACCGTTGAAGATGATGGACGTGGCATTCCGGTGGAAACTCATCCAGCCACCGGTGTTTCCGCTCTGGAGACGGTAATGACCACGCTTCATGCCGGGGCGAAGTTTGGTGGCCGTACCTATCAGGTATCAGGCGGATTGCACGGCGTAGGCGCTTCGGTGGTAAATGCACTCTCCTCCTACGTCTGCTGTGATGTCAGGCGCGATGGCAAGATATTTCGGCAGGAATATCGGCAGGGCATACCTCAGGGAGAGTTAGCCGTGGTTGGCGAATCTGAGGAGAACGGCACCACCATCAGCTTCTATGCCGATGAAGAAATCTTCGGTGACGCCAAATATGACCTTGATGTACTGAGTGAGCGCATGCGGGAGATGGCCTACCTGAACAAGGGGCTGGAAATAACTCTCAGGGATGAAGGAAAAGATAGTGATCTGACTTTCTACTTTGAGGGCGGTATTACCGGCTTCGTGCGGCGACTTAACCGGAATCGCTTGGTCCGTCATCCCCGTCCTATCTCCATTAGCAAGTCAGTGAATAGCACCATAGTTGAGGTGGCGCTTCAGTATAATGATGGTTTTTCCGAAACTGTTTTCAGCTTTGCTAACTGTGTTAATACGGTGGATGGCGGTACTCACCTTACCGGCTTCCGCTCGGCGCTAACCAGGGTTCTTAATGACTATGCTCACAAGAATAAGTTGCTCAAGGAAGACGAGTCCAACCTGACTGGTGAAGATGTTAGGGAAGGTCTCACGGCTATTATTAGCGTCAAGCTCGCTGAACCGCAATTTGAGGGGCAAACTAAAGGCAAACTGGGTAACATTGAGGTCAAAAGCCAGGTGGAGATTATTGTCGGTGATGGTTTATCTCTCTACCTTGAAGAGCACCCTGATGATGCTAAAAGAATTATAGAAAAGTGTATTACTGTTGCCAAAGCCAGGGAAGCTGCCCGCAAGGCTCGCGATTTAATCATCAGGAAGAGTAGCCTGGATACCGGCACGCTACCCGGCAAGCTGGCAGATTGTTCGGAGAAAGACCCCTCCCACTGCGAGCTCTATCTGGTGGAGGGACCCTCGGCTGGTGGTTCAGCCAAGGAGGGGCGGAACCGTCGCTTCCAGGCGATACTACCTCTGCGGGGTAAAATCCTCAACGTAGAAAAGGCGCCGCCGGATAAGATGTTAGCCAGTGAGGAAATTCGTATCCTTATTACTGCCCTGGGTGCCGGCATAGATGAAGACTTTGACCTGTCAAAACTCCGTTACCACCGGATCATCCTGATGACTGACGCTGATGTTGACGGCTCTCACATTCGCACTCTGCTGCTCACCTTTTTCTTCCGGCACATGGCGGAGCTGATTAACCAGGGGCATCTGTTTATTGCTCAGCCTCCTCTTTATCGTGTCAAGGCGGCTGACAAGCGACACTGGGTTTACTCGGACCAGGAGAAGGAAGAGGTACTGCGTGAACTGAAAGGGGCCAGGAAGGTAGAGGTGCAGCGTTATAAGGGTCTGGGTGAAATGAGCCCGGAGCAATTGTGGGAAACTACCATGAATCCGGAGACCCGCACTTTGCTGGGAGTGAGGGTGGATGATGCGGCAAAGGCTGACAGTTTATTCAATATCCTGATGGGTAGCGAAGTGCCGCCACGTAAGGCATTCATCCAGGCGCATGCCAGAAGCGTCAAGAACCTGGATATTTAACTAGAAGTAATAGTCTACTTACCCTGTATCAGGGAGAGAAATTCAGCTCTGCTGTCTGCCCGCCGGCGGAAGATACCTCTAAGTGCTGAGGTAATAACATTGCTTCCCGGTTTCTTGATGCCGCGCATAATCATGCACAGGTGTTCCGCCTGGATAACTACCGCCACCCCTTCCGGCCTTATCGCTTCATCAATAGCATCGGCAATCTGGGTGGTCATTCTCTCCTGAATCTGGGGGCGCTTGGCAATGATTTCCACCACCCGGGCAAGTTTGCTGATACCTACAATACGCCCTTCTTTGTTTGGAATGTACCCGATGTGAGCTACGCCGTAGAAAGGCAGAAGGTGGTGCTCGCACATAGAGTAAAAGGGGATATCCCTTAAAACTACCATTTCCCGGTGGCCTATCTCAAAGCCTACCGTCAGCTCCTCCTTGGGGTCTTTGCCCAGTCCCATAAAGAGTTCGGCATACATCTCCGCCACACGTTCGGGAGTACCCACCAGACCCTCCCGCTTCGGGTCTTCACCGATGGCGGCAATTATGGAAACTACCGCGGCTTTAATCTTAGCCTCATCAAACATTTCAGCCTCCTTTAGGGACAGTTTAATAATCTATTGCCAGACAGCTAATTAAAGACATCTAGTAGCGCAATGTGGTTAACCCCAGCCTAAAGCCTGCTCCACAGCGGTTATATCAGCCGGAAGCTTGATAAAAGGCGGGGCATCTTTCAGGGCGGTATCGGTATCTTTCAAACCGGTGCCGGTTATCACGCAGACTACTCTCTTTTGGGAAAAGTCCATCCCCTTGCCAGAGAGTTTGATAAGCCCGGCTACAGAAGCTGCCGAAGCTGGTTCACCGAAGACCCCGGTCTTGGTCGCCATAAGCTTCTGCGCCGACATGATTTCGCCATCGCTAACCATGTCAATAATGCCGCCGGATTCATCGCGGGCGGCAACCGCTTTTTGCCAGCTGGCCGGGTTGCCGATGCGTATCGCTGAAGCAACAGTTTCCGGTTCTTTAATGGCGTAGCCGCGGACGATAGGAGCCGCCCCCTCAGCCTGAAAACCCATCATCTCTGGTTTTTTCTTTGCCCGGCCGGATTGGTAATATTCCACAAAACCCTTCCAGTAGGCAGTAATATTACCGGCATTACCTACCGGGATGAAAAGATAGTCCGGGGCTTCGCCCAGAACGTCAATAATCTCAAAAGCGGCGGTTTTTTGCCCCTCAATGCGGTGCGGGTTAAGGGAGTTTACCAGAGTAATCGGGTGCTTGTCGGTTAGAGTCCGTGCTATCTCCAGAGCCTGGTCAAAATTGCCGTCAATAGCGATTATTGTAGCTCCGTAAACTATAGCCTGGGCCAGTTTGCCCAGAGCAATCTTGCCTTCCGGAACGATAATAACGGCAGTAAGCCCGCAATAGGCAGCATAGGCGGCGGCGGAAGCACTGGTATTGCCGGTTGAAGCACACATTACAGTCTGGCTGCTGGCTTCCACTGCTTTGGCTACGGCGACTACCATGCCCCTGTCTTTGAACGAACCGGTGGGATTGCATCCCTCCAGCTTGAGATATAATTCCCCGCAACCGGCTTCCTTCGCCAGTTGGTCACACCTGACCAGGGGGGTCTCTCCCTCACCCAGTGAAAATAGGGGGGTGTGAGGGGTAATCGGCAGGAAATCTTTATATTTAGCCAGGACTCCGGTTTTCATCAGACGTTTTCCACACGGATAAAGTTATTTATCTCTTTAACCACCTCGAGCTGCGCCAGCTTGCCAAGAGCTTGTCGCATTGCTTCTTCCTGGGATGGGTGTGTCATAATAACAAGCTCAGCAGTTTGAGCCACGCTATCAACTTCCTTCTGGATAACCGAGGAAATACTGATTAAATTGTCCCCCAGGACTTTTGAAATCTGAGCTAGAACGCCGGGACGGTCAGCCACATTCATCCTGAGGTAGTAACGTGTTTCAATTTCACTCATTGGTTTAATGGTCATGCCTGGTGACAATTTGCGCCTGGCTTTATTACCAACACCAAGGATGATATCCTGCGCCGATGACACGACATCAGCGACAACGGCGCTGCTGGTGGGCAGAGCGCCGGCACCCTCACCGAAGAAAAGCACCTTGCCTATTAAATCACCTTCAACCAGAATGGCATTGTAGACCCCGTTAACCTTGGCAAGAAGGGAGTCTTCAGGAATGAAGACCGGGTGAACTCGCACTTCAATTGAGTTATTAGCCTGCTTGGCTATCGCCAGCAGCTTGATGGCGAATCCCAGCTCCTGGGCATAGCGGAAATCACGGTTGCTGAGTCGTGAAATCCCCTCGCGGTAAATATCGCCGGGTTGGACCTGGGTCTGGAAGGCTAATGAAGCGAGAATAGCCAGTTTATAGTTGGCATCTATTCCCTCAATATCATTTTCCGGATTGGCTTCAGCATAGCCTAACTCCTGGGCACTTTTCAGAGCCGAAGGGAAATCTATGCCTTCCTTCGCCATCCGGCTGAGGATGTAGTTGGTAGTCCCGTTTATTATGGCGTAAATACCGCTTATTTCATTGGCTATCAGGTCATGCTTGAAAGGGGCAATCAAGGGAATGCCGCCGCCGACACTGGCTTCATAGCGAAGTCCCACATCATGTTGCTGGGCCAGAGCCTGTAGTTCCCCACCGTGTTTGGCAATAACCTCCTTATTGGAGGTGACCACGTATTTGCCGTTTGATATGGCTCTCTTCAAGTATTCCAGGGCTGGGTTTTCCCCGCCGATTGCCTCGACAACTATATCTATATCAGGTTCGGCGAAAAAATCATCAATATCAATGGTAAAAAGCTCAGGTGGCAGCTTCTGTGCCTGTGGTCGGTCTAAATCTGACGCCAGAACTTTAATCTTCCGCAGGACGAGAGGACAACCAGCCTGCTCGGCAAGTATATCGGCCTTGTCCAGCAAAACTTTGGCTACCTGTCCACCGACTATCCCCAGTCCCATTAAGCCAATGCCAATACTCTGTTTCATCATTTCCCTCGCAACCCTGATTTGGTTCTAGCCCTTGGTTGCTTGCTCTATTGCCCACGCCTTTTTCTCTTCGTCCAGATAACTATCGTCCACGTCATTTTCCGGGTCGTCCCACAGTGAAGAGACCCACTCCTCAAAAGTCTTAGCCATTAGCATCTCTCTATCTTCATCATCAATTGGTCTATTTTCTTCTTTATCTATTACCCTTATCAGCCAGTAACCGCCTCGGGTGGTAATCTCCTCATCACGAATTGGCTCGCTCAGCGTATCCAGTTCTATTTCAGGATTGAATACAAACTCATCGAAAACCGGACTCATCATGCCTGGTTCTATTGTGCCCAGGCCGCCTTCATCATATTCGGCTCCATAAAGCTGGGAGAGTTCTTTAGCTAGCTCACTAAATTCCTTGCCCGCTTCTATCCGACTTTTTGCCTCCAGTGCCTCTTCCTCGCTACCCAATAATATCGCCTGAACATTGGCTTCTTCTCCGTCTCTCTCCAGGACATTTATCAGCCAGTAGCCGACTCCTTTAACCACCTCCTCATCGTATATCGGCTGGCTTAGCACCCCTACCTCAGAGTTAAAGGTGTAATCTGCTATATAAGTACCAAAATAATCAATTAAGATGTCTTTGGGGTGCCAGCTAAAGTCACCATGGTTAGTTCCAGCGAGATAGTCCAGCGAGAGTTCTTCCGCCAGTTCAGTAAAGTTGTCACCACTCTCCAGTCCGGCTCTCACTTCATTTGCCTGAGGCTCACTTTCCAGCAGCATCGCCATTACGTGTCCCTGCTCAGCCGACACTGGTACCAGCTGGTCAAAGTGTTCATCCCGTAGTTTGTTTATTAACAGCTTGGTCTCGACCAAATCCCTTTGAACATCTTTGTTGGGGAGGTCATAGCTTTTGAGTTCCTCCTTGACCTCATCGTCACTGGCACTTATCCCCAGTTTTAAGGCTCCTTGCCTGACCAGTTCGTTCTGCTCAATGCTTCTAATTGCATCATCAGCTATATAGGACAGGTATGAATCCGGTTGATTCAAGCTATGGACTTTGAGCGTCTCCACATAGTAGCCCATATTAAATTCGGTGTCATTTACTCTAATTGCGGTTTGGTGCGACGGTCGGTACTGCCCCACGTACCACCCCACCCCGACAATTATTAGGGCGGCGGCAATAATGAAACTCCCGATGACAAAGATAAACCGCTGTCTCCTCTTCTCTCGTTGCCACTGGGAGAGCTGGCGCCTGGTTACTGTGCGCTGGGGTTTGTCTGTTTTCTTTTTAGCCAAGCTTCAATCCTTTCTCTGGCGGAAATACTCTTATATTTATAGCGTAAAAGCGCAATCTTTTCAAATTTAGCTTCGTCAAAATGACCTATTGTCAAATGAAGTCAGCTGAGGTAAACTATCCAGTACTCCGGGGTATTGGGTTTACCGACTTTTTTCACAGAGGGGGACCTCATTTTAAGTTTAGCCATTTCATGGTGTTTTCGTGGCGGGTAAAATAGGATTATGTTTAAGCAAAAGGCAATCGTTCTTGACCCTAGGGATAATGTGGCAACTGCCCTCGCTGACCTGAAAGCGGGGGAGACTTTGCGGCTCGGGGTGGGAGATAAAACTCTGGCAATAAAGTTAACCGCACGGATTCCGTTTGGTCACAAGTTCAGCCTTAATAACATAGATTCTGGCTCGCCGGTAATTAAGTATGGAGAAGCGATAGGGATAGCCACGGCTGACATCCGGGCTGGAGATTATGTTCATGTCCACAACGTGGCTAGTGCCCGGGGTCGGGGTGATTCAACTGGAGGTGCCAGGTGAGCTTTCTGGGGTATCCCCGTCGGGATGGTTCTGTCGGCACCAGGAATTACATTGGTATCCTGTCCACCGTGAGCTGTGCTAATGATGTAGCCTGGTGGATATCGCAAGGCGTCAAAGGCTGTGCTCCCTTCCTTCATGGCGGGGGCTGTTGCCATACCAAGCCGGACATTGAAATTGTCACCAGAACGCTGGTCAACCTGGGCTGGAATCCCAACCTGGCCGGGGTACTGGTAGTGAGCCTGGGCTGCGAGTCAATATCGGCTGATTCAGTAGTCGAGGGTATTGCTGGGTCGGGTAAGCCTGTGGAGAAAGTAGTGATTCAAAAAATGGGCGGTGCGGCGGCTACCTTAAAGCAGGGCTCGCGTCTTGCCAGGGATATGGTGGCGGAGGCAGCCAAACTGGGGAGAGAGAAATTTGAGGACTCGGCACTGGTATTGGGGGTCAAGTG
>DATKWF010000138.1:0-2470 GCA_035529715.1 Dehalococcoidales bacterium | reverse complement strand
AACCTTATAGTCACGATTTCTGGCATCAGCTACAGTATGTAATACGCAAATATCGGTGCACACCCCACAAATAATCAACTTCTCCGGCTTGAGTTGTTTTAGCTTTCCCTCAAGAGGTGTATCAAAAAAGGCGCTATAGCGCCTCTTGGGTATTACCTCACCATGGTATCGGGCTAATTCGGGGATGACCTCTGCCTCGGCAGTTCCTTCAAGGCAATGCGGAGGAAACATCTTGAACTCCGCGTCATCAGGAGCATGATGGTCACATAAGAAGAATACCGTGGCACCCCGGGCAAGCTCCTGCTCCAGGAGACCCTGCACATTGGGGATTATGCGGCGGGCTCGAGCCCCACAATATAGAGGGTAACCCTCCTCCAGGAAACCCCTGACCATATCCACCACTAAAACTGCGTTAGCCATAGTCTCCCCCGTCTTTACCTAATGCCTGAGGTGCCTCGTCCCAGTAAATACCATAGCTATATTATGTTTATCCGCCATCTTAATTGAGTCTTCATCCCTTATCGAGCCACCGGGCTGGATAATAGCGGTTACTCCGCATCCAGCTGCCACCTCCACCACATCAGAAAATGGGAACATAGCATCCGAAGCCAGAACACCACCCATAGCTTTCTCCCCAGCTTTTTCTTTAGCTATCTGAGCACTGATAATGCGGCTGGGCTGTCCCGCCCCCATGCCTAAAAGGGTCTTATCTTTAACCAATATGATGGCATTGGACTTTACGTGCTTAACTGCTCGCCAGGCAAAGAGCAAGTCTCCTATTTCGGCTTTAGTTGGCTCACGCTTGGTTACCGTTTTCAAACTAACATCACCCTCGGCCAGAGAATCTGAACTCTGAACAAGGAAGCCTCCCTGCACCCTGCGGAAATCAAGGTAACCGGTGGGAGCAGCCCCATAAGCAGGGGGCAACTCAGCCACCAGAATGCGGAGATTTTTCTTCTTCTTTAATACTTCCAGAGCCTTAACCTCATATTCAGGAGCAATGACTATCTCATAAAAGTGCTTGTTAATCTCCTCGGCAGTAGCCAGGTCAATCTTCCTATTGCAAGCGACAATACCACCAAAGGCTGCTACCGGGTCGCCGCTTAGCGCCCGCCGATAGGCCTCGGCAATATTGTCATGACTGGCCAGACCGCAGGGATTTGTATGCTTGATAACATCTACAGTGGGGGCGGCATAGTCAGTAACCACCCCCCAAGCAGCATCAGCATCCATTATATTGTTAAAAGAAAGCTCCTTACCCCATAGCTGTTTTGCCCAGGTGATACCGGTTTCCTGTTTTGCCCCTATCACCTGTTCGGCGTAGAAGGCAGCCTGCTGATGAGGGTTCTCACCGTAGCGAAGTCCATAGCGCTTTTTCAGGGCAACGGTCATTTCCTCAGGGAAAGCCTCCATATCCTGCCGCAGATACTGCGAAATAGCCGTATCATAGATAGCCACATGCTGAAAAGCCTTCTGCGCCAGCCTCTTACGCTCAGCCAGCTCCACACCCCCCTTTCTCAACTTCTCCAGAACAGGCTGGTAATCAGCCGGGTCGACAAGGACGATGACATCGGCGAAGTTCTTGGCTGACGCCCGAATCATGCTCGGTCCGCCAATGTCAATATTCTCTATCGCCTCCTCGAAGGTAACATCCTCCTTAGCCACCGTCTGGACGAAGGGATAAAGATTGACCGCCACCAAGTCAATAGTCTCAATCTTATTCTCCTTAAGCTGCGCCATATGGTCAGGCAGGTCACGCCGCGCCAGAATACCGCCATAAACGATGGGGTGTAAGGTCTTTACCCGCCCATCGAGAATCTCGGGGAATCCGGTAAGCCCGGAAACACTCTTAACCGACACCTTGGCCTGCTCCAGTGCCTTCTGGGTGCCGCCGGTGGAGAATATCTCAAATCCCACCTGGCTTAGCTCTCTGGCAAAGTCAGTTACCCCGGTTTTGTCAGAAACACTAATAATAGCCCGCATAAAAACCTCCAATTGCTCTAGTTACTTGATAATTACCTTCGCCTTCCCTACCTGCTTGACTACCTCACCAACAATCTTAGCCTCGGGTAAGGCTTTAGTCACCTTATCAGCATCATCAGGCGAGCAGATAACCACCATACCGATGCCCATATTAAAGACACGGTACATCTCGTCCTGGTCAACATTACCCCGCTGCTGAATAAGCTGGAAAACAGGCGGCACCGTCCAAGCTTGGCTGCGAAATTGGGCAGCTACCCCCTGAGGTAAAACCCTGGGCACATTACCCACCAAGCCACCGCCAGTAATATGGGCTATACCCTTGATAATCGGTAACAGTGGCTTCACTTGATGATAATAACACCGGTGAGGCTCCAGTAGTTCCTCACCCAGAGTCCGCCCCAGCTCAGGGTAGTGAGTATTTAATACTGAGGGGGTTTCACCAAAAATCTTGCGCACCAGAGAATAACCGTTGGTATGAAGCCCACTG
>DATKWF010000137.1:0-4700 GCA_035529715.1 Dehalococcoidales bacterium | reverse complement strand
GCCGGTCAGCTCTACGCTCTTATCCGCCAGCCGCGCCAAATCAATCAACAGGTCGCCGGTGCCACAGCACAGGTCAAGCACCTTGCCCGGTTTCGCCGCCAGACATTCCCTGGCTGCCCTCCGGCGCCACCTTTTATCAAGGCCCAGGGTTATGATACGGTTAATCAGGTCGTAACGGGGCGGCACCCCGGTGAACATACGATGAAGGGGCATGCGCTGGACTGCTCTGTCGGCGTGGTTAACCATTCTTAAGGTCCCTTTGGGGTTTCAGTTAGTAACCCCATCCCTCTTTGGGTTTTGATAGTTGCTGTCACCCTTACCCCCTTTGTCCCCCTCTCCCGCAAGGGAGCGGGGGAAGATTTTGAAGAGGGGCGTTAGCCCCTCTTAGACACCCCTTACGAGGAAAGAAAGATAAGAGAGTGGAGGCTCCGCTTCTCTTGTCTCTCTTTTAGTATCTCTCTCCTTACTAGGGGAAGGGAGCTAGCGGGATAGGTTGCTAATACTCTCTCTTTTGTTACCCTAGAAAACTCCGCCCAGGATATAGCCGATACCCAGAAGCAACTGGGTTAAGAGGACAACCAGAACATTGTTAGCCATAGCCGGCACCAGTCTGGCCATATCCTGATGTTTCCGGGCGCCCCGAATGGCTTTTATCGCCAGCGGAAGTGTCAGCAGGGCGATTAATGAGAAGACCGGCATCACCCTGGCTATCACAGCCCCGACTATCCACACGTAAACCAGTACCGTCAGCACTGAATAGACCAGACTTGCCTTTCCCTTGCCTATGGTGATAGGCAAGGTCCTCCTATTGCCTGTTCTATCAGCTTCAGTGTCGGGAAATTCGTTAAGCAGGAGCAGGTTATGCACCAATATGCCGGAGGGGATGGATGCCACAACTGCGTGCCAGGTATAAGCGGAAGCCTGGATGTAGTAGAGTCCCAGAATCGGCAAAAACCCCAGCCCCACGCCGGGAGCCCACTCCGGCCAGTCAAGCTTGAGTATGACGGGGGTGTAAAGGATAACACATATGGCGGCAACCAGCAGTATCGGCAGAAGGAGCCAGCCGCTGACAACTATGAAATAAATGCCTATGGTGACAGCCAGCAGGAAGGAGGTCATGCCGAGCCAGAAAACCTGTTTCGGACTGAGAGTGGTCGCCGGCAGAATACCACTGCCACCGCTGAAGGGAGTCCTTTTCGTTGCCAGGTCTACACCGCTTCGATAGTCGAAATAGTCATTGAGGGTATTAACGCTGACGTGAGCCAGCAGCAGACCGAAAGAAGCCAGCAAGGCGTGCCCGAGGTGAAAGTAGCCGTCATACCAGGCAATGCTGGTTCCCAGAAATGCCAGCACAACGGAAAGAAGCAGAAATTGTGGCCTGGTCTCCAGAAACAATATTTTCAGCTTCACCAGACTCCCTCTCTTCGGGAAAGAGGAAAACGAGTCGCAAGCAACAGAGAAGTAACCATACGCCCAATATTGATTCTAACAAAAATAGAGAAGGCATTGCCAGTGACAATGCCTCCGTTAATACTATATTTAATTAAATAACTCCGGGTATTACCAATTTTACTCAAATAAATCCCACTGGAATCTGAGCACCATGTCTACCCAGGCTATCGTCAAACTCGAACAAACGCCCAAGGGCAAGAGAAGTCCAGTGCGGGTACACAAGGCTATCCTTTACCGATGCGGAATACCTTGGTGCCACATCCTGGGCAAACCCCCTGCGTTGCCGGGCGCTTATTCTTGAGTGTAATTGATTGTGGATTTTTAATTTCTACCTTTTTCCGACACTTCATACAGTATGCTTGCATCTCCTCACCTCCTTTCTTAACTCTCTGAAGCAGAGTAACAAACATATTGGTGTTTGTCAAGACCGTACAGGCTTAAAACAGGATGATTTATTGTTTGATTATTCTTATTTTTACCTCACTACCCACCTCAACACCGAGGAAGGCACTGGCACTGCCTCCTTCAAAGGCTACCTCCAGGTAACCACTGCTGCCGATAAGGGCAAGCAGGCCCTTACCTTCTGCATAGGTGCGACTCAATCCAGAGATTAACTGACTGCCAACTTCAATGGTAATTGGCTGTTGCGGCAGGTCATCGCTCTTAATACTGGTAATCAGGTTGCCGAAGTTATCAATATGCAGGATATGCCCCACCAGCGTGTCAGCCGATGCCTTACAGGGCAGTGGTAATGGCAGTACAGCAAGTGAAGTTACTGGCTCGCCGAAGTCCGCCAGCGGAGAGCCTAAAGAAAGCCAGGCGGCTACCGGGGCAAAGATATCACGCCCGTGGAAAGTAGGACTGACCGGGGAGCGCCAGAATTTAGGGTTGTTAATAGCCACTGCCTCCAGCTCCGGTGCCAGATGAACCTGGCGGCGACTGGCATTCACCGGTCCAGCCGGGTATTGCCGGACAATGTAGCTGAGGACACCGTTATCCGGAGCGACGAAGTCAGCCTGCGGCGTCCTCAGGATAATAGCCCGGCGCTCAGTGCCAACGCCGGGGTCAACTACTACCATGTGGATGGTGCGTTTCGGGAAGAACTGGCAGGCAGTGCTCAGGACAAAGGCAGCCTGCGGGATGTTCTGAGGTTTAACCGAGTGGCAGATATCAATTAGCTTTGCCCCGGGGTTGATGCCGAGTATCACTCCCTTCATCGCCGCTACATAGGCATCAGTCAAACCGAAATCGGTGGTCAGGGTTATTATGGCACTCATATTGTCCCCAGACGATGGCAATTATTACATAATTCGGACTGATACCAACGACATAATGACGAACAGGACTACCAGAGCGATAGTAAATTGAAACAGTGTTTTCTCCATGCCCCGCTTGGTTCGATACACGGTATCAGGCTGACCGAA
The DNA here is from genome assembly GCA_035529715.1 of Dehalococcoidales bacterium. Taxonomy (GTDB): domain Bacteria; phylum Chloroflexota; class Dehalococcoidia; order Dehalococcoidales; family RBG-16-60-22; genus DATKWF01. The sequence goes on along the minus strand of DATKWF010000137.1, from coordinate 1,824 downwards.
GATACCCCCCAGTCCACCACCGCGAACCTGAAACAATATAATCAGTATCAAGGCTACGGATAGCACTATCTGAGCCACGTTTAAGTAGGTCTGCATCTTATTTTTCCTCTCCCGGTTTTTAACCTTCGGTTAGCTTTTTCTTCAGAGTTTCATTTACCAGCGCCGGGTTGGCACGACCTTTGGTCGCCCTCATTACCTGCCCGACAAGGAACTTAAGCGCCGACTCCTTGCCCGACTTAAAATCGGCAACTGCCTGCGCATTAGAGTTTATCACTTCAATGACGGTATCTTCAATCTGCTGCGTATCGCTAATCTGGCTGAGGCCTTTCTCGACAATAATCTCATCGGCACTCTTACCAGTCTTGTACATTTCCTCAAGCGCGGATTTGGCAGTAGCCGCATTAATAGTCGTGTGTGAGCTTACTACCAGTTCGGAAAGCCGCTCGGCGCCGACCATCTTCCGGAACTGGTTTATATCAGTATTGGTGGCGTTCATTATACGACTGACCTCGCCCAGAAGCCAGTTGCTCATTTCTTTAGTTGCCTTATCCGGCGGCAGTTTCTTGTACTCTCCAGTTTTAAGGCAGTCTTCAAAATAATCAGCCATTGCCCTGGAGCTGGTAAGCAGGTTAGCATCATAAAGTGATAGCCCATATTCAGTAGTAAACCTGTCACGCCGGGCTTCAGGCAGTTCCGGCAGTTTATCTCTTATTTCTTCCACCCACTCCCGGCCGATAACCAGCGGCGGCAGGTCTGGCTCGGGGAAGTAACGGTAGTCATGGGCATACTCCTTGCTGCGCTGTGAAACGGTTTTACCCTTTTCCTCCACCCAGCCCCTTGTCTCCTGGACAAGCCTCTTGCCTTCAGCGGCTGCCTTTCTCTGTCGTTTGGCTTCATATTCCAGAGCCTGGTAGACTGCCTTGAAGCTATTCATATTCTTGACCTCGACCTTGGCCAGGGAATCCGGGCTACCTTCAGGGCGAATGCTGATATTGGCATCACACCGGAAGCTTCCTTCTTCCATGTTGCCGGTGGATACCCCCAGATACTGGAGTATACTGCGCAGCTTTATCAGATACTGACGGGCTTCTTCCGGGGAGCGAAGGTCAGGCTCACCGACAACCTCCATCAGCGGCACACCGGAACGGTTAACATCCACCAGGCTGTACACCTCACCGTTCGGTAGAGCGCGGTGCAGGAGTTTGGCTACATCCTCTTCAAGGTGAACACGAGTTATACCTATCTTCTTTTTTTCGCCGTCAACTTCAATGGTGAGCCAGCCCCCCTTGGAAATGGGGGCATCATACTGCGAAATCTGATAGCCTTTCATCAGGTCAGGGTACGGATAATTCTTGCGGTCAAACTTGGTGTAATCGGGGATGGTGCAGTGCAGGGCTAGAGCCGTCATGATGGTATATTCCACAGCCTGCTGATTGATGACAGGCAGGACGCCGGGCATACCCAGGCAAACCGGGCAAACATGGGTGTTGGGTGGGGTACTGGCGTAATCGGCACTGCAACCGCAGTACATCTTGCTCCTGGTCAGTAGCTGGGCGTGAACCTCCAAGCCGATGATAGTCTCAAAATCCATAGCTTATTATATCCCCATCAGGTGACGCATCTAGTATAGCAACAATGCGGCTGACCTGACAAGGAACGAAGAGAAAAAACAATTTCATATATGCTATAATTTCTACGGCGATTTGGGGCTGTAGCTCAATTGGGAGAGCGCCTCCCTTGCACGGAGAATTAGGCTCAAATTTGTGAACTTCCAGTGAACTTATTCTCCGTGCCAGTTCTGTATTAGGTGTCCTTTTACCACTA
>DATKWF010000136.1:0-3901 GCA_035529715.1 Dehalococcoidales bacterium | reverse complement strand
CAGTTTAACTTAAAATCAAGTTGCGCTTGTAGCTCAGATGGATAGAGCGCAGCCCTGCGGAGGCTGAGGTCGTGGGTTCGAGCCCCGCCAAGCGCGCCATACGGGCGGTTAGCTCAGTTGGTTAGAGCGTCTGCTTTACACCAATCTGAGCTGTTAGGATAAAAGCTAGCTTTAAATTTAAGTGAAGGACTCCCAAAGAGTCCAATGGCGGACGGGCAAAAAATGAAAAATGGTTACCGAAACCAGAACCAGGACCCTTAATGAGTTAATCACCCGATTTAGCAACCGCCCCCACCTGGCCGAAAAAACGAGAGCCTATTACCACATGGTCTTGAAACACTTCGCGTGGTACGCCGCCTACAGCCGCTGGCCCCAGCCCGAGGCCATCACCCGGGAGCACCTGCGCGACTTCCTTAACTACGTCGCCACCGAAGAGTACCGCTGGCCGGAGGCGCCCCGCTCCTGGTACAAGAAGGCATCTCAAGCCACCGTCCACCACTACGGCACGGTGGTAAAGACCTTCTTCAACTGGGCCGAGGACGAGGAGTACCTCCCCAACAACCCCTCCCTGCGAATGAGGCTGGGGCGCCCCAACTACCGGGAGGTCAAGCCCTATTCCGACGACGAGGTCTACGCCATGCTCAATGTGTGCGGGGAAGACGCTCGACTTCGCTACCGCTACCTCGGCCTGCGCAACCAGGCCATCATCTCGCTCTTCGTTGCCACCGGACTGCGGCTGGAAGAGCTGGCCAAGATAAGCTTGAGTGATTTCGACCCCAGGCTGCAGCAGCTCCAGGTGCTGGGCAAGGGCCGAAAGATGAGGGTGGTGCCGATAAACGGCGAGGCCAGGAAAAGCCTGAAGCGCTACCTTGGGGTCAGAGGGGACGGGGGCGAGGCGCTGTGGAAAAGCGACGAGGGCAACCCGCTGTCACCATATTCCATCCAGATAATGATCGCCCGCTTAAAGCGGCGGGCCGGGGTAAAGGGCGGCGGCGGCCCCCATCGCTTCCGCCACTACTTCGCCACCAAGTACCTCGAGGCCGGGGGCGACATCAACTCGCTCCGGCTGCTGCTGGGGCACTCCACGCTGGCCATGGTCTTGAAGTACTCCAGGTTTGTCGACGTGCAAAAGGCGCTGGCCAGCCACGAGCAGTTTAACCCCCTGGACCACCTCTACCTGGGGCGAAACCATAACCATGGCTGGGGCGGGCGCCAGCCATGGTTGATTGGCTCCAATTACCCATCAGGCTTATAATTTAATATGCCCTGGGAACGGCGGGGGCAATGGACCACTCTCTCCCCGCCATCTCAAGGCTAATTTGGCCACCCCATAGCTGGCTGCCCCGGCTATGGCCAATGCCGGCGGCGAAAGAGATGCCGGGCTGATGGCTGGGGCAATTAACACTGGGGTTGACCAAAGGTTAATTATCGCTAAAAGAGAAGGCGATAATCAGGCTGGAGCTTGGCGTGCTTTAGCTCTTACTTCGTTTGTCTCTGGTCGGTACTTTAGCTGGTGAAGCAAGAGGCTTCACCAGCTCATCAATGTTGATATACCGTTCCTGGGCAAGGCGCCCGAATATGCCAATAAGCTTGAGCGCATCCTCCACAAATACCTGGGCATCTTTCGATTTTAGCCATGTGCTAAAAGCCTCAACGGCATCGTCATCACCAGAGGTCAGTATCCGGAGCTGCCTTTGCTCCATTACCTTGACTATGTTGTCCCTTTCCTCCGGGTGGCTGGTAGTAATGTTGAGAAACTCATCTGAGACAGGTTCCAGGTCAATCATATCATCCTCCCAGTCAAGTTTATCTACCATCGTTAGCTGGGAGCCTAGCACCATTGCCCACTCAATGTCATATTTAACCAAGAAGGTGCCTAGAACAGCCTCTGTGTACTTTGGGCAGGGGATGTACAAGGGGAGTATATCGGTATAATGCCGTAATAATCTTTCGCGATCCTGTCTCCTTTTAGCTGTCTGTTCGTGCCATTTCTTTTCTTCTCGCCCAAGCCGTTCTCTCTCCAGCTTAACATCCTCTTCCAGGATTGGTTTTATCTCCTCCAGTTTTCGATTGACTAGATTAGACAGGGAAACCAAGTCACCGAGTGTCGCCACCTTTTCTACCTTCTCTTTCAGGAGCTTCAGACCGGCAGCAACCACCTGCCCCTTCTTTCCTTAGCTCACGGGTTTCCTACTTTCTGTTTCCTATCATGATGAGCGCCTCAGCCAGGTCCCAGCTAAGTTCATTTTTGGTGGTAGTCAAGCGGAACTCATCTTCGAGAGAAAGCTTGACTTCTGCTGTCTCCTTTACTTCGTTTTCCTCCTCCTCGGGCCAGTATTTTCTCACCGTTGACCGGTCCAGTTTAAGCTCTCTGGCTATTGCCGGCCTAGTGTAACCTTCATGGCGAGTTCAGTTATCCTGGTAATTAGATCCTGGTTTATCACTTTCGGCATTTTCATCACCACCTGTTATGTGCCCGGCAAACGCTTTATTTTTACGGGGCTGGTTAAACCAGCGTGTCAATTTTGAATTATAGGTTTCAGGCATTCTAAAGGCATTAGCCCGCATAAAACCTTAATCATCACCCTCGGTGTTGAGACATGAAGACTACTCAATTTTGCTTCATTTTTGGTCTTTTACGCCTATTTCGTCACCTATATTTTACTAGTTATTTAGCAGCTCTTCACCACTGATGTCACCATGGTGATTGTTTAACTTGCTTATGGATGGTGAATTAACCTGGCGAACGATGAAAGGTTAGTGATACGGAAGCTACCTCTACTGACTTTCAATGAGGTGCCCGGCACATAATGAGATATATACCCTGAGAATATTGATGAGGCTGTGGGGAATACCTTGACCCTGTGGAAGTAATGTCCTAGTAGCGCTCAACCATGTCAAAGCTAATTTGGCCCACACTCCATAGCTGGCTCTCTCTTCTATGTCCTTATGCATGCCCCTAAGGGAGAAGACCGTTAAGTGCCTAGAACAGATATTTGATATTCGTAAACGTCATCTTCGGATACGCCACACAATTTGGTGAAGTCCTCTTCCACTTGAGGTGGCTTATGTTCCATTTTCTCCTCGCTTTTTGTCTCGGAGCTGGTAATTATCATGTCCCCGGTAGCCCTCTGGGGTTAAAGCCCAGAACTTGCTGCTATTTGGTATAGATTAGCTCTGCTGACAAGGGCTAGATACCGAATGACTACCTTTTTCCGTAGTACTTTAATCTCCTGTAGCCCTCCTCAGTTAGCTCCTAGGAGCCTCTCGTCATGTTTATTACTAACCCTTCTTTTTTTAAGCGTCTGAGCCTATTTCTAGCACTATAGTCGGTATAACCAAACTTTTGTTCTATCTCATACACCCAGACGATACGTCTCTCCTCTATAAATTTCAGAACTTGGAGCTTACTGGCTAAAACTTTTATGTGCATTTAATTGCACTCATAGGTGGCCTAGCGGGGCTAGTGCCTGAAAACATCTTACTTATACCCTCTTTTACTAAACATGTATTACCTGAGATACTGCTCCCCCAGATTGAAGCAAAAGTGGCAGTAATCGGTAAAATTGCCCTGGGGATATCCCTTGAAACTCCCCCCAATGGATCCAAAAAGGTCGGATTGTGAAGGGACGGTTTCGGCGATTTCTTTACTTTCGGGTTTCTTTCGGTTCACCACCTTATATTTGCTCTATTCCACCAGAGGTCATCCTCCACTGTCCTTGCCCCGTTGGCTCCGCTATATCACCGGTATTTCAGCTCATCCGGGTGCTCTTCACCCTGATGTCAGTAGTTTGCCAATTGAAGGTGGCAAATGACTGCGTTGGAGAGAAAGGTGCCAACTTGAAGATTAATTGTTGTTCGGCGTTAAGGGAAGTTGACAAAACGGCAGGTAATGCCGGTA
>DATKWF010000135.1:0-5776 GCA_035529715.1 Dehalococcoidales bacterium | reverse complement strand
TATGGGTGGGTGAAGTGTCTTGACTTGCCTGTTTGCTGAGACTACAATATCACTCACCAGTAAGGTCGCTACCGGCGAGCGTGAGAAAAATGGGTCTTGAGAAATATCAGCAAAAGCGTGATTTCGGCAAAACTCCGGAGCCAGCAGGTGAGACGAAAGGCGTTGGCGGAAGCCGCTTCGTTGTCCAGAAGCACCAGGCTACCCATCTTCATTACGACTTTCGTCTGGAGATGGAGGGCGTGCTCAAGAGCTGGGCGGTGCCCAAGGGTGTCCCGCTTGAGTCCGGGGTAAGGCGTCTGGCAGTCCAGGTGGAGGACCACCCGGTAGATTACATAGATTTTGCGGGCAGGATTCCGGAAGGGGAATACGGGGTGGGGACAGTGGAGATATGGGATAAAGGCAATTATGAGCTTGACGGTAAACAGCCGGACAGGCTGGAAGTTACATTGAGGGGTGAAAAACTGTCAGGCGGATATGCCTTGATTCACACTGACGGCAAAAACTGGCTTCTCATCAAGCGCAAACTACAGCCGGGATAAAATAGTCATTGAAGTATAAGAGTTAATGGCGTAGAATTCTCCCGTTGGAGGCAGAATTGAAAGTCCTGGGAATTATGGGCAGCCCGCGGATAAAAGGTAACACCGATTTGTTGCTGGACGAGGCTCTAAAAGGAGCGCAGAGTCAGCAGGCAGAGGTTGAGAAGATTATGGCGGATAAACTTGACATAAGTCCCTGCCGTGAATACTATGGCTGCCTGAAGGATGGCAATTGCGTGATGCGGGATGACATGGATGATATATATCCCAGGCTACTTGAGGCGGATGGAATAATAGTTGCTTCCCCGATGTTTTTCTACGGGTTATCGGCTCAGCTTAAGGCGCTTATTGACCGCTGTCAGGCGCTCTGGGTAAGGAAATACGTGCTCAGGCATAAACTGTCCGACTCGCCGAGAAGGGGCGTTTTTATTGGGGTCGGGGCTACTCAGGGCGAGAAGCTGTTTGACGGGTCAATATTGACGGTCAGGTACTTCTTCAAAGCCATTGGCGTTGATTATAATGGCGAGCTTCTTGTCCGTGGTGTTGATAAGAGAGGCGAGATTAAGGAGCACCCGACTGCGCTATCCGATGCCTTTGAGCTGGGCAAGAGGCTGGCTCAAGAAATCGGCTAGCCGGCATTGATGTCAGGCTCGCGTTTCTTCTCCTCTTCAGCCGGCGGACCGTAGAAGTGCCTTAGCTTGGTTGCCATTTCTTTGAGCTGTTTATCTACCTTGCAGTTGATGCTGTCTTTAGGGTAGGTGCCGTCCTTCTTTCTCTTGCCCGCCGTCACTCCGGTAAGGACTTCTATGCCCTCGTCAATGGCGCCCACTGCGTAGATATGGAATTTACCCTTTCTGGCAGCTTCCACCACTTCCGGTTTCAGCATCAGGTTCCTCAGGTTCTGGCGGGGTATCATTACCCCCTGTTCTCCGTTGAGTCCCTTGGTCTGGCATATCTGGAAAAACCCCTCTATTTTCTGGTTGACGCCACCAATGGGCTGGATTTCTCCCTTCTGGTTTACCGACCCGGTGACGGCGATATTCTGCTTTATCGGCACACCCGATAGGCTGGAGAGCAGGGCGTAGAGTTCTGTGGAAGAAGCGCTGTCTCCCTCCACGCCTTCATAGGACTGCTCGAAGCACAGGCTGGCAGACAGGGAAAGAGGTCTGTCCTGGGCATACTTCCAGCCCATGTAGCCGCTCAGGATGAGGACGCCCTTGTCATGAATCCTGCCGCTGAGCTGGGACTCTCTTTCAATATTGATAACACCACCCCTGCCCAGAAAGGTCTTGCAGGTTATACGCGAGGGCTTGCCGAAGGACACGTCACCCAGGCTATAGACGCTCAGGCCGTTCACCTGACCTGTAACCTCGCCCTTGGTGTCTATCATGATGGTGCCGTTCTCTATCATTTCCCTCATTCGCTCATCGGGCAGGTTATGTCGAAATCGCTTCTCCTCAATGGCTTTTTCCACGTGTTTCCCGGATACCCTGGAGGCGCCGTCATGGCGTGCCCAGTACTCGGCTTCTTCAACCAGCTCTTTTATCTGGGCAAACCTGGAGGAGAGCTTTTTCTGGTCAGCTACCATTCGGGAGGAATACTCAACCACTTTGGCTACACCGCTGCGGTCAAAGGGGTGCAGCTCGCACTCTTCACAGCAGCCGGCAATGAAAGCGGCGAAGTCCTTCAAGTTTCCCTTGGTTCTATCCACGGCGAAGTCAAAGTCAGCCTTTATCCGGAAGATTTCCCAGAAGTCCTCGTCATACATTGATAGCATCTGGTATAGCATACCGTCACCGATGAGGATTATCTTGACATCTATGGGCATCGGCTGTGGTCTCAAGCCCTGAGGGACAACCATGCCAAACTGTTCAAAGGGGTCCTCAATGCGCACTTCCTTGGTCTTGATGGCACGCTTCAGAGCCGGCCAGACGCCGGGGTTGGTCAGGACATCATTGGCGCTGAGCAATAGATAGCCGCCATTGGCCAGTTGCAGAGACCCTGCTTTTAGCATGGTGTGGTCGCTGAGATAGCCTCCTAAGAGGAACCGCCGCTCAATTTTGCCAAACAGATTGGCATAACTGGGATTGGGTTCGATTATTACCGGCGGTCCTTCGGTGGCGCTGTTGTCCACGAGCACGTTTACCTGGAAGGGCAGAAATGGGTCACGGCCGCCCATGATGGAGCTGGTGGTTATGGCAGAGGCTGGCTGTGGCTGTTCCTCTTTCTGTTTGAATATATCCAGGTTGTTGAGGGTAAAGGACTTTAGTTCAGTGAGATACTGAGTAATCTGGGTTGAGTCTTTATACTCCTGTGCCAGTTTGTTGAAGAGCTGGGATATGGTGAAATCGGCTATTTCCCTGTCGGCATTCTGTAACTTCTCTGTGATTTGACTCTCCAGCTCCTGAGCTTTTTCCAGAGTAACTTGCAACTTTTTCAGCAGCTCGGCACGTCTTGTCTCCAGTTCCTTGCGCACTGAGTTTTCCAGTGCTACGTAGTCAGCCTGAGTGAGTGTTTTTCCATCAACGACGGGAATCAGGGCCGGTCCTACCGGCGTCATCTGAAATTGAAAACCCTGCTGTTGTGCCTCTTCTCCCATCTCTTCAAAGAGTTTTTGTTGCTCGGCCTGGCTTTCCTCCGCCGTCTTTTTCCGCTGAGTCTTGTATTTATCACTGGAGAAAGCCTTGACCAGCTCGTCCTTTAGTCTCTGCAACAGGTTTGTCAGATGGTCTCGGAAAACTTTGCCCTTTCCCTTGGGCAGGCTTAAAATTTGCGGGCGGTCAGGATCAGCGAAGTTGTAGATGTGGCACCAGTCCTTGAGCGGCAGGGCTTTTTTCTTCTCAATCAGCTTCTTGATGTAGGTTTTTACCACCGTGGTCTTGCCGGTGCCGGTAAGCCCGGCTACATAGATGTTGTAGCCATCACGGTTCATGGAAAGGCCAAATTCAATGGCGCGTATCGCCCTGTCCTGCCCGATGAATTCTCGCAAAGGTGCCAGGTCTTTGGTGCACTCAAAGTCAAAGACAGACGGGTCACACTGCCAGCGCAGTTTCTCCGCAGGGACCTCATGCTTGGTGATATCCATCGTTCTCTCCTTTGTAGAAGGTTGTTGTGCTGGAAAGATAAACTTTTGTCTATGTTTATACCATTAATTAGGGTGTTATTCAAGGGAGAGTGTTCGTTGCTGTCATTGCCTTTGAGTTTGAAAAAAGGATTTGTCAGTAGCTATTGTTTTTTGATTTTGAAAGTGGTAATATCTTTTGGACACAGGCTGAACTGAACAGTCACGGTGGAGTTTTCACGGTAGGGATTGGTAAGTGAGGGGTGATTATTTGTGCCATTGAGGGGGCACGGATTCGATAATATTCACTGCCCTGGTTTAAAGGGCTCCGGTTTACAAGGTATGATAGATGTTAGTCGTTGCGTGTGTTAAACAGGTTCCAGATACCACACAGGTTAAAGTTGACCCGGTTACAGGCACTCTGATTAGAGAAGGAGTGCCTTTTATTATGAATCCGTATGACACCCATGCCTTGGAAGAAAGTCTCCGACTCAAAGATGAATACGGACTTCGTGTGGTGGTAATTTCAATGGGTCCCCCCAATACCGAGGTTACGCTGAGAAAGGCTTTAGCCCTGGGAGTGGACGAAAGTATACTTTTAAGTGACCGGGCTTTTGGCGGGGCTGATACCCTGGCGACCAGCATGGTTCTAGCTGGAGCCATTAAGAGGCTGGCGAAGAAAGAGGAGGTGGGGGTGGTCATCTGTGGAAGGCAGACCATTGATGGGGATACCGCTCAGGTTGGACCGGGCATTGCCACCCGCCTGGGCTACTCACAACTGACCCTGGTTGACCGTATTGAGCATCTGGACTTGCAGGCAAAGAAGATAAGGGTCAGGCGTAAACCGGGAAGCTGGCACGAAGTGGTAGAAGCCCCCTTGCCGGCGATGATTTCGGTTTTGAGGGAGATTAACCGCCCGCGCTATCCGACAGTGCCAATGCGGCTGATGTCCCAGGGTGCCACGGTGACATTGTGGGATAACAAGAAGATGCAACTGCCTGTGGAGACCATCGGCCTCAAGGGTTCGGCGACACAGGTGCGTAAAATCTTTTCGCCGGAAAGAACCAAGGGTGAGATACTGGGCGATGGCCTTAACAATCCTGAGGAAGCCGGCAATCTGTTACTGGGTAAGCTGATAGACAAGGACCTCCTCAATCTATAGCACTTTGAAGTTTTGGGCTGAATGAGTAAAGAGTTAGTATATGGCAGATGAGAAGAAGATAAAGAGACCCCGGGGCGTAGCCAAGCTCATTCCGGGTAAATGTATCGCCTGTGGTGCCCGCTGTCAGAGTGAATGTCCCAAAGACGCGATAGAGATGAATGACGCGGGTGAGCCAATCATCATTACCGAGAACTGCATTGGCTGCCGCAAATGCCTCAAGATTTGTCCCGCCGAAGCCCTTGAAATGTACTTCACTCCCGAGGAACTGAAGATTCTTGAAGAACTGGCTGCTCGGAAGGCAGAAGCGCCGCCACCTGAAGTTGAAGAGGTGAGCGCTGAGGAAGCGGCAATACTGGCCAAACTCAAAGAGTACAAGGGTGTCTGGGTCTTTGTGGAGCAGCAAGAGGGTGAACCCGCCGGCGTTTCCTGGGAACTACTGAGCGTGGGCGCTGAACTGGCCAGGACCCGGGGTGTTGAGCTCTGTTCCATAGTTGTTGGTGACAAGGTGGAGCACCTTTGCCAGGAGGCATTTGCCCACGGCGCCACCAAGGTCTATCTGGTAGACGACCCGATGTTTCACTATTATCGCACCGAGCCTTATTACAAAGCTATCTGTTATCTGGTGGAGAAGTACAAACCGGAAATTGTGCTGGTGGGTGCCACTGGCTTGGGCAGGGATTTGGCGGGGGCGGTAGCGACAAGCCTCCAGACCGGGTTGACCGCAGATTGTACTGGCCTGGCGATTGATGAGAGGGGTTTTCTGCTGCAGACACGTCCCGCCTTTGGCGGGAATATTATGGCTACCATTCTGACTGAACGCACGCGACCGCAGATGGCTACAGTCCGACCGCATGTAATGCCCATGCCGGAAAAAGATACTTCACGCAAGGGTGAAATTGTCCGTGGGTCTGTGCCGCTCAGGGAAGAAGATTTTGCAGTCAAGGTGCTGGAGATAATTGATGACCGCAAGGGAGGAGAGACTGTTGATGTGGCGGCGGCGGATATTATTGTCTCCGG
>DATKWF010000134.1:0-14066 GCA_035529715.1 Dehalococcoidales bacterium | reverse complement strand
AAAGGGTTCCAAAGGCGATGATTACAACCCCCTTTTGGGTAAGATTTACCCTCCTTTACCTCGGAAAGAAATAACCAATTATGTTCGCCGCACAGGGGGCAAATTTCAAATTCTTTCGCCATAGGAACTCACCTCCAGTCACTGAACAGCAGTATATTTAACTGCATCTGCTATTCCTTATATGTTAAGGTTTCTTACTTTTACCCCACCCCGTAGTTGACATAACTCTAAAAACAAAATCCCAAGCTAACCACCCACGAATTGTCCCCCCAGATTTTTAGCGGTATTTTACGCACAATTTGCCCGAAAACAATTCAAGGCTAACTTTTTTTACTCCCACTCTATGGTTGAAGGGGGTTTGGAGGTTATGTCATAGACCACCCGGTTGACTTCAGGTACCTCGTTGACAATTCGGTTCGAAATCTGGGCAAGAACATCGTAGGGCAAGCGGGACCAGTCAGCCGTCATGGCGTCTTCGCTGGTTACGGCACGTATGGCAACCAGATAGCCATAGGTTCTGTAGTCGCCCATCACGCCGACACTTCTGACATCGGTAAGAATGGCAAAGCTCTGCCACAGCTGACGGTAAAGTTTCGCTTTTTTAATCTCACTCATCACAATGTAGTCGGCACTGCGCAGTATTTCCAGTTTCTCCCTGGTTACCTCGCCGATAATGCGGATGGACAGGCCGGGACCGGGGAAAGGCTGGCGCCATACCATTTCTTCAGGTAGTCCCAGCTCCAGTCCCACCTGGCGCACTTCATCTTTGAAGAGATAGCGTAGAGGTTCAAGCAGGTGGAGTGTCATCTTGGCGGGCAGACCACCGACGTTGTGGTGGGTTTTTATTTTGGCTGAGGCGGTGCTTACTGAGGAGACGCTCTCAATGACATCGGGATAGAGAGTGCCCTGTGCCAGGAAGTCAACCTTGCCTGCTTTTTTGGCTTCCTCCTCAAATACCTTGATGAATTCCCCGCCGATTGCCTTGCGCTTCATTTCCGGGTCGGTTATTCCTTTTAGACGTTCAAGGAATCTATCAGTGGCATCAACAAAGACAATGTTCATACCCAGGTTGAGTCGGAAGACATTGAAAGTCCTTTCCACTTCCTCACGCCGCAGTAGTCCATTATTAACATAGATACAGGTAAGCTGGTCACCAATCGCCTGGTGGATAAGGGTAGCCACCACTGCCGAATCAACTCCCCCGGAGAGCGCACAAATAACCTTGCCTTTGCCCACCTGTTTTCTAATTTTAGATATGCTCTCATTGACGAAGTTGCCCATCGTCCAGTTTCCCTTGCAGTCGCATATCCGGCGAACGAAATTTTTCAGTATTTTTTTTCCTTCGGGAGTATGGGCTACCTCGGGATGGAACTGGAGGCCGAAGACTCCTTTGCCATCACCCATGACCGCAACTGGTGAATTTTCAGTGTAGGCTAGAGCCGTAAAATCCGGCGGCATTTCCTCAATTTTATCGGCATGGCTCATCCAAACCGCTGTGGAAGTTGGCACATCGGCAAACAAAGGAGAGTGTAGGCCGCTAAGGTGTAGAATAGCATGGCCATATTCGCGCTTTGCTCCCGTCGCAACCTTCCCCCCCAGCTGCTTGGTAATAAGCTGCATCCCATAGCAGATACCCATTACGGGCAGGTGACTTTCGTAAATATAAGCCGGGGCAAGAGGCGCATTGGGCTCGTTAACACTGGCTGGTCCTCCGGAAAGAATAAACCCCTTGGGGTTGAGGGGGGCTATCTTCTCCCAGGGGGTGTCATGGGCTACTAGCTCACAGTATACCTGGCACTCACGCACCCGGCGAGCGATTAGCATGCTGTATTGCGAACCGAAGTCAATGACGATTATAGCCTCGCGTTCAGCCCCCAATACGGCTTCCTTGGCGGCAGCTGACTGCTCTCCGCCCAGCTCCTTGGCAATTTCCAGATAGGTGGAAACTTCGATATCGCCGGTGGCGGCTATTCGGTGACTGTCATTTGGGGTTGGTTTTGACTTTCTCTTCGCCATGTTTATAGAACACAGATTACCATTATGCTATACTACCGTCAAGAGGAAAGACTATTTGCATGGAAGCAATATTAAATCCTCAGTATATTTTTCTAAGCAATAGCCCGGCAGCCACCCTCAGTTTTGGCAGGCGTTTGGGTAAAAAGCTGAAAGCCGGGAGTATAATTGCTTTGGTGGGGGAGCTGGGTTGCGGGAAGACGCTGTTCACCAGGGGTATTTGTGCTGGGCTGGGCGTGCCGGAAAGACAGGTTAATAGCCCAACATTTGTTCTGGTCAATGAGTACCGGGGAAGGCTTCCTGTTTACCACATAGATTTATATCGACTTAACACCATAGCTGAGGAATTTGAGATCGGCATACTGGACTACCTGGCCAGGGCTGACTCCAGCGTGATAGTGGTGGAATGGGCGGAAAAGGTTATTTCCCTTTTGCCTGATGATTATCTGGCAGTACAATTTCAAATGCTTTCTCCCCGCCGGCGCCAGCTTATGCTTGCTGGCTTTGGTAGAAGATTTGACGGTTTGCTAAAGGAACTTGGTGAGTAATGATAGTTTTAGGCATTGATACATCGGGTTATGCCAATGCTGTCGGCGTGGCTGACGGCGAACGGATTTTGGCTGATTTGGTCTTTCCGGCAAGAACCGATTCTCTGGAGAAGATAATTTCAAATATTGATTCCGTGTTGAAAGAGGCCAATCTTTGCCTGGAGGATGTTCAGGGGTTCGGAGTTGGGTTGGGGCCAGGCTCATGGACTGGTATAAAGGTAGGGGTGACGGTGGCAAAAATACTTGCCTACAGTGCCGGTAAACCGGTGTGTGGCGTACCTACCCTGGAGGTTCTTGCCTACGGTGCCCGAAAAAACCGGGGTCAAATCTGCCCCATCATTTACGCTGGTACCAAGGATACGGTATATGCGGCCTTCTATCGTACTGAAAACGGTGTTGTCAGCAGGGTGGCTGATTATTATGTAGGTGACCTGCAGGGATTGTCAAAGATGGTCAGGGAGTCTACTGTGGTCGTTGCCGCAGAGGCACAATCCTACTGCCGGTTAATCGGTCAGGCAATTGGCTCGGCAGACATTGATATTCAAGCTGTGGAGGGAGTCCCCAGGGGAGCTATGGTAGCTTTGCTGGCAGCAGCCCGCCTTGAACGAGGAGAGAGTGACGATGTTCTCTCTCTGGAGCCGTTATATCTGAAGGAATCAACTGCCCGGGCTTTTCTGGGCAGAACTCAGGCAAAAGGACGGGTTTGATAGCGTGTTAGTTCTGGGTATTGAAACTTCCTGTGACGAAACCTCCGCCGCTTTGGTCGTTGACGGCAGGGAGGTGTTATCCAATATAATTGCCACCCAGCTGGATTTGCTCAATAAGTTTGGCGGCGTGGTTCCGGAAGTTGCTGCCAGAAGGCACACCGAGCTTATTGGCTATGTTATTAAAGAAGCGATTGATTCAGCCGGCAAGACCTTAAGTGATGTGGAAGCTATAGCCGTTACCTCAAAGACGGGTTTGATTGGCTGCCTGCTGGTCGGCGTCGCCGCCGCCAAGTCGCTCAGTTATTCTTTGCAAGTCCCCTTGATTGGCCTGCATCATATTGAGGGTCATATTTTTGCCAACCTGCTCAGCAATCCGCAGATACCTATGCCCCATGTTTGTTTGACTGTATCCGGCGGTCATACCATGCTGGTTTATATCCGGGACTACTGCCAGTATGAGCTGCTGGGGAGAACTCTTGATGACGCTGCCGGTGAGGCTTTTGACAAGATTGCCAAGTTCCTTGAGCTTGGCTTTCCCGGCGGTCCGGCTATTGATAAACTCTCAACACGGGGCAACCGGAAAGCCTTCAAATTCCCCCGCCCACTGCTGAGAGCCGACACACTGGATTTCAGCTTCAGCGGGTTGAAGACCTCTGTTATCAATACTTTTAAGGACAGGGTTGCCGGTAATGAGGCATTACCTCTTGAGGACATTGCTGCCAGCTTTCAGGAGGCAATCGTGGAGGTTCTGGTGACGAAGACGATGCGGGCTGCTTCACTACGGGGAGTATCAGCGATTAGTGTTACTGGAGGAGTCTCTGCCAACAGACGGCTGAGGGAGGTTTTCCAGGATACCTGCCGGCGGGAAGGGATTGGAGTTTTCTTTCCCGAGCTTTCTCTGTGTACTGACAACGCGGCAATGATAGCGGCGGCGGGATATGCGAGGCTCAGAAAAGGTGAAAAGTCTGACCTGAACCTTGATGTTTTACCTAACGCTCCACTTGAGGTGTAGTATGGTAGCCAGGGTAAAAGTTATAAACACCGATAAGCCATCACGGCGATTACTAGAGCGGGCGGCTCGCTTGATATTAAAGAATGAAGTCATTGTGTGTCCGACTGATACCGGCTATGCCTTCGTGGCTAATGCTCTGGAACCGAAGGCGGTGGTCAAGGTTTTTAACCTGAAAGGACGTGCCTACTCAAATCCGATACATGTGGCGGTAAACTCTGTGGAAGCGGCGGAAAGTTATGCACAGTTGAATACTGCGGCCCGGTACCTTGCTCACAAGTTTTTACCCGGGGCGCTGACAATGGTTTTACCCAGGAAAGAAATTATACCCGCCTTACTTGTTGCCGGGCGAGACACCGTTGGTATCAGAATTCCCGATAACAGGGTTATACTGGGCCTGGCGGCGATGACAGGCCTTCCTCTGACCGCTACCAGTGCCAATATCAGCGGCAAGCCAACGCCTTACTCGGTGCCGGAGGTGGTAAGCCACTTGGGGGAAACTATTGAGAATGTTGCCCTTGTTCTGGACCAGGGACCATTACCCATACGTGAACTCTCAACTATTATTGATTTAACCGTTAGTCCGCCGCAGCTTCTTCGGCAGGGGCGGATAAGCTGGATAGAACTTTGGCAGGTGTTGCAATCCCTGCCGGATGACGGTTGAAACAGAGAGGATATTTTAAGGAAGGAGGCTAGGTTAGTGCATATTGCTGTTGGTTGTGACCACAGGGGGCTGGAGCTCAAGCAGTTGGTTATGAAGCTCATTGCTGGAACCGGACACAGCTATGAGGACTTTGGTTGTTATACTGCCGATTCAGTAGATTACCCTGATTTTGCCAAAAAGGTAGCGGAGGCAGTAGCCGGGGGTAATTTTGAACGGGGCATTTTAATGTGCGATACCGGTATTGGCATGAGCATTGCGGCTAATAAGGTTAAGGGGATAAGGGCGGCTCTGTGTTGTGATGCCTTTAGTGCCCGCCGGGCTCGTCAGCACAATGATGCCAATATCCTTTGTCTGGGAACAAGCAAGGGAGAAGAGCAAGTACCGGAAATCATTGAGGCTTTTCTGACTACCGAGTTTGAGGGCGGGAGGCACCTGCGCCGGCTGGACAAGATAAAAGCGATGGAGGGGTAATGAGACTGGAAATGGGGGACTTTCAGGCGGGTGAGTTTGACAGTTAAATAGAGACTGTGTTATCTTTTGATATATTCAAGGGGGTGGGTTTAGCGGTTTTCAATCCGCCCGTAAAAGGACGGTTTCTTTTTTCATTTTTTGGTAAAGGGGGCAATTTGTGAAAAGCGATGTGATAAAAAAAGGCGTAGAGCGAGCGCCGCATCGGTCGGTGTTATATGCTTTAGGCTTAACTCGTGCTGAGATAGATAAGCCCTTTATTGGCATTGTAAATAGCTTCAGTGAGATTGTTCCTGGACACATGCATCTACGAGGCATCGCTGATGCAGTCAAGGCAGGAGTGCGTGAGGGGGGAGGCATTCCCTTTGAGTTCAATACTATTGCAGTTTGTGATGGCATTGTCATGAACCATCTCGGCATGAAATATAGCCTACCCAGTCGGGAGCTGACCGCTGATTCAGTAGAAATAGTGGCTGAGGCTCACGCCTTTGATGCTTTGGTCTTTATCCCCAATTGTGATAAGTGTGTTCCTGGCATGCTTATGGCAGCTGCCAGACTAAATCTACCCGCTACCTTTGTCAGTGGCGGTCCTATGCTGGCCGGGCATCTGGGTAGAGAAGGTAAAAAAATTGACATCAGCTCTGCCTTTGAGGCGGTGGGTAAGGTACTCAGTGGCAAGATGAGCCAGGAAGAACTGCAGCAGGTGGAAGAGCTGGCATGTCCCGGTTGCGGCAGTTGCTCCGGGATGTTTACTGCCAATACTATGAACTGTATGACCGAGGTTCTGGGTATGGGGCTGCCCGGCAACGGTACTATTCTGGCAGTTGACGCAAAACGGCAGGGTTTAGCCAGAGAAGCCGGGCGGCAGGTCATGAAGCTTTTAGCTGAAGATATTCGTCCCAGAGATATAATAACTTATGATTCCGTGTGCAACGCATTCACTGTTGATATGGCACTGGGTGGCAGCACCAATTCGGTTTTACACCTGCCGGCTATAGCCCATGAGGCAGGGATTGATTTCCCACTGCAGAAGATAGACGAGATAAGCCAGCGCACTCCGTATCTGTGCAGCATGAGGCCAGCTGGCGAGTATCATATGGAGGACCTGGACCGAGCCGGTGGCATACCAGCGGTGATGAAGGAACTGCAGGGATTATTGAAACTAAATGCAAAGACAGTAACCGGTAAGACTGTAGGCGAGAACATCGCCGGCAGCCAGATTCTGGATGAGGAGGTCATTCGCCCCATTGCTAAGGCTCACTCAGCCAGCGGCGGACTTGCCCTGCTTTTCGGTAACCTGGCGCCGGATGGCGCTGTTGTGAAGAAAGCCGCGGTAGCTCCGGAGATGATGGTTCACCGTGGACCAGCCCGGATATTCAACTCCGAAGAGGAAGTTACCAAGGCAATTATGGAAGGCAATATAAAGTCGGGCGAGGTATTGGTTGTCCGCTATGAGGGGCCTAAGGGAGGCCCGGGGATGAGAGAGATGCTTACGCCTACTTCTATACTGAGTGGTAGCGGGATGGACAAGGAAGTAGCCCTCATCACCGATGGGCGCTTTTCTGGAGCCAGTCGGGGTGCTGCTATCGGGCACGTCTCTCCCGAGGCGGCCAGTCGGGGACCAATCGCTGCCCTGAAAGAGGGGGATATGATTAGCATTGATATTCCCAACCATAAACTTGATGTGGAGCTTAGCGATGAGGAAATTGCCAGTCGTCTGGCACAACTGCCTGAGTTTGAACCAGCAATAAAGACGGGCTATCTCAGGTACTACGCAGAGCATGTGTCTTCGGCCAATACCGGGGCAGTGTTTGCCATATAAAGGAGGCTATTATGAAAATGACTGGCGCCCAGATTTTGTGTGAGGTACTGGAAAGAGAAGGAGTTGAGGTTATTTTTGGTATTCCCGGTGGTTCTACTTTACCACTTTATGATACTTTGCCTCAGTATCCTAAGCTGCGCCATGCTTTGGTACGCCACGAACAGGCGGCGGCTCATGCGGCCGATGGTTATGCTCGGGCTACGGGAAAGGTCGGGGTATGCTTGGCTACTTCAGGCCCAGGTGCTACTAATCTGGTAACCGGCATTGCTACTGCCTTTCTTGATTCATCCCCGATAGTAGCCATTACCGGTCAGGTGGCCAGGCCCTTCATTGGCAAAGATGCTTTCCAGGAGACAGATATTACCGGTATCACACTACCCATTACCAAACACAATTATCTTGTCCTTGACATAAGTTCACTGGCTGAGGTGATTAAAGAGTCATTTCATTTAGCCAGGACTGGCCGACCCGGACCGGTACTTATTGACATACCACGTGACATTTTCATGGAGCAGACAGAATTTAACTATCCCAGCCGAGTGAATTTGCCCGGTTACAAACCAACCATTCAAGGGCACCCGGCACAAATCAAGAAGGCGGCTAAGCTTATAAATGAAGCTAAACGCCCCCTTATTTTTGCGGGTAGAGGGGTAATGATTTCTGAGGCATGTGCTGAACTGAAACAGCTTGTCGAAGAAGCACAAATACCGGTGGTTACCACGTTGCTGGGTGTCGGCTGCTTTCCTGAGTCTCATCCTCTCAGTTATGGAATGGTTGGCATGCATGGTATGTATTATGCTAACCGGGCAGTGAATAAAGCTGACTTACTTATTGCTATTGGGATGAGGTTTGATGATAGATTCACTGGCAAGGTAAGTGCTTTCGCACCTCATAGTCCTATTATTCACATTGATGTCGACCCGGCTGAGATAGGTAAAAACGTTCGTGTTGATGTGCCCATCGTCGGTGATGTTAGGGCGGTTCTTCAGGAATTAAATAAACTGATTACTCCTACTGTGCACGTTGAGTGGGTCGGGGAGCTTGATGATTTGAGGAGAGAACACCCTTCAACTGCAATTAGAGAGACCGATGGCCTCCTGCCTCAGTACGTGGTTCGCAAAATATATGAGGTAACTAAAGGTGAGGCTATTGTCGCCACCGGCGTCGGACAGAATCAGATGTGGGCAGCTCAACATTACTTCTATGATAAACCAAACAGTTTTCTTACATCGGGTGGCTTGGGGACGATGGGATTTGGACTGCCAGCGGCTATGGGGGCCAAGGTGGGTTGCCCGGATAGGCCGGTCTGGGTAATTGATGGCGACGGGGGCTTTCAGATGACAATTCAGGAGCTGGCCACTTTAGTTCAGGATGATATTGCGGTGAAGATAGCGATTCTAAATAATGGCTATCTGGGTATGATCAGGCAGTGGCAGGAATTGTTCTATGGAAGACGATATGTAGCGTCACCTTTATCCAGCCCTGACTTTGTCAAGATTGCTGAAGGATATTGCCTCCCCGGGGTCAGGGTTACCCGCAGAGAGGAAGTAGTGCCGGCTATTGAGCAGGCCATGGCGCATCCTGGTCCTTTCCTGATAGATTTTATGGTGGAACCGGAAGAAAATGTGTATCCGATGGTACCACCTGGGGCATCTCTCGACGAAACTGTTGAAGAGCCGAAGAAAATGGTGAAAGCGGTCTCTGATTCCACCAAACTTCCAGTGAGTAATATCTAAGCGGTAAAGGGTAATATCTGCAGTGGTAACGAAACATATTTTGCTGGCACTGGTTGAGGATAAGCCCGGTGTATTAAATCGGATGTCAAACGTTTTTCGGAGACGAGGTTTTAATATTCAAAGCGTTAATGTGCTGGAAACTATTGAGAGTGAAGATAGTGAAATGCCCGGGCTCACCCGTGTCGCCATTGTCGTCTCTGGGTCGGCGAGTATGCTGGGGCAGGTCAGGAAGCAGCTGGAAAAGATAGTAGATGTGGTTAAAGTAGCCGATGTTACCACCAGAGACGTGGAGTAGAACTGTTTTTGGTTAAACTGGCAAGGAGAACAGGCACAATTATATGATCAGTGCGAAACATACAATAGTTGCGTTGGTGGAAGATAAGCCCGGTGTGCTTAACCGCATGGCAAGCCTTTTTCGGAGGCGCGGTTTCAACATTGAGAGTATCGCCGTTGGGCATAGTGAATTGCCCCATTTATCGCGTATGACATTCGTCGTTAACGGGTCAGCCACGATGGTGGAACAGGTTAGGAAACAGCTGGATAAGGTTGTAGATGTGGTCAAAGCGGTTGACATTACCGCTGAAAACATAACTACCCGGGAACTGGCGCTGATAAAGGTGAAAGCTACTTCGTCCAGTCGAGGTGAGATTATTGAGATTGCGGATATATTTAGGGCTAATATAGTAGACGTTGCTTCTGATTCATTGGTAATTGAGATTACCGGTGATGAGGATAAGATTGAGTCATTGTTAAATTTACTCCGTGGTTTTGGCATCAAGGAAGTGGCCCGGACTGGGCGTATTGCCATGATTCGGGGAAACACTGGCCAGCCAGCAAAGGTAAACACATCCAAGGCAATAATAAAAAGACAGAAAGCATCCTGATAGACAATACCAATCGGGACGATTGCTTCTGTTCTTTGCTGAATATGGCAAGAGGGAATTTAGATATGGACAAGGTTGTTATCTTTGACACCACCTTGCGGGATGGAGAGCAGGCGGCTGGGGGAAGCCTGAACATTCAGGAGAAAATGGAGATAGCCAAGCATCTGGAGAAGCTTGGTGTGGATGTTATTGAGGCTGGCTTTCCTATCAGCTCTCAGGGTGATTTTGAAGCAGTGAGCCATATCGCCCGGGAGGTTCGTAACCCGGTGATTTGCGGTCTGGCTCGGGCCAATCCCAAAGATATTGACCGCGCCTGGGAAGCAGTGCAAGAAGCGGAACATCCCCGAATACATGTGTTCGTGTCGTCTTCAGACATACATCTCCTGCACGGGATGAAAAAAAGTCGCGAGGAAATTCTGCAACTGGCTGCTGATATGGTAGCCCGGGCGAAAAAATATTGCGGCGACGTAGAGTTTTCGCCTATGGATGCCAGCCGAACTGAGCCGGCGTATCTCTATCAGATTCTGGAGGTAGCTATTAACGCCGGAGCTACTACAGTGAATATCCCTGATACGGTGGGCTATGCCATTCCAGATGAATTTGGCCGGTTAATTGAAGGAATTTTCCAGAATGTACCAAATATAGGCCAGGCGGTGGTCAGTATGCACTGCCATAATGACCTGGGGCTGGCGGTGGCTAATAGCCTGGAAGCAGTCAAACGGGGAGCCAGGCAGGTGGAGTGTACGATTAACGGTATCGGGGAGAGGGCAGGCAATGCCTCGCTCGAAGAAGTTGTGATGGCAATCAAGACTCGCAGTGACTTTTTTAATGTAGAAACTGGTATTGATACCAAACAAATCTATAAAACCAGCCGCTTGGTAAGCGAGCTAACCGGTTTTCTGGTTCAGCCGAATAAGGCTATCGTTGGCGCTAACGCATTTCGCCATGAGTCGGGGATACACCAGGATGGGGTTATCAAAATGCCGATAACCTTTGAGATAATTGACCCCAGAACAGTGGGGCTACCGGCAAGTAGCCTGGTGATGGGCAAGCTTAGTGGTCGGCATGCCTTTAAGGAACGTCTAGCCGAACTGGGCTATACCTTGGCTGAGACGGATTTCAACCGCGTATTTATGGCGTTCAAAGAGCTGGCGGATAAGAAAAAGGAAGTTACTGACAAAGATATTGAGTCTTTAGTTGCTGAGGAGTTACGTACCGTAACCGAGATATATCATCTTGACCGTGTTCAGGTGTCCTGCGGGGATAGAGGTATTCCCACTGCTTCTGTAGTACTCATTGGCCCTGGTGGACAGATTTTGGCTGACGCGGCTCTGGGCGCTGGTCCAGTTGATGCGGTATTCAAGGCCATTAACAAGATAGTGCAGGTGTCAAATAACCTCATTGAGTTTACTGTCAAATCGGTCACTGAAGGTATTGATGCTATTGGTGAGGTGCTGATCAGGATAGAGAGTGACGGCATAACCTATACCGGACGAGGAGCTGACACTGACATTATTGTCGCCAGTGCTAAGGCTTATATGAATGCCCTTAATAGACTATTAGCGGCTAAACAGTTAACAAAGTAGGTGCCGAGATGGGAACAGAAGTGGAAGTTGTCTTGCGTCTTCTGCTGGCAGCCGCCCTGGGGGCTATCATTGGCTACCAGCGGGAAAGAGCGGACAAACCGGCTGGACTCAGAACTCATATTCTTATCTGTGTTGGGGCTGCCCTGTTCACTGTAGTCTCTATTTACGGCTTTGACACTGATGACGCCGCCAGGGTTGCTTCCGGAGTGGTGGCCGGGATTGGTTTTCTCGGTGCCGGTGCTATTTTACGCAGTGGTGAGGGTATTGTAGGTGGGCTGACTACAGCGGCTACTATATGGGCGGTAGCCGGCATTGGTCTGGCGGCTGGGGCTGGCTTGTATGTGGTCTCAGCAGTTGCCACCGCCATTGTATTAGTTGTGTTGTTTCTTCCTCACCATATTCGGTAAAAACTGTCTCAGGCTTTATTATCTAGGCGTTCCTGGGAAGGAGAAATGTATTGACTTTAGCTGAGAAAATACTGGCGGCTCATGCTGGTAAAAAGGGTGTGAGTCCGGGCGAGTTTATCAATGTCCGGGTAGATCTGATAGTGGCCAATGATATCACTGCCCCGATTGCCATTAAGGAGTTCCAGCGCATCGGGGTGGGTAAGGTCTTTGACCCCAAAAGGGTGGTGATGGTACCTGACCACTTTATGCCGGGTAAAGATATCGCCTCTGCCGAGCAGGCCAAGCTGATGAGGGAGTTTTGTTATGAGCACGGAACGCTTTACTTTGAAGTGGGCCAAATGGGCATCGAGCACGTCCTCTTACCCGAGCAGGGCTTGGTTCTTCCCGGGGAAGTAGTTATCGGAGCCGACTCGCACACCTGTACCTATGGTGCTTTGGGCGCTTTTGCTACCGGTATGGGGTCAACTGACATTGCTGTGGCTATGGCAACCGGTGACATCTGGATGAAAGTGCCACCGACAATAAAACTGGTTTACCATGGCGATTTGGGGGAATGGGTAGGGGGTAAGGACTTAATTCTTCATACTATTGGTAGTATTGGTGTGGATGGAGCGCTTTATTCGGCAATGGAGTTTAATGGTGAGGCGATAGAAAAGCTTTCCATGGATGGACGATTTACCATGGCTAATATGGCTATTGAGGCTGGAGCTAAAGCTGGCCTCTTCAGGGTAGATAACAAGACGCAACTTTACATAAAATCAAGGGCAAAGCGTTCCTATAACGTATATGAAGCGGATAATGATACCGAATATTCACGGACTATTGAATATGATGTCTCTGGCCTTGAGCCTCAGGTTGCTCTGCCTCATTCCCCGGCAAATGTAAAGCCAGTTAGCGAGGTAGGGGACATAGAAATCAACCAGGTAGTAATTGGCAGTTGCACCAATGGTCGTCTTGAAGATTTGCGTGTTGCTGCTGAGATATTAAAAGGGAAAAAGGTACACCCTAAAGTACGCTGCATAATTATTCCCGGCTCGCAGCAGGTATATATCGACGCCTTAAACGAAAACCTGATAGAGATATTTATTAAAGCCGGTGCTGCAGTCAGCACCCCGACCTGTGGCCCCTGCCTGGGTGGTCATATGGGAGTCCTGGCGGCTGGTGAGCGGTGTATCTCTACCACCAACCGTAATTTTGTTGGCAGGATGGGGAGTCCCAGGGCAGAGGTCTATCTGTCGAACCCGGCGGTGGCAGCTGCCAGTGCCGTAGCCGGTAAGATTGCTAGTCCGGCAGATATTTTATCGTGAGGTATAAGACTAAATGGTGTAGGTGCTGCCAAAGCAAATAATGAACTTGGCTGGGTGCATATGCAGAAAAAAGAGAGAGAAATTACCGATATTAGCGAAATAGAGGCGATAATAAAAAAGTCGATAAACTGCCGGATCGGACTGATAGATGGTGATGAACCTTATGTGGTTCCGGTCTGTTTTGGTTACGAGAGAGGGGCTCTTTACTTTCACGGGGCTCTGGAGGGGCGGAAAGTTGAGTTAATTGAGAAAAATGACAGGGTTTCTTTCGAAATGGAAGCCGATGTGGAAACAGTGTTTGCTACAAGTCCATGCGACTGGACAATGAAATACAGGAGTGTTATTGGGGTGGGAAAAGCCCGTATTGTGGAAAGTGACGGAGAAAAAATTCACGGCTTGGAATTGATTATGAAACACTATTCTGAAGGTGAGTTCAGTTTTCCAAAATCAAGGCTGGATTTGAGCTCTGTTGTCAGGGTTGATATTGAGCGCATTACCGGTAAGCAATCTGGATACTAAAGTTAAGGATTTTGAGAATGTGCTGGTGAAGCGGTAAGTACTAAAGAAGCTAACCAAGGAGGCTATCTCTTGATACTAAAAGGAAAAGTTCATAAGTATGGTGCTGATGTAAATACTGATGTCATTATACCGGCGCGTTACCTGAATGTTTCCGAGCCGGCAGAGCTGGCAAAGCACTGCATGGAAGACATTGATAAGGATTTCTTAAACAAGGTGCAACCCGGCGATATAATCATGGCGACTACCAACTTCGGCTGTGGCTCCTCACGGGAGCATGCCCCGCTGGCAATTAAAGCAGCTGGTGTTTCCTGTGTAATTGCCAGAAGCTTTGCCCGCATCTTCTTCCGCAATGCCATAAATATCGGTCTACCCTTGCTTGAGTGTGAAGAAGCGGTA
>DATKWF010000133.1:0-41181 GCA_035529715.1 Dehalococcoidales bacterium | reverse complement strand
CCCCTCTCCTTTTAAGGAGAGGGGGATAAAGGGGGTGAGGTCAACAAAAATAGACATTCTCAAAATGGTGGTCTATATTCAAGCACAATGAACAGGCAATTTCTGAGGTGGAAAAATTCAAACACAATTGAGAAGAGTCACTTATTATCTTACCGGTATCGTTGTCCCGGTGGCTCTGGCGATGAGCTTTCCTTCCTGATTGGTCACGGTAACCTCAGCGATGCCGACTCGTTTACCGCTTTTCAGCAGTCTGCCTTCGGCAATGAGCTCATCACCCACCCTGGCGGCGGCGATAAAATGGGTGTTGAACTGGGTGGCTACGCTGGGGTGGTCAACCGAATTGACGGCGTAGCCAAAGGCTTCGTCAGCCACTGACATTATAATGCCGCCGAAAACCAGACCATTATAGTTTTCATATTCCGGCGTTAATTTTATGGATACCCTGGCATAACCCGGGGAAAGCTCCAGCAACCGCATTTTCAGGAAGGAGGCGATTGGTTCTCTCTCAGCTTCGGCTCTCAGTTCTGCCAGAGTGTCAGGTTTCCTGCCTTTTTGTTCTGGTATGTTGGATTCGTCCATTTTCTGCCTGCCTTTTGGGGTTGGCTAACCCACTCCGAGCTTTTTAATAGCTTCACGGAAACCCGCTATGGAGCCTTCAAGTGTCCGGTCATCAACACAGTAGGCTATCCGGAAGTACCCTGGTGTGCCGAAGCCGCTACCGGGCACAGTCAGCACCTTCAATTTTTGCAGCTCCCCCACGAAAGCAACGTCGTCTTCCAGCGGGGATTTGGGAAACATATAGAAAGCCCCCTGCGGTTTTGCCACTGAATAACCCGCCTCGGTGAGATGATTATACAGGAAATCCCGTTTCTGCTGATACCAGGCTATGGAGACGGTGGTTGACTGCAGGTGGCGCACCAGGCGCTGTATTAAAGCCGGGGCGTTGACGAATCCCAGCGTCCGGTTGCAGAAGATAAAGCCGTCCAGCAGTTCCTCCCGGTGGCGGCAGTCAGGATGTATGGCGATATAGCCGATGCGCTCACCGGGCAGTGCCAGGTCTTTGGAATGAGAGGTAACGATGATGCTCTGCCGGTGGTGGTGCAGGGGTGAGGGGTATTTCAATCCATCATAGATAATCTTGCGGTAGGCTTCGTCGCTGATAAGAAAAATCTCTTTACCGTACTGGGCTTCTTTTTTCTGGATTAGTTCTCCCATCTGGTGGATAAGGTCTTCACTGTAAACAGCTCCGGAGGGGTTGTTGGGGGAATTGATGATTACCGCCCTGGTCTTGGCGCCAATGCCGGCTTCAAGAGTATCAAGCCTGGGCAGGAACTGCTCATCCGCAGGCAGAATCCTGGCTATCCCGCCATGATTGTCAACGTAGTTGAGGTATTCCGCGAAGTAGGGAGCGAAGATAATGACCTCATCCCCCTGATTGAGTATTGTCTTCAGCACCACGTTCATTGCTCCCGCCGCCCCACAGGTCATGACGATGTCATCCAGGGTGAACTTGATGCCGGTCTCCAGCACAAGCTGCTCGGCGACGGCGGTTCTGGTCTCATCATAACCGGCGTTGGGCATGTACCTGTGCATTCCGGGTAAGGGATGCTCCACCAGCTTCTTCAGCTCATTATGAAGCTCATCCGGAGGCTCTATAATCGGGTTGCCCAGAGACAGGTCAAAGACATTCTCGGCACCGTAGCGCTGTTTGAGGACAATTCCCTCCTCAAACATCTTCCTTATCCACGAGCCCTCCGCCATGCGTTTCCTGACATTCTCAGAGACGGACACCTTGAATTTCCTTTCTTCCCTGGTTAAAAGCTTCAATGTTGATTTGCCTGAGTTTGGGGGGCAGGTGTTGAGAAATACTATCTTCCCAGGTTTGGACTTTGAAGGGTGCGAAAAGCGAGACACATCCCAGCATAAATATGTTGAGTACCCTGACGTTACCCAGTTCTCTGGCACGTCGTGTGCCCTCCACAAAATAGACGCGGTCGGTGCGCTGCTTCAGGATGTTAATTATCTCATCGTCACCGGGGTACCGCTCGCTGCCCAGACTGACCGACAGGGGGGGTAGCGCATGGTTATTGACGATGGCGATGCCTCCCGGTCGCAGGTAATGGCTCCAGCGGGCTGCCTCCAGCTTCTCAAAGGCGAGCAGCATGTCAGCCTCGCCCATCTTGATTAGGGGGGAACGGACCTGGGGGGCGATTCG
Source organism: Dehalococcoidales bacterium (assembly GCA_035529715.1). Taxonomy (GTDB): domain Bacteria; phylum Chloroflexota; class Dehalococcoidia; order Dehalococcoidales; family RBG-16-60-22; genus DATKWF01. Next base: position 38,966 of record DATKWF010000133.1, on the reverse strand, counting down.
TACGTTACTGGTAACACTGCCACCGCGCTGTGCCATGCCCAGGGCGTCGGTTTTCTTGATGTCGTATCCGGTGGTTATGGCGGCATCGCCGATTATGTCGCTGGCCAGGATAACCCCCTGGCCGCCCACGCCGGTAATGAGCAAGTCCAGCTTTTTCACTTCGCTTCCTTAGCTGTAGTCTTGGACTTGGGGCCGATTGCCTGGCGGGGACAGAGTTGCTGACAGATGGTGCAGGCGTCCCCGACGCACATGGTAGCATCAATGGTAACCTGTTCGCCATCACTCTGTATCGCCGGGCAGCCGAGCATGAGGCAGATGCCACACTGGTTGCATTGTTCGGCATCAATGGCTCTGGGGTTGGCACGCTTAGGCTTATGCACGACGCAGGCACCACGGACAATGATAACCGATAGCTCAGGATTGTTCAGGGAACTTCTTACGCTTGACCTCAGTTCTTTAATATTGAAGGCATCAACTACCCTGACATCGCTGACCCCGATACCACGCACTAGCGGCTCCAGCTCTACCGTTCTGGTCTCCTTGCCCTGCGCTGAAATACCGGTGCCGGGGTGTTCCTGGTGTCCGGTCATGGCAGTAGTACCGTTGTCAAGGATGATGAGCGTTATCTGTCCTTTATTGTAGACGCCGTTAACCAGGCCGGTGATGCCGGAGTGCAGAAAGGTGGAGTCGCCGATTACGGCAACCACCTTTTTACTGGTGCCTGCCTTCTCCATACCCAGTGCCTGACCAATGCTGGCACCCATGCAGGCACAGGTGTCCATGGCGAGAAGCGGGGGATAAGCACCCAGGGTGTAACAGCCAATATCTCCGGTGATAATTAAGTTTGATTCTCTGGTCGGCTTGCCTTTGGCTTTCGGCGGTTTGGCGCGCTGCCCGATGCTGCTGAGGACAAAGAAGATGCCGGTGTGCGGGCAGCCCGGGCAGAGGAGGGGAGGGCGCTTGGGTAGCTCGGTGGCTGTCTCTACTGGTCGCGGTGGCGTACCAGCCATCAGTCCGGCACGGCGGCTGCCTTCCTCAATAATATCCGGGTTCAACTCGCCCATCCTGGGGATGAATTCTTTCCCGCTGACCGTTATTCCCATCGCCTGAATATTTTCCTGCAGGAACGGGTCAAGTTCTTCAACAACTATCAGCCTTTCCACCTGTGCGGCAAAATGGCGGAGCAAGTTCCGGGGTAGGGGATAGGTCATACCCAGCTTGAGGAAAGAAGCCTTGGGGAAAACTTCTCTGGCATACTGGTAGGCGACGCCACTGGTCACCACGCCAAGATGGCGTTCTCCCCAAATTACCTTGTTAAACGGGAAAGTTTCGGCATAAGTTGCCAGTTTGACCAGTCGCTCTTCTATTATCGGGTGCCTGAACCGGGCGTAAACCGGCAGCATAACGTACTTTTTTACATCGTACTGGAAGTCTCTATGTTTGGCGGGCACAGCCCGGCTCCGATTTACCTCCACCACTGACTTTGAATGGGAGACGCGGGTGGTAGTATACACCAGCACCGGCGTATCAAACTCTTCACTGATGTCAAAGGCAAGAGCCATTAAGTCATAGGCTTCCTGGCTATCACTGGGCTCCAGCATTGGCACCTTGGCTAATCTGGCGTAGTGGCGGTTATCCTGCTCGTTCTGGGAGCTGTGCGCTCCCGGGTCACCGGCAGTGATGACAACCATCCCGGCATTGATTCCGGTGGTGGCGGCTGCCATAAAAGGGTCGCTGGCTACGTTCAGTCCTACCTGCTTCATTGATGCCAATGAGCGAGCCCCGGCATAAGCTGCCCCCAGCGCCACCTCCATAGCCACCTTCTCATTGGTTGACCATTCTGCGTAGATATCGTTATGGTGGGCTATAGATTCAAGTATCTCGGTGCTAGGGGTTCCGGGATAGGCGGTGGCTACCTTTACTCCAGCGTGGTAAGCTCCCAGGGCCAGAGCCTCATTCCCAGACAGTAGTTTCTTCATTTTCGCCACATTATACCATAACTTGTTTCTGTGATAAATTCAGGGAGAAGGGGGATAGGCTTGTGAAGATTGTTTATTGGCCTCAGTCCATTGCTTTGTACTGAGGTCATCAAATATCCTGGTGGAAGGGGTGGGGGGATAGGTTGCTAAAAATTCCGGCATAAGTCATATTGACAAATGGGTAAGCAATACCTACATAATACGGTCAAAGAGTCCGACCAAGAGGAGGTAGCAATGTCTGTCTATCTTATGCTCACTACCCTCACCGATGAAGGCAGGAAATCCCTTCAAGAAGACCCGGAGAGCCTCAGGGACATCAATAAGGAAGTGGAGCATATGGGGGTAAAGCTTCTGCATCAGTATGCTCTGCTGGGCCAGTATGATTTCGTCAGTATACTGGAGGCGCCGAGTAACGAAGCCATGGCTAAACTGGCAATACGATTGAGTGCCAAAGGGACCACTCAAACCCTGACACTGGCGGCAATTACTATTGATGCTCTCATTGAGACCCTGAAGAAGAAGGAAGCTCCGTGGTAGTTTGCCTTTCTCTAACTGGCTGGAATGGTAAGCATCGGGCTGATAAACAGGTGCTCATTTTAGCTTTATAGCCCTATTCAGCTCCTCCAGGAATATATCGCCTTTACTTGGGGATATAACTAAATTCAAGCCTTTGTTGCGAACTATCTCAATCACGTAGCGGGTAGAGGTAGCAAAGCGGAGACCCCGATACCCCCGATAATTGAAGGCTTTACTGCCTGGAACTGGTTTTGCGTCTGCAATATCGGAGAAAGGAATGTTTACAGCCAATGGTCCACCCAAGAGTATTCTCAATCTGTCCTCAAATATCTGAAATCGCCTTGGTAAGATTGCCTTGAACAACAGGGCATCAAAAAGAGTTATTCCAAACATAACCAAAGCAACTTCGGTATTGGAAATGAAGATTATCCCCAAGACGAATGTTAGTGCCAGAATACTACCCAGGATGAGTTTTAGCCAGAAATCATATTTGGTAATATCCTCGTAGAGTAGACTGTTCATCTTTATCCCAATCACATACCCCAATTCTATCACTTCTGGGGAGTTTCGCAATAAGCTAATGTTTGACTCCTGCGGTTTGCTCAGCACTTGCCACAAGACGCACACCAGCGTAAAATGTAGGGCGTAGACAAGCGTTAGAATTATACTTGAGGAGTATTTAGCAAGTTATGAAAAAGCGAGTGTTCTCCGGTATTCAGCCGACAGGCGATATTCACATCGGAAACTATCTGGGGGCAATCCGGCACTGGGTAGCTTCACAAGCTGAACTTGACAGCATCTTCTGTGTTGTTGACCTGCATGCCATCACTGTTCCCCAGGACCCTGAGACTCTGAAGTTGAAGGTACGTGAGACCGCCGGGCTTCTCCTTGCCGCCGGCATAGACCCCAAAGTATCGGCACTCTTCGTCCAGTCGCATATTAGTGCTCACGCCGAACTGGCCTGGATTCTCAATTGCTTTATCCCTATCGGCTGGATGAAACGTATGACGCAGTTCAAGGAGAAATCACAGAAGCAGAAAGAACAGGTCAGCGTAGGTCTTTTTGATTATCCGGCATTGATGGCGGCTGATATCCTGCTTTATCAGACTGACCTGGTGCCGGTTGGTGAAGACCAGAAACAGCATGTGGAGCTGGCACGGGACACTGCCCAGAGATTTAATTCAATCTATGGTGAGACTTTTAAATTACCGGAGCCGCTAATAGCTGAGACCGGCGCCCGCATTATGGGGCTGGAGGACCCGACGAAAAAAATGAGCAAGAGCGAGGATGGACAGGGTCATATAATTTATTTGCTTGACCCGCCGGATGATATTCGGAATAAGATAATGAGAGCTACCACGGATTCGCTACGTGAAATCCGTTTTGACGAGAATCGTCCTGGAATTTGTAATCTGCTGGTCATCTACGAACTCTTCACCAGGGTTGGCAGGGCGGAGATTGAAGCTCGGTTTGAAGGGAGAGGCTATGCCGATTTCAAGAAGGAACTGGCTGAGGTGGTTGTCGGCGGCCTGAGGCCTTTGCAGTCGCGCTACCGGGAGTTGACTGCCGACCCGACCCATATTGACTCTTTGCTGGCTGAGGGAGCCGATAGAATACGTCCCGTCGCCGAAAAGACCCTGGCTACTGTCAAAGACAGGATAGGGCTTGGTTAGGATTAATTTGTTAACCTCACCCCCTTTATCCCACTCTCCTTAAAAGGAGAGGGGGAAACGAGTATATAAGAGAGGCTTCGCCTCTCTTTGACTCTCCTTTCCTATTCCTCATCCTTTGATTACCCCGATGGGTCTGGTTCTGGCGACAATCTTTGAGATACCGGCACGGTGAGCGACTTCAACCACTGAGGTTACGTCTTTATAGGCTTCGGAAGCTTCCTCGGCAAGCCCGGGGAGACTGCCGGCCCGAACTGTTATACCCCGGGATTGCAGCGATTCAAGTACAGCTCTTCCGTTGAGGTGCTTTTTGGCGGCAGTACGGCTTTGCACCCTGCCGGCGCCATGGCAGGTAGAGCCGAAGGTCTCTTCCATCGCCTGCTCGGTACCCACCAGCACGTAGGAAACCCGTCCCATATCTCCTGGGATGAGTACCGGTTGTCCTATCTTTGCGTATTTCGCAGGTACATCGGGGTGGCCGGCGGGGAAGGCTCTGGTGGCGCCTTTACGGTGAACGCAAAGCCTCTGCTGCTTTCCGTGCACTTTGTGCTCTTCTATCTTGGCGATATTGTGGGTTACATCGTAGATGAGCTCAAGTCCGGCTTCCTTTTCGCTTTTTCCCAGTATCTGGCAGAAGGACTGCCTGACCCAGTGGGTGATGCACTGGCGGTTGGCCCAGGCATAGTTGGCAGCACACCTCATTGCGGCAAGGTAAGCCTGACCTTCCGGAGATTTTACGGGGCTGCAGGCGAGCTGACGGTCGGGCAAGCTGATGTCATACTTGGTCATCGCCCGGACCATTTCCTTGATATAGTCGTCGGCAACCTGATGTCCCAGGCCGCGGGAACCGCAATGGATGTAGAGCATTACCTGTCCTATCTGGTTTATGCCCATAACACCGGCTATGTCCGGCTCGTAAATGTGGTCTACCAGAGCTACCTCGAGGAAATGGTTTCCGGAGCCCAGCGTGCCTAACTGGGGCGTGCCGCGTTCCCTGGCTCTACTGCTCACCCTGGCAGGGTCAGCCCTGGGCATCTCGCCCCTTTCCTCGGTAGTATCCAGGTCTTCCGGTCGTCCGTAGCCATGCTCTACCGCCCAGCGTGAGCCTTTGACCATTACCTCGTTAATTTCCGCGCCGCGCAGTCTTATATTACCCTTTGAGCCCACGCCGGAAGGAACATTGTTGTATAAAGAATCTATGAGTTCCTTTATTCTGGGGTAGACTTCCTCTCCGGTCAGGTTGGTTCGTAGCAGGCGGACTCCGCAGTTAATGTCAAAGCCGACTCCACCCGGTGAAACAACGCCGTCATCAACTCTGGTGGCGGCGACTCCACCGATGGGGAACCCGTAACCCCAGTGGATATCAGGCATGGCCAGAGAATAGTCCACTATGCCGGGTAAGAAAGCGACATTGGCTACCTGTTCCAGAGCCTGCTCCTTCATGAGTTGCTTCAGCATGTCCTCGTCGGTGTAGATTATCCCCGGCACACGCATGCCTGTCTTGTAGCTCTTTGGCATTCGCCAGCGGTAGTCATCTATTTTTTCCAGAGGTTTGTTCGGTTGTGCCATGTGTCACCTCCTAGATATCAAAGATAACCTGAACCTGATTTTTCTCCCCGTCTACCTTGAGCATATGATAGGTAGCCGCCTTAACTCCTGTCTTCAGCTGGTGGCGGGAGGGGTCATATTTTTCACCATAGCAGACTGCCCTTAACCGGCACCCATCAAAGTCGGTTATCTCAAATCTTTTGAATAGAATCATCTCAACATCAAAAAGATAGATGAGGCTGTTGAGCCATTCAAAAAGTAAAGCCTCCGGGTCCTCTTCACTGAGCTCTAGCTGGCGGGTCTCGGTCTCCTTTACTGTTTTAAGCTCGGCAATTATGGAGAACAGACCATAGGCGGCGTTGGCAAATGCCTTGGCCAGAGTCTCCCCGTAGGCAACAAGTCCCACATCGGCGGTATGTTCTATGAGCTGAAATCTTTTTCTTGTCAATCGCCTCTGCCTTTTCTGAGCTTGGAAATACTCAGTTTATAATGGTAAGATAAGTAACCGTAAATTATATTATAGCCTTATGAAGTGAATTATAGAAGTCTATCTCCTGCTCTCCGATTTATAGTGTTGAGCTATTCCGTAGCGTAATTGTAAAAATATGGGGACGGCAGTATAATAGCGGGTTAGTAAAAATCGAGGTTACTTGTCATGAAAGGAGCTAATATTGGGGAAAAAGAACAAAGTCCAGTGGATTTACTCTTCCAAAGACAATCAGGAACTGGCGGAGAGATATGACCAGTGGGCTAAAGATTACGAGGCTGACCTTGAGCGGGATTTTGGCTGGTGGGGACCACAGGCTGCGGCTGAGGTATTCGCCAGATATGTGCCCAAGGCGGTAAGGATTTTAGATGCGGGTGCCGGCACCGGCCTGGTCGGGGCTATACTGTCCGATATGGGCTACCAGGATATAGCCGCAATGGACCTGTCAGAAGGTATGCTGGAAGAGGCACGCAAGAAAAAGGTGTACCGGGAGTTCCACCAGATGGTAATGGGGGAGCCCCTTGATTTTGCCGCCAGCTCCTTTGGGGCGGTGGTGAGTGTTGGAGTAATGACGGTGGGGCACGCGCCGGCCAGTTCTCTTGATGAGCTGGTACGGGTCACCAGGCCTGGCGGGTACATCATCTTCACTCTGCGTCCCGATGTATATGAAAGTGACGGATTCAAAGATAAAATGGTGGCACTGGAGTCTGAAGGCAAGTGGAAGTTCGTGGAAGTAAGTGAGAAGCGGCAGGTGCTTCCCAAGGGCGAGCCTGATGTATATCATCAGGTATGGGTATATCAGGTGCCCCCTCTGACGTATTCTTCCTAGGTTTTTAACGTTTATATCAGCTTTCAATTTGAATAAATAATATAGAATTGTTGAGAGCTTGCTAAGGAGTGCTTATGGACTTAAATAACTATGATATTAAAGACCCGTCACTGGCCGAGGCTGGCAGGCAGCGAATAGAGTGGGCTTATCGGGAGATGCCGGTGGTGAAGTTAATCAGGCAAAGGTTCTCTGTTGAGAAGCCGCTACAGGGCATCAGGATATCAGCCTGCCTTCACGTTACTACCGAAACAGCCAACCTGGTGCTAACCCTGAAAGAGGGAGGGGCTGACGTTATTTTATGTGCGTCCAATCCGCTCAGCACCCAGGATGATGTCGCTGCCGCGCTGGTGGACTATGCCATACCGGTTAACGCTATCAAGGGGGAAGATGAGGCCACATATTATAAACACATCAATACGGCTCTGGATAGTAAACCCCAGCTTACCGTGGATGACGGCGCTGATCTGGTTACCACACTGCACACCAAGCGAAGCGACCTGATTGATAATGTCATCGGTGGCACCGAGGAAACCACCACCGGGGTGGTCCGACTGCGCAGTCTGGATAAGGCGGGGGAGTTAAAGTATCCCATAATTGCGGTGAATGATGCTCAGACCAAGTACCTCTTTGATAATCGCTATGGCACCGGGCAGAGCAGCATCGATGGTGTTACCCGCGCCACCAATATCCTCTGGGCGGGGAAAAAGGTGGTGGTTTGTGGCTATGGCTGGTGCGGACACGGCATCGCGATGAGAGCCAAGGGCCTGGGTTCTCATGTAATCGTAACCGAGGTGGAGCCGGTCCGAGCCCTTGAGGCGGTTATGGATGGTTACCAGGTTATGCCGATGCTGGAAGCCGCCAGGGTGGGTGATATTTTCATCACTGCTACCGGTGATAAAAGTGTTATTGATAAGGCTCACTTTCAGGTGATGAAGGACGGGGCTATCGTGGCTAACAGCGGGCATTTCAACGTGGAAATTAATATTCCGGCTCTGGAAAGTCTGGCTCACCGCAAGCGGCGCCTGCGGACTTTTGTTGATGAGTACACTTTGGCAGATGGCCGCTGCGTGTACCTGTTGGGGGAGGGGAGGCTGGTCAATCTGGCGGCGGCTGAGGGACATCCAGCCAGTGTTATGGATATGAGTTTTGCCAACCAGGCTCTGTGCCTGGAGCATCTGGCAAAAAACAGGGGGAAGCTTGAGTCCAGAGTCTATCCGGTGCCTGAGAAGATTGATAAGCAGGTGGCCCGGTTAAAACTTGAGGCGATGGTTATTGCTATTGATAAGCTAACCCCGGAGCAAAAAAAGTACCTTACCTCCTGGGAGGAGGGGACATAAGGTAATATACTTGACATAAAATTAGCCAAGCGCTGAGTATCTCGTTGAAACGGAGGAGAAGATATGACCAATAGTTTTGCCAGTTCACCCAACTATATGCTGACCTCAGAGTCGGTTACAGAAGGGCATCCGGATAAGCTATGTGACCAGATATCGGATGCCATTCTGGATGCTATTATGAACGAAGACCCGATCGGCAGGGTGGCCTGTGAAGTTGCCACCACTACCGGAATGGTGATTGTTTTGGGTGAGATTACCACCTCTTGTTATGTAGATATTCCCAAGATTGTCAGGGAAGTGGTGAAAGATATCGGCTATACCCGCCCCGAGTATGGATTTGATTACCAGTCCTGCGGTGTACTCGTCTCCATTACTCCGCAATCTGTTGATATTGACCAGGGCGTCAGCAAATCACAGGAATCTAAAGAAACTGAAGGCGCTGGCGACCTTGATAAAATCGGCGCCGGTGACCAGGGAATGATGGTTGGCTTTGCCTGTAATGAGACCCCTGAACTGATGCCGCTGCCTATTTCTCTGTCACACCGGCTATGCCGGCACCTGGCTCGGGTCAGAAAGGATGGGACTTTACCCTACCTTCGCCCTGATGGTAAATCGCAGGTGACTGTAGAATATGATAAAGGCGCTCCACGGCGGGTAAATAGCGTGGTAATTGGTGCCCAGCATGACCCTGATGTTAGCCGTGAAAAGATTGAGCAAGATATTATTGAAAAGGTAGTCAAAAGGATTGTACCGGCTTCACTTATAGACGGAGAAACCAAATACTATGTTAATGCTACCGGCCGGTTTGTTATTGGTGGTCCGGTATCAGATACTGGTTTTACCGGACGGAAGATTCTGGTTGATACCTATGGCGGTATTGCCCGCCATGGCGGTGGTGCCTTTTCGGGTAAGGACCCGACCAAGGTTGACCGCTCGGCGGCGTACATGGCCCGATATATAGCTAAAAACATTGTGGCGGCGGGACTGGCTGACCGACTGGAAATCCAGGTTTCATATGTTATCGGTGTTGCCCACCCGCTGTCTATTTCTATTGAGACCTTTGGCACTGCCAGGGTTGAAAACCAGCTTATTAAAGACCTGATTAACAAGCACTTTGACATGAGGCCGGCGGCTATTATCCAGAATTTGAACCTGCGCCGCCCCATATACCGGCAGACTGCCTGTTACGGGCACTTTGGTCGGGATGACCTTGACCTCCCCTGGGAGAAGACCGACAAAGCTGACATCCTGAGAAAAGAGGCGCTGGGTAAGTAAGCAGGGGGTACAGGGGGAGTCTAAGAGGGGCGAAGCCCCTCTTCCATAACTCCTTCCCCTCTCCTTTGAAGGGGAGGGGGATTAAGGGGGTGAGGTAGATAGATAATCCCATTAAATTCGGCACCGACGGCTGGCGGGGTATTATCGCCCGGGACTTTACCTTTGATAATGTGCGGGCTTGTGCTCAGGGAGTAGTCGGCTATCTTAAAGAGGCAGGCTTAGCCAGCAGGGGACTGATTATCGGCTATGACACTCGCTTCGCTTCCGAGGACTTCGCTTCGGCGGCAGCCGAGGTAATTGCCGGCAACGGCATAAAAGTATACCTCTGCCCCAGGGCAACTCCCACGCCGGTAATCAGCTTTGGTGTTCAGGAAAAGAAGGCAGGTGGTGCCATCGTCATCACTGCCAGCCATAATCAGGCTGGCTGGAACGGCTTCAAGTGCAAGAATGAGCACGGTGCCAGCGCCCCCGACGAGGTTAGCGGTAAAATTGAACGGAATATCCCCCAGCCTCCTTATGCCGGGAGAATAAAACAACTGCCACTGGCGGAAGCGGTGGAGAAAGGGCTGGTGGAATATCTTGACCTGGACCCACTCTATCTGGCTCGGGTAGCCAAACTCGTTGACCTGGAGGGAATACGCCGGGCTGGCCTTAAAGTGGTGGTTGACTCAATGTATGGTGCCGGTGCCGGCTATCTTAAGACGATACTGCAGGGAGGAGTTACCGGGGTAGTAGAGATAAACGGAGAGCGAAATCCGCTCTTTCCCGGCATCCTACGACCCGAGCCGATAGCGGTTAACCTGACCCGGCTCTCGACCCTGGTTAAAGAGCAGGGAGCGAATGTGGGTCTGGCTACCGATGGTGATGCCGACCGTATGGGCATTGTTGATGAGAAGGGAACATTTCTGACGCAGCTCCAGGTTTTTGGCCTGCTCTGCCTCTACCTGCTGGAAATACGCGGTGAAAGCGGTCCCATAGTCAAGACGATAACCAGCACCAGCATGGTTTATCGCCTGGGAGAAATATTTAAGGTTCCGGTGTATGAGACGCCGGTAGGCTTCAAGAACGTTGCCCCGGTGATGCTTGCCGAAGATGCGCTGATTGGCGGCGAGGAGAGTGGTGGCTTTGGCTTCCGGGGTCATGTGCCTGAGCGTGACGGTATTCTGGCTAACCTCTTTTTCCTCGACCTGATGATTAAGACTGGCAAAACCCCTTCCGAGCTTATTGACTATCTATATGACAGGGTGGGGCCGCACTACTATCAGCGGGTGGATGTCAAGTTTCCTGAAGCTGAACGAAAGGCTATCATTGAACGACTGCGTAAAAACCCTCCAAAGTCCATTGATGGTGTTGAGGTAGTAAAGTTAGACACTTTTGATGGTTTTCGTTATATTCTGGCGGACGACACCTGGCTGCTGATTAGATTTTCCGGAACCGAGCCGGTGCTCCGCATCTATGCTGAAACTGATTCCCCTGAGCGGGTAGAAAGGCTGCTGGCAACGGGGAAAGAAATGGCCGGGGTTAGATAGAGGTTATTTATGACCTCACCCCCTGTATCCCCCTCTCCTTAAAAGGAGAGGGGGAGTTGTTTGCGTAAGGGAGGCTTCGCCTCCCTTTGACCCTACTTTTTCTTGGCCAACGATGTGTGGGTGTTTAAGAAGGGCGAAGCCCCTCTTTTTAAAAATCTCCCCCTTCCCCTAAACAAGGGGAAGGGGATACAGGGGATAGGGTCACCTATTAAATGCTATATGAGCCAGGGAATAATCTGCCAGAGAGTATCTACTAAAACTTTAGCCACCGGTAAAGGCAACGGAATTATCTAAATAAACCGCTGGCTGCTCTTTACCGCTTGGTGTATTGAGGTGCTTTGCGTGCCCGCTTGAGGCCGACTTTCTTTCTTTCCTTGACCCGAGGGTCCCGGGTAAGTAACCCGTTCTGGCGCAGGACAGGCCTTAAGTTCTCATTCGCCTTTACCAGTGCGCGAGCAATACCGTGAGAAATGGCGTCACTCTGTCCAGTACTGCCACCGCCGGCTACCTTAACCACAGCATTATACTTAGTGAGACACTCGGTGACCGTGAGAGGTTGTAATATTGACCGCCGGTGCTCAAGGCTGGGAAATGCTTCATCGTAAGGTGTGCCGTTTATAATTATGGCGCCATTTCCCGCCATCAGTTTTACCTGAGCTACCGCTTCCTTCCGGCGACCTGTCCCATGGTGATAAGTTTGTTTGTCCAATAGACCCCCCCTTAAATCCCTGATAACCTGGCTATAGCTAAGCAGCCTCCGTCTGAACCGGATGAGGATGAGTCTCACCGGCATAGACCCTGAGCCTCTTCTTCATACTAGCACCTAGTCGCGTGTGAGGCAACATGCCGTTAACCGCGTGCTCAATTACCCGTGTCGGGTTGGTCTGCATCATTTTCTCTAAAGAGATGCTTTTCAGCCCGCCGGGGTACCCGGAGTGTCGGTAATAAAGTTTCTGCTTGGCCTTGTTACCCGTAATGTGAACCTTATCGGCATTAATAACAACGACAAAGTCACCGGTATCCAGATGGGGGCTGAAGATTGGCTTGTGCTTGCCCATCAGAAAACTGGCTATCCGGGTGGCAAGCCTGCCCAGAGTCTTGTCGGAGGCATCAATAAGATGCCACTTTCGTTCAATATCAGCCCTCTTGGTGCTATAGGTTTTCATTTTGTATCTCCTCTAGAGGATGCGGATAAATTACTCGCATCAGGCACAGTCCACAGGCAGGAGCCGTTGGCCCAGCCAGCCCCGGTCTTTTCATCTCAACTATACTATAAAAATCATCAACTGTCATCTTGCCGAGCCCAACCTCGATTAAAGCGCCTACCGTGTTGCGCACCTGGTGAGTCAGGAATGAGCTGGCTACAACGTTAAAAATGACCAGGTCGTCGGCCTTTTCTATTTTGGCCTGGTAAATATTACGTACCGTACTTTTTATTCTGGGTTCAAGGCAGGTAGCAAATGAAGCAAAGTCATGCTTGCCAATGAGAGCCTGACCTGCCTGGTTCATTGCCTTGATATCCAGGCCACCCGGCACCAGATAAGAAAAGCCGCGCCTGATTGGAGACCGGGTCGGGCTATTTAGCATATAGTAGTTATACTCGCGGCTGGTAGCATCACGCCTGACATCAAAAGAGTCGTTCACTCTAAATGCTTCCTTGACCGCAATATCCCGGGCTAAATAGTGGTTCAGCCCCTTGACAAATGTCAGTGAGGGCAGAGATGACCTGGTCCTGAAGCTGACCACCTGTCCCCTGGCATGGACTCCAGCATCGGTCCGGCTGGCGGCTGCCACCCGACTCCTCTCTCCACTGAGCTTCCGTAGTGCTTCCTCAAGTTCTCCCTGGATGGTGGGCTGGTCAGTCTGTAACTGGAAGCCGTGGTAGCATGTGCCATCATATTCTACTGTTAATACAATCTTGGTGCTTGTTGCCAAGATGACAACCTTCCTTGCTTTAAAGCCGACGGGGGGATGGTTGCGGCTACTCTACCAGCGCCAGCTGAACCATAGATGCCCCGTCGCCCAATCTTGGTCTTAACTTGACGATGCGGGTATATCCGCCGGGTCGCTCAGCATACCGTTCGGCCAGCTCAGAAAATACCTTCTCAACTACCGTCTTATCCAAGACAAATGATAGTGCCTGGCGATAGGAGTGAAGCCCACCGCGCTTGCTCAGAGTAATCATCTTTTCTGCCAGGCCACGCACTTCCTTAGCTTTGGCTTCAGTGGTAATAATTTTCTCGTATTTCAGAAGGTCCGTCACCAGATTACGGTATAGTGCTCTACGGTGACCCATGGACCTGCCTAACGTTCTACCAGCTACTTTATGTCTCATGTTGCCGGCTCCCCGGTTTGCTCCTCGCTTTCCTCCGGACTCTCGACCTCCGTGCTTGTTTCTGCCGTGGTCGAATCTGCCTGGTCTTCTATCTGGTCAGTTTCTTCCCTTTTCTTCAGTTCAACCTGAGGGGCAAGTGATAGCCCGATTCTTTCAAGCCGCTCCTCTATCTCCTGGTGAGATTTCTGCCCAAAATTGCGTAGCTTGAGCAACTCTTTCGGTTTTTTGCTTATCAGTTCACCTACGGTAGTGATACCGCTACGCCTCAAGCAGTTCATGGTACGTACCGATAAGTCCAGTTGCTCCACCGGCATATTATATTTCTCATCGGGAATGGACAAGCGAATCAGCTGCTCTTCCGCCTTCAATTGAGAGATTTTAACGTACTCAACGAATGGGGATAGCTGCTCAATCAGAATGCCGGCACCAAGGCTGATTGCGTCGGTAGGTGACATGGTACCGTCGGTCCACACCTCAAGAAACAGTCTTTCGTGACTGGTTTCTCGACCAATGTGAATTGGCTCAATGGTAAAATTAACCTTGCGTATCGGGGTGAAAATGGCGTCTAACGGGATAACTCCGGCGGGCAGGCTGTCACTCGCCTCGGCCAGGCGGTAGCCCTCACCCAGTTCAACATCGAACTCCACGTAAAGTTTGGCTTCAGGAGAATCCAAGCTGGCGAGACAAAGTTCTGAGTTGACAATTTCAAAGTCAGTAGAGGGTTTGATGTCCGCGGCGCAAACTCGCCCCTCTCCTTGTACGTCCAGTATTAACTTACCTGGGCGGTCAGCAAGCGACTTTAATCTTAAAGCTTTAACATTAAGCAGGAACTCCATGGCATCTTCCTTGGCGTGGGGGATAATGGTGAACTCATGTTGAATCCCTTCAATCTTAACCCGAGTTACCGCTGCCCCCGGAAGATAGCTAAGTAGAGCTCGTCGCATAGCATTACCCAGGGTAATACCAAACCCCTTTTCCAGTGGCTCAGCCCGAAAGCGCCCAAAATCATCGCCGCTCTCAACACACTCAATCTTAGGTATTACCAGACGAGACAAATGCCTCCACCTCCTTGTTAATTAGCTCATCGTGAATAGTGCTCAACTATGGCCTTTCCGTTAAATGGGGCCTCAATGTCATCGGGAGTAGGTAAAGCTAGAACCTGACCGTTAAGTGTTTGTTTATCCAGACTTAACCATCCCGGAATGACTTTGGCCTCAATGGTCATAACTAGTTGTTTATAATACTCAGTTTTGGTGCTGCCCTCTCTCCAGCTAATTGCGTCACCTTCTTTGACCAGGCAGGAGGGTATATCAGTCTTGTGCCCGTTGAGTAGAATATGTCCATGCCGCACTAGCTGGCGAGCCTGAGAGCGGGAATCAGCAAAGCCTAAACGATAGGCCACATTATCCAGCCGTCTTTCCAGCAGTACTATTAGATTTTCCCCGGTAATGCCGGCCTGTTTCTCTGACTGGGTAAAAAACTTTCTAAATTGGCTCTCCAGAATTCCATAGGTATAGCGGGCTTTTTGCTTTTCCCTGAGTTGCAGACCGCGGTCAGAAAACCTCTGCCGGCGGCTGAAATGCTGTCCTGGTGGTTTCATCCGTTTATCTGCGCTGCACTTAGGGGTGAGACACCGACTGCCCTTTAAGAAAAGTTTCTCGCCGCTACGACGACATAATCGACAGACTGCTTCCGTGTATCTTGCCATTTCCCCTCTCTCCTATACTCGCCTCTTTTTGGGTGGGCGACAACCATTATGCGGGATGGGAGTCACATCCCTGATACCGGTAATATAAAGCCCGGAACTCTGTAGAGAGCGGATAGCTGCCTCACGACCGCTACCCGGACCCTTAACGAATACCTCTATCTGGCGTAAGCCGTGAGTCATAGCTTTCCGCGCCGCATCGCGAGCCGCCATTTGGGCAGCGTAAGGAGTGCCCTTGCGCGAGCCCTTGAAGCCGGCTGTCCCCGAGCTTCCCCAGGCAATAACATTGCCCTGGGGGTCGGTAAGGGTCACTATGGTATTGTTAAAAGTAGATTGGATATAGGCTCTCCCAGTGGGAATAGACTTACGTTCCCGCCGTTTGGCTTTGGTTTTTTTCTTCTGTGGCATTTTGCTTCCCTCTTAATTCTTAATTCTTAATTATATCAGTTTAGTTTATTTCTTGGTCATGCCGCGCCTCTGGCCTCTGCCGGCTACCGTTTTGCGAGGACCGCGCCTGGCTCGAGCATTGGTTCGTGTTCGCTGTCCCCTGACTGGCAAACTGCGGCGATGCCGGCCACCCCGGTAGCTTCCAATTTCAGTGAGACGTTTGATATTAAGGTTAACCTCTTTCCTCAGTTCGCCTTCAACCTTATGCTCACGGTCAATAAGCTCGCGGAGGCGGTTGACTTCTTCTTCGGTAAGGTCGCTTACCTTGGTATCAGGGCTGATTTCAGCCTGCGCCAGAATCTTCTGGCTCAAGGTAGTCCCGATGCCGTAGATATATTGCAATGAAACCCAAACCTGCTTATTTCTGGGTATATCTACCCCGGCAATACGTGCCATCTACTTCCTCCTTACTTTACGTAAGATTAGCCCTGCCTCTGCTTGTGCTTCGGGTTGGGGCAGATAATTCTAACTACTCCCCGCCTTTTTACCACCTTGCACTTTTCACATCTAACTTTTACTGAAGCTTTAACTTTCATAATTGACTCACTCAACTCACTTAAAACGATAGGTAATCCTACCCCGACTCAGGTCGTAGGGAGACAGCTCTATCAATACCTTATCACCGGGTAAGACCCTGATGTAGTGCATCCGTATCTTGCCCGAGATATGAGCCAGCACCTTGTGTCCATTAGGTAACTCAACGCGAAACATGGCATTAGGTAGAGCCTCCTCTACTGTTCCCTCAACCTCAATAGCATCTTTCTTAGGCATAGACTCCTTTAGTAAGCACCTCCGCTTCACCATCAGTGATGACAATAGTATGTTCAAAGTGCGCCGAAAGACTTCCATCGACGGTGGTCACCGTCCAGTGGTCATCACCCTGTCGGGTATGCCAGTCACCGGCATTTACCATAGGTTCCAGGGCGAGCGCCATCCCTTTTTTTAATACTGGTCCTGAGCCGGGAATGCCGAAGTTGGGTATTTGTGGTTCCTCGTGCATTTCCCGCCCAATGCCATGCCCGGTATACTCACGCACCACCGAGAAGCCTCTTGATTCCGCATGATTTTGAATGGCAGCGGAAATATCTCCCAATCTTGCTCCAGAATGGGCGGCATTAATACCTGCCTCCAGGGCACCCTCGGTAACTTCCATGAGCTGTTTAGCCGTTGAGTTTATCTTTCCGACACCTACTGTCATTGCCGCATCAGCCTGATAACCATCAAAAATGGCACCGAAGTCAAGTGATACGATATCACCTTCATGCAATATTTTCCTTCCCGGAATCCCATGCACTATCTCATCATTTACTGAGACACAGAGGTTGGCCGGAAAGCCATGGTATCCCTTAAATGAGGCTTTGGCTCCATGCCTTTTTAGCTCTCTATCGGCGATATTATCTAGCTCTTTTGTCTTAATCCCGGGTTTTGTATGTTTACTCAGTGTTTCTAATATGCTAGCCACAATTTTCCCGGCTTGACGCATAGCATCAATCTCTTTAGCGCTTTTGATTTCTGTACCTCTAAAGATTGTGCTCATCTGGTGGCGAACTCCTTTGCCTGGAGGACGGCCAAAATTCTCTGAGCTACCTTATCTACACTCCCCACCCCGTCAATTTCTATTAGCCTGTCCCCCCGGGTATAGTGGTCAATAAGAGGGGCTGTCTCCGCAAAATATACCTCTAACCGTTTTTTGATGGTTTCGGCAGTATCATCAGGGCGCTGGTACAGCTCACCGCTGCACTTATCACACTTACCGCTGACTCCGGGGGGTGAATTTATTTCATGGTAAACTGTCTGGCATTGGCGGCAAATCCAGCGTCCGCTGAGTCTCTTCATAAGTTCCTCTTCAGGTACCTTGATATGTACTACGCTGTCCACAGTCTTGTCCTGTTGAGATAAGGCTTTATCCAGTGCCTCTGCCTGCTTCAGGTTTCGGGGGAAGCCATCAAGAATTACCCCGCTGGCACAGTCTGGAGCTGACATCCGCTCTAAAACCATTTGTGTTGCTATCTCGTCAGGAACCAGTACTCCTTTTTCCATATAATATTTAGCCTGTAGTCCCAGCTTAGTTCCCCGCTCCAGTGCCTGTCGGAACAGGTCACCAGGGGCGATATGTACCAAGTTCAGTTTCTGGGCGACAATGGCAGCCTGTGTGCCCTTGCCTGCCCCGGGAGCTCCCAGAAGAATAATATACAACTTTTACTCCTATTTGATAAAGCCTTCATAGCGCCGCATTACCAGTTGTGCCTCGAGCTGCTTCATGGTATCCAGGACCACGCCAACCATGATGAGTAAGCCCAGGCTGGATAGCTGTATCACCTGAACATTGCTAACATGCCGGGCGGCAAAGGGCATTATTGCCACACAGGCTAGAAAAAGAGCCCCACCCCAGGTGATACGGTGGATTACTCCATTTAAGTAAGTGGAGGTTTGTTTCCCCGGTCGGATGCCGGGGATGAACCCACCTTGGCGCTGCAAAACATTGGGCAAGTCCTGATTTTGAAATATAACCATGGTGTAGAAGAAGGCAAAGGCGACTGCCAGTGCGAAATATAGACCCCAGTAGAAAAACCCCATGGGTAGGGGAGCATCAGGTCTAAATAAGTTCATAAGCGTATTGGCAAAATTAGGATCTACCCCAGCGGGATTGGCAAAGTAACTGGCGACAATACCGGGGAAGAGTACCACGGACATAGCAAAGATAAGCGGTATCATACCGGCACTGTTTACCCGCAGTGGAATGTGGGTTGTTCCCGATTGCCGATACATACGGCCGCCGCGGAAAACACTGCGGGCGTATTGCACTGGAATGCGGCGGTGTGCCTCGGTAAAGATGACTATTACCGCAATTGTGACCAGGACGAGGAGAACATAAACGGCCAGACCGCCGAAGTTTTCCTTGGCCAGAAAGCCCTGACCGATCATCTCCGGTAAACCAGCGACGATACCGCCAAAAATTATTATAGATATACCATTGCCGATACCATATTCAGTGATAAGCTCACCTACCCAGACTAAAAATAAGGTGCCTGCCACCATTGACAGCACCATGGCTATCATTGGCAGGGGGGCGGCACTGGCGATAGCACCCTCACGCTGGAGGTATACCAGCTGTCCATATCCCTGAACAGAGGCCAGGGGGAGAACAAGCCAGTGCGTTATCAGATTAATCTTGTTTCTACCTGACTCTCCCTCCCGGGAAAGGGCCTGCAACCGCGGGATAACCGGCACCAGCAGCATCATAATAATTGAGGCGGTGATATAGGGATAGACCCCCATGGCGGCTATGCTGAGTCGTCTCATAGCACCACCGCTGAACATGTCAAGCATACCCAATAGTGCGTTGCGCTCAAACAGCGCTTGCAGGGCGTCAAGGTCTACTCCGGGGAGGGGTATATGCGCTATAAAGCGGAAGATTACCAGAATACCTACGGTAATTAAAATTCGGCGTCTTAAATCAGGCAGACTGAAGGCATCAATCATTGCCTGGAGTAATCGTGGCTTACTTTGCCTCGGCCGCATACTCCACCTCCTCGGCTTTCCCCCCGGCAGCCTCTATCTTGGCTTTGGCCGCCGCCGAAAACTTGTTTGCCTTTACCACAAGGGGATAACTAATATCACCGTTAGCCAGAATCTTAATCGGATGTCGCCGAGATTTTACCACTCCGGCGGCTACCAGCTTTTCTGGCGTTACCTCGCTGCCAGACTCAAAGATGCTAAGTTTATCTAGATTGACCGTGCTGTACTCTGTCCGGAATATATTGACAAAGCCACGCTTTCGCGGCAGGCGCTTGATTAAAGGCAGCTGTCCGCCTTCAAAACCCGGGCGCATACTGTGACCGCTGCGTGACTTCTGTCCTTTGCAGCCCCGTCCAGAGTAGGTGCCATGACCACTGCCGTTTCCCCGCCCCACTCGTTTTCTGGCATGCTTGGAGTTTGGTGCTGGGGAGAGAGTATCCTGTCTCACGAGCTTTCTTCCTCCACCTTAACTAGATGTCTTACTTTATTAATCATGCCCCGAATTGGCATTGAGTCCTCATGTATAACACTCTGATTCAGCCGATGAAAACCAAGGGATACCAGAGTCTTTTTCTGGTTCTCCTTATGGCCGATACCACTTTTTATCCAGGTAATACGCAATTTAGTCACTGGTTACCGTCTCCTCTGTGGCAATGGTTGACTTGCGTTTGGCTAGCTCCTCTTTCGGCTCTTTAAGTTGGCTGAGGGCGAGTATAGTTGCTTTGGCTACATTGATGTGATTGGAGCTGCCCAGCGATTTAGTCAGAATATCCTTGACGCCGCATGCCTCCAGCACGGCTCTGACGCTACCGCCGGCAATAACACCGGTACCGGGTGAGGCTGGTTTTAGCATGACCCTGGCGGCACCAAGCTTGACTGTTATTTCATGGGGGATAGTGGTTCCAGCCAGCGGTACTTTAATCAGGTTCTTTCTGGCAGTGGCTCCGCCCTTGCTGATTGCGGCTGGCACTTCATTGGCTTTACCAGTGCCAAGGCCTACATGGCCATTGCCATCGCCGGTTACCACCAGAGCGCTGAAGCGGAGGCGCTTACCGCCTTTCATTACCTTGGCCACGCGGTTTATATACATTAGTTTATCGGTCAGGGTCAGTTCGGTTGTATCTATTTTACTTATTGGTTTCGTCATTAGTTTTTCTCTTTCAGAATTTCAGTCCGGCCTGCCGGGCGGCCTCGGCCAGGGCTTTAACCCTGCCGTGATATTTATAGCCGCCACGGTCAAAGGCGACCTGCTTTATTTCTTTATCCAGGGCACGTTTAGCTAGCAGGGAGCCGATAAGCTCGGCCTTACCTGTCTTTGCTTTGCCGTCAGTTTCAGCTCTTATTTCCGGGTCAAGGGTTGAAGCTGAGACCAGCGTGTGTCCCCGTGAGTCATCAATAACTTGAGCATAGATGTGGTTCAAGCTGCGGAAAACGCACAAACGGGGTCTGGCAGTGGTGCCCTTAACCTTAAGTCTAACTCGTGAGTGCCTTCGGCAGCGTGCTAATCTTGTGTTATTCTTCATAGTTACTTCTTCCCGACCATTTTACCAGCTTTACCCGGCTTGAGGTGAACCACCTCTCCGGCATATCTGATGCCCTTACCTTTGTAGGCATCAGGGGGGCGAATGGACCGAATTCTGGCTGCCATCTCGCCGACCGCCTCTCTGTCAATCCCGCTAACTTTAATCCGGTTTGCTCCCTCGACATCTAAAGAGATGCCTGATAGCGGGGATACTTCTACCGGGTGTGAGTGCCCGGCGCGGATTGTTAGCTTGTCCCCGGTTTTTTCAGCCCGATAACCCACACCTACTATTTCCAGGCTCTTCTCAAAGCCAGTGCTTACTCCTGTTACCATGTTAGCCAGAAGGCTTCGTGTCAGCCCGTGCAGGGAACGGTGCACCTTGCTATCACTGGGTCGTGACACAATTAAATTATTGTTATCGCGGGTAATGGCCATA
The DNA here is from genome assembly GCA_035529715.1 of Dehalococcoidales bacterium. Classification (GTDB taxonomy): domain Bacteria; phylum Chloroflexota; class Dehalococcoidia; order Dehalococcoidales; family RBG-16-60-22; genus DATKWF01. Next base: position 17,832 of record DATKWF010000133.1, on the reverse strand, counting down.
TCCGGGCTGAGACAGCGGCTAAGCTCTCCTTTGGGTCCGGTTACAGTAACCTTGCTCTCTTCAATAGTCACCGTCACCCCCGGTGGCACAGTTACTGGCATTCGCCCTATTCTGGACATAGAATATCACTCCAAAGCCGATTTACCATATATAACATAAGAGTTCACCACCAATCCCGGAACGCCGGGCTTGTTGCCCGGTTTTCAGCCCCTGTGAAGTGGAAACGATGGCAATACCTAAGCCGCCGTAAACACGAGGAGTTTCCTTCTGTTGCACGTATACCCTTAGACTGGGTTTGCTTACTCGCTCCAATCCAGAAATGGCTGACTGATTATCTTTATCATACTTGAGATAAATTTTAATTGCCCGGTGCGGCTTACCTTTAAGCACCTCATAATCGTTAATAAAACCCTCTTCCTTGAGGATTTTGGTAATTGAGAGCTTCGTCCTTGAGGCTGGTACCGGCACGTAGTCGTGCCTTGCCATGATGGCGTTACGTATTCTAGTTAACATGTCAGCTATCGGGTCAGAGACAGTCATATCTATTCCTTAATTCTTTATTTTTACCAGCTTGATTTTCTAACGCCGGGGAGTTGACCGGTAAGGGCCAGCTTGCGAAAACAAATGCGGCACAAGCCGAATTTACGAATATAAGCGCGGGGCCGACCGCATAGGTAACACCGATTATGCTGCTGTACTCTATATTTGGTCGGACGCCCAGCCTTTATAATTTTTGATTTCTTAGCCATTATTACTCCGTCAATCCTTGCTGAAAGGCATACCCAGCAATTCCAGCAGCTGTCTGCCTTCCTCATCTGTCCTGGCAGTAGTGCTGATTGATATTTCCAGCCCTCGTGCTTTGTCTATCTTGTCGTAATCAATTTCAGGGAAGAAGGTTTGCTCCCTGAATCCCAGGGTGTAGTTGCCCCGGCCGTCAAAAGAGGTGGGGGGAACCCCCTGAAACTCACGCATGCGGGGTAAGACGGCGTTTACCAGCTTATCAAGAAATTGATACATTCGTTCTCCCCGCAGGGTTACCTTTACGCCGATGGGCATCTCCTTCCGTAATTTGAAGGCAGCGATGGATTTTTTGGCGCGGGTAATTACCGGATGCTGCCCGGAAATGGCGGCTAAATCACCTTCCGCTGCTTCTAAAGCTTTGGCATTCTGGGTCGCCTCACCCAAGCCGATATTAAGCACCACTTTATCCAGACCTGGTACCTGCATTATATTTTTATACCCGTAACGCTCCATCAGCGCGGGAATAACCTCTTTTTTATACATGTCCTTTAATCGTGACATCTAGTCAATCACCTCACGGCAGGAGCGACAAATTCGGACTTTTCTGCCATCCTCTAAAAAGCGGTGACCGATGCGTACCGGACGATTACACTTATCGCAGAATAGCATCACATTTGATACGTTAATCGGCGCTTCCAAGTCTATTATGCCGGCCTGCTTCATCTGTCCTTTTGCCTTGGAGTGCTTTTTAATAAAGTTGATACCTTCAATCAGTATCCGTTCTTTCTTTGGATAGGCAAAGCGCACTTTACCCTTTTTGCCTTTATCCTTACCGGCGATAACCAGTACAGTATCATTCTTTCTAATCTTCATAGTCGATTTACCTTATAAAACTTCAGGCGCCAGAGAAATAATCTTGGTAAAATTCTTGTCTCTTAGCTCCCTGGCTACTGGCCCGAATATTCGGGTTCCCTTGGGGTTATTTTTATCGGTAAGAATCACCGCTGCATTCTCATCAAACCTGATGTAAGAGCCGTCAGGGCGCCGGTATGGATGAGCGGTGCGCACGATAACCGCCCTGACCACATCTCCCTTCTTGGTGGCGGCGCCGGGGATGGCTCGTTTGACGGAAGCCACGATGATGTCACCAACTCGGGCATATCTCCGCCTGGTGCCGCCGAGCACGTTAATACACATTATTTCTCGGGCACCGGTATTATCAGCCGCTTTGAGTCTGGAATATGTTTGAATCATAGCATCGCATCCGAAAATCTTACTCTATTTCTTTAGGTTGAACCTCGGCTACCTCTCCCTTGGTTAATATTTCTGTTACACGCCACCGCTTTTGCTTTGAAAGCGGGCGGGTTTCCATAATTCTTACCTTGTCTCCCAGGCGGCACTCGTTATTTTCATCATGAGCTTTATACTTAACTGCTCTTTTGATGGTCTTCTTGTATAATGGAAATCTCTTGGGTGTCTCTACGGCTACAATCGCCGTTTTGTCCATCCGGTTGCTGACTATGTGACCAATCCTGGTTTTATGTTTCCCTTCCATTATTCTACCTTATACCCAGTTCTCTTTCTCTTATTATAGTCTTAAGTAGGGCAATTTTCTTCTTAACCATCCGCACTTCACAATTGTTTACCAGCTGTCTGGTGGATAGGCGAAAGCGGAGGTTGAAAAGCTCCTCGTGAGTTTCTTCCAGCTGCCTTGCCAACTCCTCGGGATTGAGAGCTCTGAATTCTGCAACCTTCAACTTAAGCCAGCTCCTTCTTTACCGAATCACTGCTAGTGGGGGATACGCCGGTTTCCCTTACCACAAATCTGGTCTGTATCGGGAGCTTGTGTGAAGCCAGACGTATTGCTTCTTTAGCTATTTTTTCACCAACTCCTGCCATCTCAAACAGGATTCTACCTGATTTAACCACTGCCACCCAGTGGTCCGGGGCACCTTTACCACTGCCCATGCGGGTTTCCGCCGGCTTCTTGGTAACCGGTTTATCCGGGAAAATGCGTATCCAGATCTTGCCGCCACGGCGAATGTGATGAGTCATAGCCCGCCGTGCCGCTTCAATCTGTTGACTGGTGAGCCAGGCTGACTCTAGTGCCTGCAAACCATAATCACCAAAGATAGTGGTATTGCCTGACTGGGCACTGCCCCGGCGGTGTCCTTTATGTGACTTGCGATATTTTACCCGCTTAGGTTGTAGCATCCTTCTCCTCTTGTTCTTCAGGGGCGGAGGCTTCTGCCTTCATATCTGTATCCGCTGCCAATTGGACAGTGTCTTCGGCGGTCTCGGTAGCGGTTGCTTTCTTCCTGGATCTTGTGGCTCTAACCGGTTTCTTTTCCGGTTTAGCTTCGGGTGCTGCCTCGGCAATTTCAGCGGCAACCGGCTCAGCTGGCTTTTCCTCTGGCTCGGTAGCGGCTACTTTCTTCCTGGCCCTCTTGGCTTTGGTTGGTTTTTCCTCTGGTTTAGCTTCGGGTGCTGCCTCGGCAATTTCGGCGGCAACCGGCTCAGCTGGCTTCTCCTCTGGCTCGGCAGCGGCTGCTTTCTTCCTGGCCCTCGTGGCTTTGGTTGGTTTTTCCTCTGGTTTTGCTTCTGGTGCTGCCTCGGCAATTTCGGCGGCAACTGGCTCGGTTGGCTTCTCTATCGGTTCCGCAGCAATTGCCAGTTCTGCCTCCGCTTCCTTGCCAACGGCTAGCTCAGCAGATATCTCCTCAGCTTCCATTATCTTGGGTTCGGGAAGGATTTCCCCCTTATATATCCAGACTTTTACTCCAATCCGGCCCAGAGTGGTGCGTGCCTCAGTGAAACCATAATCGATATCCGCCCGGAGTGTATGCAGGGGTACCTGCCCCTGATGCATGGTCTGGCGGCGGGCTATCTCAGCATCACCCAGTCTACCGGAACAACTGACTCTTATTCCTTTGGCACCAGCCTGAATAGTGCGGAAAATCGACTGTTTCATTGTCCGCCGGTAGGCAACACGCCGCTGGATCTGTTCGGCTATGGTTTTGGCTACCAGGTTGGCATCAAGCTCGGGCTGGCGAATTTCCTGAATATTCAATCGGACTTTCTTGCCAATGAGTTGCTCAAGGTGAAGCCTCAGTTCATCAACTCGCTGTCCTCCCCGTCCGATGACGATACCTGGCCGGGCAGTGTGAACGGTTACCGATACTTCTTTTGCCTGACGTTCAATCTGTACCAGGGAGATGGCGGCATCAGCATACTTGGTTTCGATGGCCTGCCGGAGCTTCAAGTCTTCGTGCAAGGACTCAGCATAATGGGCGTCAGCATACCATTTTGCCGACCAGTCCAGTATAACGCCGATTCTAAAACCGGTAGGGTGAACTTTATGTCCCAATTATTCCTCCTGCTCGGTAACAATAACCGTAATATGGCTGGAACGTTTGCGGATGCGGCCGGCTCGCCCCCGGGCGCGAGGGCGAAACCTCTTCAGCGCTCTGGCCTCATCAACAAATACTTTAACAATCTTTAAATCCGAAGGTATCATCTGAAAATTATTCTCGGCATTGGCCGCTGCCGACTTCACTGTTTTGGCGACAATCCGGCTGTTTGGCGTAGGGGCAAACTTGAGCAGGGTTAGTGCTTCATCCACTTTTTTCCCCCGCACCATATCGGCTAGCGGACGCACCTTGTCAGCTGATATTCCCGTGTCTTTCGCTATTGCCCTTACTTCCATTTTGATATCCTATCCAAACTAAGTTATCCAGAAGCTATTATTTCTTTATCTGGGTGGTTCTTTCTTTATCTGGGTGGTTCTTTCTGACCTGCCAACGTGGCCCCTGAAGGTACGTGTCAAGGCGAACTCACCTAATTTATGCCCAACCATATTTTCAGTGATAAAGATGGGCACATGCCTTCTACCGTCATGCACCCCGACGGTAAGCCCCACCATCTGAGGTAGTATGGTAGACGAGCGTGACCAAGTTTTTATTACTGCCTTCTGGCCGGAGCGGATAACCGCTTCCACTTTTTTCAGCAGTTTAGCATCAATGTATGGTCCTTTTTTAACTGACCTTGACATTTCCCACCTCTATCTACTTCTCTCTGCGTTTTATTATCAGTTTGTCTGAGGTCTTTGGCTTACGAGTTCTATAACCCAGAGCCGGTTTACCCCATGGCGTTTTAGGTCCAGGCATGCCTATTGGGCTCCTGCCCTCACCACCGCCGTGAGGATGGTCACGCGGGCTCATTGCTGAACCCCTTACCGTAGGCCGCCAGCCCATCAATCGTTTGCGACCTGCCTTACCCAGCTTTATATTTTGATGGTCAATATTGCCTATCTGCCCGATGGTGGCCAGGCAATCTCCGCGAATACGTCGCATCTCACCAGACGGTAAACGGACCAGGGCATATTCACCTTCTTTTACCATTAGTTGGGCGGCTACGCCGGCACTCCGCACCAGCTGTCCACCTCTCCCCTTCTCCATCTCAATATTATGTATCAGGCTACCGGTGGGGATTTGTTTCAGGGGTAGGGCATTTCCTGGCTTGAGTTCAGCATCACTACCCGACTTGACAGTATCCCCCACGCCGAGTTCTGCTGGCGCAAGAATATAACGTTTTTCGCCATCAGCGTAGTAAATGAGGGCAATGCGTGCCGAGCGGTTAGGGTCATATTCAATGGCTGCCACCCGGCCCGGCACACCCAGCTTATCCCGCTTGAAGTCAATCGCGCGGAGCCTTCGCTTGGCACCACCACCACGATGGCGAACCGTTATTCTCCCTTGATTGTTACGTCCACCGCGCTTCTTGAGCGGTGAGACCAGTGATTTCTCCGGCTTATCTTTGGTTATTTCTTCAAAAGAAGAACTGCTCATTCCTCGCCGGCCGGGAGATGTTGGACGATATGTCTTTAATGCCACTCAGCTTCCCCCTTCATAATGTCTAAACACCTTCAAAGATTTCTATTTTATCCCCTGGCTTGAGGGTGACAATTGCCTTTTTCCATGATTTAGTTAATACTACTTGTCTGCCTACCCTTCGCATCTTGCCAGGTACCGTTATCACATTAACTGCGTTCACCTTGACCTTGAAAGCTTTTTCCACAGCCTGCTTAACCTGGGGCTTATTAGCTCCCTCAGCTACCTCAAAAGCATACTTATTTTGAGTCTGCAGGGTGGAATTCTTCTCCGTTATTAACGGGCGGGTCAACACCTCATAAAGATGCATGTTTCACCTCTTTAGAGAGTCTCTCCCCCCATAGCTCTTCTACTCTGCGCACCGCGTTTACCGTTATCAATATTAGTTTACAGGAAAGGATGTCAAGCACATTGAGCAAATTGGCTGGCGTTGTCTTGATTCCTTTTAGGTTACGGGCCGATTTAATGAGGTTTTCCTCTGGCTCAGGGGTAACAACGAGGGCTGAGGAATCTATCCCGAGGGCGGTCAGAATCTGTACCATCTGTTTGGTTTTAGGCTCATCCAGCTTTAATTCCTCCAGGACCATTAGCTCTTTGTCGGCAGCTTTTGCGGAGAGGGTGCACCTCAGGGCTAACTGGCGCATTTTTTTCGGCATTGCCTGACTGTAGTCTCGCGGGTGAGGGCCAAAGGCAATACCGCCTCCCCGACGCAGCGGTGACCGCCGACTGCCAGCCCGGGCGGAGCCTGTGCCTTTTTGCCGAAACATTTTGGCACTGGTGCCGGCAACCTCGCTCCTGGTTTTAGTAGAGGCGGTTCCCTGGCGGGCATTTGCCTGCTGTCTTACCATTGCCTGGTGCACTACTCCTTCATTGAAAGGCACGGCGAAAACATGGTCGCTTATTTCAATGTGGTCAACCACTTCTCCGGTAAGGCTGTAGACTGGAACTTGCATTTCCTTACTTCCCCCTGCCTGTTTTCTTTATTAATAGCAAGCCGTTCCTGCTTCCAGGTACTGCTCCCTTAACCAGCAACAGATTGCGGGCAGGATCGGCTTCAAATATCTCTAGGTTGCGTGCTGTTACTTGACTGTCTCCCATGTGGCCGGCCATGCGCGTTCCCTTGAATACTCTGCCGGGAGAGGTGCCAGCACCTATGGAGCCTGGAGCACGGTGTCGGTCAGACTGCCCGTGCGTTTTTGGCCCACCAGCAAAGTGGTGGCGTTTTACCACACCGGCGAAGCCTTTGCCCTTTGATATCCCGGTAACATCAACTAGGTCACCAGCCTTAAACAGGCTGACATCAATATTTTGTCCAACCTCGGCAGTTTCATTATCATCTAACCTGAGTTCCCGCATATATTTGAACGGCTCCTCTTCTTTGGGATGGCTGCGCTTGGGGCGTTTAGCTTTGCCAAAGCCAAGCTGAACCGCATTATAGCCATCTTTGGCTATGGTTTTCACCTGTGTTATGGTGCATGGGCCAGCTTCAATAGCGGTTACTGCCTGCACTTTACCATCGTCCCGGAATATCTGGGACATTCCCACTTTTTTACCGATAATGCCTTGAGTCATATCTTTACATTCCAGATTTAGCTGTCTTTCTTTATAGCTTGATATCTATTTCAACCCCTGAGGGTAAGTTCAGCTTGGTTAGAGAATCTATGGTTTTGGAAGTCGTCTCAACAATATCAATAATACGTTTATGAGTCCGAATTTCAAACTGTTCCTGAGAGTCCTTGTCTATAAATGGGGAACGGATAACGCTGAACTTCTGAATATGGGTGGGCAGAGGTACCGGTCCAACAACAACCGCCCCGGTACGTTCAACCGCCTCCACAATCTGCTGGGCAGACTGATCAACTATTTTGTGGTCGAAACCTTTTAGCTTGATGCGAATTTTCTGCTTAGCCATGTCTTTTACCCATAGTTTTTTCTATAATCTGGTCGGTCAGTTCAGCTGGCAGTTCCCGATACTGATAGAATTCCATAGAATATGTAGCCCTCCCCTGAGTTAGTGACCTGAGCCTGGTGGCGTAACCAAAGGTCTCAGCTAGTGGTATGTGGCAATGAATAATATACATTTCGCCTTCTGTATCGATTACCTCTATATGTCCCCTCTTAGCATTGAGGTCACTGATAATGTCACCAAGGAACTGTTCTGGTGAAGCCACTTCCATCTTCATAATTGGCTCCAGGAGAACAGGTTTGGCCTTTTTCATGCCGTCCTTGAGTGCCATTGAGCCTGCCATCTTAAAGGCTATCTCTGAAGAGTCAACCTCATGATAACTGCCATCGTGAAGAGTAGCTTTAATGTCAACTACAGGGTAGCTGGCCAGGATACCGGTCTCCATAGCCTCTTTGATTCCAAGCTCGACTGCAGGGACATATTGCTTGGGGATGTGTGCACCTCTTAGTCGTTCTATAAACTGAAAGCCACTGCCTCGCTTCGTGGGTTCAAGCTCGAGAAGGACATGACCGTATTGTCCATGCCCCCCGCTCTGCCGGACAAATTTGCCTTCAGCCTGCACTGGAACAGTGATGGTCTCCTTGTAGGCAACGCGGGGTTTGCCTACCTTTGCGGCTACCCCGAATTCACTTACTAGTCTGCTGACGATGACCTCCAGGTGAAGCTCACCCATACCTGAGATAACCGTTTGTCCTGTCTCCTGATTGTAAGCTACCCTGAAAGTTGGGTCCTCTTCGGTCAGCCTCTGCAGGGCTTCCCCCATCTTGTCCTGGTCAGCTCTTGTTTTCGGTTCTATGGCAATGGAGAGCACCGGCTCGGGGAAACGGATAGATTCGAGCAGCACCGGCTGCGAGGCTTCACACAGAGTATCACCGGTGAAGGTATTCTTGAGACCCAGTGTAGCGGCAATAGTTCCAGTATCTGCCTCATCTAGCTCTTCACGACGATTAGCATGCATTAATAATAGGCGACCGATGCGTTCTCGCTTACCTCTGGTTGCATTAAATACCTGTCTGCCCACCTCCACCTTGCCTGAATATACCCTGAAATAAACCAATCTGCCGACAAATGGGTCAGACACCACCTTAAAGGCCAGTGCTGAAAATGGAGCCTCATCGCTGGCAGGGCGAGTGACTTCATTCCCCAGTTTGCTATCAATGGCCCGTATTGGCGGCATGTCTAAAGGAGAGGGCAGATAGTTGACGATAGCGTCAAGTAGCGGCTGGATGCCTTTGTTCCTCAGTGCACTGCCGCAAAGGATTGGCACTCCTTTGTTAGCCAGGGTTACCCTCCTCAGGGCTTTTCTTAGTTCGGAGGCAGTAATATGGCTGCCTTCAAGGTAGGCTTCTAAAATATGATTGTCGCTTTCAGCTAACTTTTCAATAAGTGCCTGGTGAAGCTCAGCACATGTTTCTTGTTCTGAAGCTGGAATAGGTACTTCCTGCGGTTCTGAGTCAGGCTTTCCGTCAAAATGCCAGGCCTTATTCTCCACCAGGTCGATAATGCCTTCATATGCGTCGCCGCTACACAATGGAATCTGTACGGGCATGGTTACGGCTTTCAGTCGTTGCTCAATCATGGACAGGGTCCGATTAAAATTGGCCCCTATCCTGTCCATCTTGTTGATAAAGCAAATTCTGGGCACGCGGTACCGGTCAGCCTGTCGCCATACCGTCTCTGATTGAGCTTCAACGCCGGCTACTCCGTCAAAAACCACTACCCCACCATCCAGCACTCTGAGACTGCGTTCCACTTCCGCCGTAAAGTCCACATGCCCTGGCGTATCTATAATGTTAATGCGGTAGTCCCGCGAATCAGTTGCCCCCTGCCCTGTGGCGGCATCGCTAGGTTCATCTTGTCTGCGGCCGGCTTCTCCGCCATCGATTCTGGTGGCCGCCGCGGCCACTTGGTGCTCTTTTGTCCAGGAACAGGTGGTAGCTGCCGCGGTGATAGTAATACCACGGGTCCGTTCCTGTTCCATCCAGTCCATTACCGCAGTGCCGCTATCCACATCGCCAATCTTATAGGTATGTCCGGTATAATACAGTATTCTTTCGGTGACGGTAGTCTTACCGGCATCAATATGAGCAATAATGCCTATATTACGGATGTGTTCTAAGGGAAAACTTCTAGGCACGGTTCTGTCCTCTACTAATATTGGGTTTCTTGCTACAGTGCTAATAGGATAACCTCTCACCATTTATAGTGGGCAAATGCCCTGTTGGCCTCAGCCATTTTATGAGTGTCCTCACGTCTCTTGATAGCTGCTCCCTGTCCCTGGAAGGCATCAATGAGCTCAGCAGCTAGTTTCTCTTGCATGGATTTACCTTTTCTGTCTCTGGATGCTTTCAGCAGCCAGCGTATAGCTAGGAAGAGACCACGGTCAGGTCGGACTTCCACCGGAACCTGGTAGGTGGCACCACCGACACGCCGGGGCTTAACCTCAAGCATTGGAGTGGCATTTTTTATCGCCTGTTCGAAAGCAGCCACCGCGTCTTTTGACGCCTGTTTTTCCAGTAGTTGCAGAGCACCATAGGTGATTCTCTCCGCGGTTCTCTTTTTACCACGCATCATTATTTTATTAATCAACTTAGCTACAATGACACTGTGATACTTGGCGTCAGGCGGTGCTTCTCTTTTGGTAGCTTGGGCTCGTCTTGGCATTCTTAGCTCCTCTGTTTAGCTAGTCCCCTTTTTTTCTCTGGCTAATTTACTTCCGTACTTGCTACGACCTTGTTGGCGGTTGGCTACGCCGGTTGTGTCAAGCGCACCTCGGACAATATGATAACGCACGCCGGGCAAATCCTTCACACGTCCGCCGCGGATGAGGACTACAGAGTGTTCCTGTAGCTCGTGCCCTTCGCCGGGAATGTAAGCGGTTACTTCCATCTGGTTAGTCAGCCGCACTCTGGCTATTTTGCGCAATGCCGAGTTGGGCTTCTTAGGGGTAGTGGTCTTAACCTGAGTACAAACTCCCCGTTTCTGCGGCGAGCCATTTCCCTCCGTCATCTTATTCGTTAGAGCGTTGTAGGTAAAGCGCAACGCCGGCGATTTGGTCTTTTTAGAGGCCTTCTTCCGTCCTTTTCTAATAAGCTGATTTATAGTCGGCAATCGTCTTCTCCTACCCTACAATTTTAATGGATGAGCCTTGGCTCATCCATAAAGTATAGTAATAGATTGAGCTTAATATTTCAATCTATCAACTAAAGCTGAACCGTAAATACCAAATAACAAGTCTAGCACAAGTTAAGATTGATTGTCAACAAAATTTATTGGTTTGTTTTTTCAAATTTTAGGCGCCTGTGGTTTGTGCTATACTTGGGTGAAGCCAGCGTAGCTCAGGGGTAGAGCAGCGGTTTCGTAAACCGCCGGTCGTCAGTTCAATTCTGACCGCTGGCTCCACAGTTTTGAACGTGGTGGTAATGGATGGACGGCTTGCTTTTCGGAACTGCTGGCACTCCCCGTAGTACCAGGAACCAAACTACTATAGATGGCATTGAGCGCATTGCCGAGCTTGGGCTGGACTGCATGGAGCTTGAGTTTGTCCAGGGGGTGAGGATGGGGGAGGGCAGTGCTCGCCTGGTTGCTGGTGTTGCTAGCAGGGAAGGAGTAAGGCTGTCGGCTCATGCCCCGTACTTTATCAACCTTAATGCTCGTGAGCCAGAGAAGATAAGGGCTAGCCAGGACAGAATTCTGCAGGCAGCTCGCATTGCGGCGCTTTGTGGTGCGGAAAGCGTAACTTTCCATGCTGCTTTTTATCTCGGCGACCCGCCGGGAAAAACCTATAACACGGTGAAGAAATACCTTGGGGAAATACTCAACCAGCTTGGGCAGGAAAACATTCGGGTGCGGCTCAGTCCTGAGGTTACCGGTAAAGCCAGCCAGTTCGGGACAATAGACGAGTTGTTGAACCTCAGCGCTGAGCTTGAGGGGGTTGCCCCCTGCATTGACTTCGCTCACTGGCATGCCCGCACCGGGAAGTTCAATTCCTACCCGGAGTTTACTTCAATTCTACGCCAGGTTGAAGAACGATTGGGTAGAGCGGCGCTGGATGATATGCATATCCACGTTTCCGGCGTCAAGTATGGTGGAAAAGGGGAAATAAGTCACCTGAACCTGGGAGAATCAGATTTACGCTATGTTGAGCTTCTCAGTGCGCTTAAGGATTACAGCGTTAAGGGTATAGTTATCTGTGAAAGTCCCAATCTGGAGGAGGATGCTTTGCTTCTACAGACGACTTATAATAGTCTCTAAAACGGGACTGGTGCCAGAGCAAAAGGGTAGTTGACCAGTAATCTCATAAAATTTGCATTTTTAGCTATTTACTGATATTTTTGATATAATATAGATACAAGATATAATTATAGATACAAAAGTAATAGCTGATATTTGGGGTGAAGAGTGAGACCTAATTGGAAGCGTAGCAGTTTAATATATATAGCTATCCTGCTTGCCGCCATTGCCCTTTTCTCTTATCTTATTCCTTCGGCTAATAAACCTGAGGAAGTCCCCTTAAGTGAAGTGGTGGCTATGTCGAAGGGTAAGGGGATAGCGGAGATTAAGGTGGAAGGTGATATGCTGCTCGTTACCACGCTTGACGGCACGGAGTTAAGAGCCTTTAAAGAAAGTAACGCCAGCATATACGAGATAGAAGGGCTTGACCTTGAAGGGGTGGTAGTTGACATAAAGGGGTCATCAGGGATTAACTGGGGAGCACTGCTGATTAACTTCCTGCCTCTTATAATCTTTGGTGCCTTGCTGTTTTTCCTTTTTCGCCAGGCACGGGGGGCTAATAGCCAGGCGATGAGTTTTGGTCGCAGCCGGGCCCGACTGTTCCCGGCTAATCGGCCTACGGTCACCTTTGATGATGTTGCTGGAGTTGAGGAAGCCAAGCAGGAGCTGCGAGAGGTAGTTGATTTCCTCAAGTCGCGTGAGAAGTTCCAGAGTCTCGGGGCACGTATTCCCAGAGGCGTGTTGCTCATCGGCCCGCCGGGCACGGGTAAAACGCTGATGGCTCGGGCAATAGCTGGTGAGGCTGATGTGCCTTTCTTTTCCATCAGCGGCAGTGAATTTGTTGAGATGTTTGTCGGCGTTGGTGCTTCCCGGGTGCGTGACCTCTTTGACCAGGCTAAACGCAACGCACCGTGCATTGTCTTCATTGATGAGATTGACGCGGTGGGGCGTCACCGTGGCGCCGGACTGGGTGGCAGCCATGATGAGCGGGAGCAGACACTTAATCAGATCCTGGTGGAGATGGATGGTTTTGATACCAATACCAGTGTGATTGTTCTGGCGGCTACTAACCGGCCTGATATACTTGACCCGGCCCTGCTTCGCCCCGGTCGCTTTGACCGGCGAGTAATGCTGGACCGGCCGGATATTAACGGCAGGATAGCCATTCTTAAAGTTCATGCCGAAGGTAAGCCGCTGGATGAGTCGGTTGAGCTGGAGGTGCTGGCTAAAGGTACGGTCGGTTTTAGCGGCGCTGACCTGGCTAATCTGGTCAACGAGGCAGCCATTCTGGCGGCTAGGCGTGACAAGAGCATGATTAGCATGCTGGAGTTTGAGGAGTCCGTGGACCGGGTAATTGCCGGACCGGAGAGAAAGAGTCGGAAGATAAGCCCTAAGGAAAAGGAGATTACGGCTTATCATGAGGCTGGACACGCTCTTGTTGCCAGGATACTGCCCAATGCCGACCCGGTATACAAAATATCCATAGTGGCGCGGGGCATGTCTCTTGGTCATACTCGCCAGTTGCCCACTGAGGATAGGTATCTCATGACACGTGCTCAGATTCAAGATAAAATAGCTACTTACCTGGGCGGGCGTACTGCTGAGGAACTAATCTTCAATGAGATTACAACTGGTGCTGCCGAGGATATTGAACAGGCAACCAAGCTGGCTAGGGCAATGGTTACCAGCCTTGGAATGAGCGACAGGCTGGGGCCGCGAACCTTTGGGGACAAGCAGGAAATGGTCTTCCTCGGCCGCGAAATCTCCGAGCAAAAGGACTATAGTGACGAAACAGCCAAGCACATTGATGAGGAAGTTAACAGTATTATTCAGCAGGCCCACAAAACTGCCGGAAAGATATTGACTGAGAATAAGTCAAATTTAAAACTTCTTGCTGAGAAACTGATTGCTCAGGAAACACTGGAGGGCGAAGAGCTGGAAGCAGTTTTCAGCAAGGCTGCTCCTAAAGCTGCCAGGAAGGCTTCAACTACTCCTGCGCCGGTGCCGGTTAGACCTGTGGCTGAAGTCCAACCCGAAGCCGAGCCCAAGAAGGCTCCGGTTATGCCCCGCCTGGTGCCGAAACAAACCCCGGCTCCGTCCGATTAGGCAGACGGTAGCCGACTTAATGGCTAAAGACTCCATCAAAATTCCCTGCCAAATAGAACGTAGTGATGATTGCAGAGAGGTTGGCATGGTTGGGATTACCGAAAAGCCTATTTCCCCTGAAAGTGTGGTTAGCGAAGTCAAAACTGACGGCAGTGGTTGCGTGGTTACCTATGTTGGTGTAATTCGTGGGCACTCCCGGGGTAAGCCGGTTATCTCGGTAGAATATGAAGATGTTGAAGGTAGGGCGGAGGATAGGTTACTGGAGATAGCCGGTGAGATGAAGCAGAAGTGGCAGCTTGAGAATGTAGCCATATATCACCGGACAGGTAAGCTAGAGGTGGGGGATATTAATCTGGTGGTAGCTGTAGCTTCGGCTCACCGCAGGGAAGGATTTGCTGCCTGCCAGTATGCTATTGACCAGTTTAAGCAGAAACTGCCGACGCGGAAAAAGGAGACCTATCGGGATGGTGGTGTTTGGGTTGAGGAGCAATGATAATTGCCAGCCTACTTTTTTCGATTTATGACGTAATCGGCCAATGCGGTTAGTGCCTGGCGGCTGATATTTTCTGGCAGTAGCTTGAGACAGTGGCAGGCTTTGTCGCGATACTCTGAGGCAATCCCGTAGCAATCTTGAGTGATTGATGAACTGCGCGCCATTTCTATCGCCAGTTTCAGGTTTTTCTCCTTATCCTTATTGGCAAACAACATCTTTATCGGGTTGTCCGTGGGATAGCGTTCCAGGACGAGTATTGCTGGTAAAGTAATGGTGCCCTGTGCCAGATCTGAGCCTATCGGTTTACCTAATTTCTCTTCATTGCCAGTGAAGTCCAAAATGTCATCCACAATTTGAAAGGCTATTCCCAGGTTATAACCATACTCTTCTAGCGTTTTAACTGACTTTTCCGGAGCCTCACTCAGAATGGCACCGGACTCAGTAGCCAGGGAAAATAGTGAAGCAGTTTTACCTGAAATCCTGTTGAAGTACTCCTGCCGGGTCTGCTCCGGATTGAAGGCGCTGAGGAGTTGACTCAGTTCTCCGCTGGTGATGGTCGCCAGGGTTTGAGAAAAAAGTTTTATTACTCGTGGATTTTGAGTATCGGAAACAAATACGCCGGCTCTGGCAAACAGGTAGTCGCCTAGCAGGACGGAGGTTTCCTCACCCCACAGCTTGTTAATCGTGGGGTTGCCGCGCCGGACTGCGGACTTATCGATGGCATCATCATGGACCAGCGTTGCGGTGTGCATGAGTTCAACAGCGGCGGCCATCGGCAAAAGGTATTTTAAATTGTAATTATAAAACTTGCCTGACAGCAGAGTAAGTACCGGTCGGATTCTTTTGCCGCCACTCCTTACCACGTAGCCCAGCTGTTCAGCTAGCCAGGGGAAATCAACCTTGCTGATTGACTTTAGGTTTTTCTTTACCAGGTCCAGGTCTGCCTGAACACATTCGTAAATTGTACTGAGCTCCATGAACCTCCCCCTTCCAATTATGAGCTAGATCAGTACGGGCAGATACTCTGTTAGCTATAAGCCTGCCCCAGTCGCTGGGTCTCCTCCTCGGCTAGTTTTTCATCCAGTTTAGTAAACAGAGGTTTAGGCTCCAGTAACCTTTGACCCGGTGGCAGATGTTGCCACTGCCAGCCATAATCTTCTATATCACCCTCAAAACCGAGGAACTCATGCACCTTCTGTGAGCTAAAGGGTAAGAAGGGATACAGCATTGTCTTTAGCTGAGAAATTATGGAGAGAGCCGTGTACAGTGAGTTAGCCGCAGATTGTCTGTCTTCCTTGATTGCCTTCCAGGGCGATTTTACATCAAGATAGCGATTTGTCTCCTGGGCTAAAAGCATGGCACGCATTATTGCCTGCCTAAATTCACATTTGGATAGCCAATCACTGGCAGCGTCAAGATGGTGTTCTACATCTTTTATAACACTCGTATCAAGTTCTCCATGCTCGGGCACACAGCCATTAAAATTGCGGTAGACGAAGGTGAGCACCCGGTTCACCAGGTTGCCGTAGGTAGCTACCAGTTCATTATTGTTGCGGCGGAAGAACTCTCGCCAGGAAAAATCGGTGTCACTGGTTTCCGGCATGTTTATGGAGAGCAAATAGCGCAGCGGGTCGGGGTCGTAGCGCGAAAGATAGTCGGGTAACCAGACTGCCCAGTTATGGCTGGTGGAGAGCTTTTTGCCTTCAATGGTTA
This sequence comes from Dehalococcoidales bacterium, assembly GCA_035529715.1. Classification (GTDB taxonomy): domain Bacteria; phylum Chloroflexota; class Dehalococcoidia; order Dehalococcoidales; family RBG-16-60-22; genus DATKWF01. The sequence goes on along the minus strand of DATKWF010000133.1, from coordinate 1,691 downwards.
GGAACTCGTTAGCAGGCACGTCATAAGGAAGGTTAAGACCGCCGTAACCCATCAGCATTGCCGGCCAGATTAAGGTATGAAAGGGAATATTATCTTTGCCAATGAAGTAATAGCTCTTTACCCCGTCGCCCTGCCAGAAAGAGCGCCACTTTTCCGCGTCGCCGCTGGACTTGGCCCACTCTTTGGTGGCGGAGAGGTAACCGATTACCGCCTCAAACCACACGTAGATGCGTTTAGCCTCGTAGCCGGCAACTGGCACCGGTATTCCCCACCCTATGTCACGGGTTATCGCCCTGTCTTTAAGTCCTTCCTCCAGATAGCGTGTGCTAAAGTTGAGGACATTCGGTCGCCAGTGGGTCTTCTTTTTTACCCAGTCTAAGAGCCGGTCGTTGAAGGCGGTGAGTTTCAGAAAAAAGTGTTCCGAGTCCTTGAAGACGGGAGTGGTGCCGCATATCCGGCAGTGAGGTTCAATCAGTTCTATGGAGTTTATCGGCTTACCGCACTCATCGCACTGGTCCCCGCGTGCTCCAGAGGCATTGCAGTAAGGGCAGGTGCCCTCAATATAGCGGTCAGGCAAGCAACGCTGACATTGGGGACAGAAGGGTTGAGTTACGGTATCCTTGTAGATATAACCATTTTTTTTGAGAGTGAGGAAGATATCCTGTGTTACCTCGGCATGGTTGGCGGTGCCGGTAGTGGTGAATAAATCAAAGGAAATACCCAGCTTCTCCCATGCTTCCAGAAACTCTTGATGGTACCGGGCGGCTATTTCACTGGGCTTTTTACCTTCCTGCTCTGCCTTGATGGTTATTGGCGTGCCGTGCTGGTCTGAACCTGATACCATCAGTACTTCATTGCCTTTAATACGATGGTAGCGGGCAAAGATGTCGGCAGGTAAATAGGCGCCGGCGATCTGTCCCAAGTGCAGGGAGCCGTTGGCATAGGGCCAGGCAACGGCAACAAGAATTCTTTCGCTCATACTCTATCTACTTTCCAGCTGTTTAACGTGTTTCAGTGAAGACAATCAGGGCTGATACCTGTTCCTAGAAGAAGGTTAGTATCTGCTCACCCTTCTCTATTTTATAGTGAGCATAACCCTTTTCCAGGCAACACTCAACGCAGTAGCGTGAAGTCTCGCCTTCTTCGTCCTCAACTCCGTCCTTTTCCGCAATGGCTAAGTAGCGTTCGGGATGCGGTATAGTGCGGTGACATTCATCACAGGTGATTTCCCCTGAAGATACACACCCACGGCGCATTTATTAACTCCTCTCAAAGCTTTGACATGATTCTTTTTTTGTGTTCCAGGTCTTATCTAACCTGAGCCAGGCTTGGTATAACTCCTTCCGTGACAAGCCTGTCTCTCCAGCTACTCTGGCTGTCGCCTCCTTGGCGGTTACACCGGATAGATACATATAGTTTAGCCGTTTTTCGATGTCCGCTGTCAACTGCGGCTTTTCTTTCTCTCTGTTACCCTCAATAACCAGGGTGAACTCTCCTCTCGGCTGGGTGAAGTGCTTTATGGCCTGGCTTAGTGTTCCCCGAAAGACCTCTTCGTGAATCTTGGTAAGTTCGCGGCAGACAGCTATTTTTCTGTCACCGAGAGTAATCAGTATATCATTCAGCGTCGCCGGCAGCCGATGGGGTGATTCCAGAGCGATAATGGTGCCGTATTCATGAGCCACCGACTCCAA
>DATKWF010000132.1:0-3732 GCA_035529715.1 Dehalococcoidales bacterium | reverse complement strand
CTTTACCCCGAATAACCGTGCTGCTTCTAATATATACATGGTGCCGGCAACATTTGTCTGAAAGGATGCCCAGGGATTGTCCTCAGACGGGAGGCTTAGCATAGCACCGAGGTGAAAAATACCTTCAACTTTATTATCCTTAACCGCGTTAAGTACTTCGGGCCAAACCTTTAAATCACCCTGGACAACCTTCACCTTGTCTTTGATATCTGAAACACGCTCCATTCTTGGGAACACGTCAAATAAGACTACATTCTCATCTTGCTTCAGTAGTTTACGGGCTAGTCCGGCGCCAAGAAAACCGGTTCCGCCAGTAATGAGTATAGACATGCCTTTCGCCTCCTTATTCTAGTCCAATTTTATTATTACTACTTTATCATCATGCCAGGTAACCAGAGGATTAGCTCAGGAAAAGCTATGCACAGCACAAGGCCAACCATAATCAGAATAACGAACGGGATTACCCCGTGAATTATATCACCCATGGTTACCCCTAACTCCTTGGCAGCAGTGCCTCTAACGATGAATATTGCCCAGGCGAAGGGTGGGGTCATGAAAGACATCTGAAGGTTAACGCAGATCATCATGGCGAACCAGAGGGGGTCAAACCCTAGGGCAGCCCCGATGGGAGTTATTATCGGTACCATAATAAAGACAATGCCGACCCAATCAATGAACATGCCTAGGATAAAGCAGATGAACATTATGATAGCAAAGGCACCCCAGCGCCCGCCCGGGGCACCGAGAATAGCCCCCTTAACTACCTCATCACAGCCGGCGCCGATAAACACACCGACGAAGGCGAAAGACATGGTACCAATGAGAAGAATAAAGCCAGAGAGCCTGAATGTAAGCAGCGTGACTTCTTTCAGGACCGGCAGGTTAAGTCGGTGGTAGGCCAGGGCTAGCAGTGCTGCCGCAAAGGCACCGATACCGGCAGCTTCAGTGGGGGCTGCTATCCCCATAAAAATAACCCCCAGCACTGACATGACAAGGATTGCCGGGGGAACCAGCGCCATAATCAGCATAGCTGTTTTCTTAAGGAAGGAGGCCCCTCTTTCTTCAACTGGCACCGGAGGTGCCACTTTTGGTTGGACCAAACTGCGAAGGGCAATGTAGCTTACATATAAACCAGACAGAACGAATCCGGGAATGAAAGCCCCAAAAAACAGTTTCCCCACTGAGACGCCAGACATTGGCCCGTAAAGGACCAACATAATACTGGGTGGAATAAGAATTCCTAAGGTACCACCGGCACAAACTGAGCCCGCGGCTAAACTTTTACTATAGCCGCGCTTTACCATTGAGGGAAGGGCAACCAGTGCCAGCATGCTTGTAGAGGCGGCAATTATGCCGACACAGGCAGCCATGATGGTGCCGATTAGCACGGTAACTATCGCCAGCCCACCCCTTAGCCCACCGAGCCACAAGTATAATACATCATAGAGCCTTTCGGCTATTCCCGAGTGTTCGAGCATAGCTCCCATAAAAACAAACAGGGGAACAGCTAGGATGGTATAATTTAGCAGTATCGCCCAGGAACGGGTATAGAGCACCTCACCTATCGTACCTCCCCACACGGCATATCCCACTATTAACGCCACCCCCCCTATCACAACGGCCAACGGGAAACCAGTTAAAAGCCCCACCAGCAGCCCACCAAACATGATTAGGGTAATAATCTCCGGACTCAGATTAATCATAGGGCTTATTCCTTATCAGGAGATAGAAATCACGAATGAATTGTGCCACCTGTTGAAAGCCAAACAGAAATAATCCCAGAAGCACTGCTGTTCTCAATGGAGCGACTGGTGGATACCAGTAGGTCTCGACTGATTTCTCGTTAATTACCCAGGCATGCCATGTCCAGGCAAAAGCGTGGTCGGTAAGGATAATGAGTAGCGGGAAAAAAAGCAATAAGCTACCAACGACATCAACAATCGCCCTCCCTCTGGGCGATAAACGAGTATAAATGACATCAACCCTGACATGAGCATGATGTTCATGGACATACCCCCAGGCGAGGGCATATGTGGCAGCACCTATCATCATGCTGGTCTCATAGCCCCACTCCGTCGGTGAGTTGAAGACATATCGTCTAATGACTTCGTTGGTCATTACTAGAACTAGGACTACCCAGAACCAACAGGCAATCTGCCCGGCCCATTCATTGACGGAATCAATCACCCTCAGTATCGTTCTCATGGCTCAATCAACAACCCCCCTGCTTCGAGAGTACTCTCGAAGCAGGGGGGCTAAGAGCAATTTAAAGGCGCGGCCACGCTTCCCTGGATGCCTTTTGGAACTCACATATCGAATCATACACCTTGGCAAAGAAGGGGTCCTTGGCCACTCTCTCCTTATAGAGAGCGTCGGCTTGTCTAACCATCTCTTCCTCGATATCCTTGGGAATCGGTTCAACTATCGTGCCGTAGTCCTTGAAGTTCTTTACTGCTGCAACGTCCATATCAAGTATATTGGCGTAGTGCCTGAATGCCCAGGATAAGCTCTCCGCTTGAAATATTTCCTGGAGCCCAGGCGTTAACTCTGCCCAGGCATCGGTGTTGACCATCATGTTAATGAACTCTGCCGGCTGACGCACCGGTGAGAGGTACACGTACTTGGCCACCTCTTGCAGAGACATCGACCAGTCTGACGCCGGGGAGCTACATTGATAAGCATCAATTACTCCCCGCTGCATATTTTCATAGATTTCATTGCTAGGTGTGAAGACCACTGAGGCACCCATCGCGGAGAAGCATTCCCCATCGTCACCGGCAGTACGAATCTTTAATCCTTTAATGTCAGCCAGTGACTTGAGAGGCTTTGAGGAGCTAAGGAATATCTCCGGAGGACGGAATTGGCCACAAAAAAGCTCGACATTGTATCCCTTGACCATCTCCTGCTCCAGCTGCAAACCTCCTTCCTGAAGCATCCAGATAGCCTGCTCCATGGGGCTTAACCCACCAATGGTAAACAGGAACAGTCCGGCAGCTGGAAACTTGTCCATCCAGTAGGAACAGGCAGTCTCACCATAGTCTATGACGCGGCTATTTACCCCGTCAAACTCCTTGCTTGCTGGGCAGATGGCACCGGCTGGTTGAGGCTTGAGAACCAAGCGCCCTTCGCTGGCAGTGGTAACCGCCTCACTGAACTTTAGGAATGTTTTGTAGCCGATCGCTTCTGAAGCATCGTGGGCCTGCCCCTTCCAGGTAATTACCTTGGCAGGTTGTGCTGGAGCGGGTGCCGGTGCCGGGGCAGGAGCTGGTGCCGGTGCAGGAGCAGGTGCTGGCGCTGGAGCCGGCGCTGGGGCAGGTGCTGGCGCTGGAGCTGGAGCCGGCGCTGGAGTGGGTGCTGCACAGCCAATAGCAACCAACCCACTCAACAATGCCGCTATCATCGTCACAACTAGTATCTTTCTTTTCTTCATTTTCTCCTCCTAAAGTAATAGAACCCGGTGACAGAAAAATCTTTTCCGTTAAAAGCTATCACCTCCTTTTTCGTATTTTGTGGGGCTTTCCCTATATTTTGAATGTCTCAAATAACAGTCCCGTCTGGTATCGTCTTGGAAGTCATAGACTACTATTCTTAGGACTAATTATACCACGCTTGTCAAGGGCTTTATCTACTATTGTTGTGCCAATTTTGCCGAAGATGCTCATTCCCTAGAGCGCAGAGGCGAAGAATTGGGATAAACTTACCGTAGAAGCTTGCTTTCTCCTTTCTTCCTTT
>DATKWF010000131.1:0-3778 GCA_035529715.1 Dehalococcoidales bacterium | reverse complement strand
GAATCCCTGAACGATGTTGATTATCTGATGGAGCGGGTAAAGGCAATAATTGCCGAAAGAGAAAGGCTGTTTGAGGAGTTAAAGAAGCTGGAGTGGCTGAAGCCGTTCCCATCGCTGGCTAACTTCATTTTATGCTCGGTGCTGAGTGGCAGTGCCAGAGAACTCTGGCAGAATTTGCAGAAGAAGGGGATACTGGTACGCTACTTTGACCAGCCGCTTTTGCAGAATTATATCCGTATCAGCGTGGGCAAACCGGAGCACACTGACGCCTTAATCAAGGTAATCCGTGAATTAGAGGATTAGCTCCTGCATCAACAGTTGACCAATTCCGGTGCCCCCTTGCCGAAGATATTTGTCTTTTATTGCTGGAGAAGCAGTCAAACCCCCTGATTTGTTAAAATATATAACAATTTATACAAAACCCTATTGACAAATCATAAGATAATGTTATAGTATCTAACATTAGAGGTTGCTGAACTGTTGACAAATCGCAAAATAATGTTATAATACTTAACAGGGGTATAGAAATGGATTTGGTTGATAGAGTAGTACAATACCAGAAAAGGGAAGGGTACACTGACCGGCAGATGGCAGATTCTATTGGGTGCAGCCGGCCAACTTATCTGCGAACACGGGCAGGAAAGATACCCGCGGGCGGTCTCTTTCTCCGGGGAGCGGAACAACTTCTTTCCAGGGTGGCTAATAGGTCAGCCATTATCAATCGGAAGACTAAAGAAACCGATATTAGATTAGAGCTTAATGTTGACGGTAGCGGTAAGAGTGATATAAATACCGGCATCAAGATGTTCGACCACCTGTTGTCTCAGGTGGCCTGCCACGGAGCATTTGACATAAAATTAACCGCTACCGGCGATGACCAGCATCACCTGGCGGAAGATGTCGCCATTTGCCTGGGCAAGGCTTTTGGTGAGGCGCTGGGAGAGAAGCGGGGTATTGTCCGCATGGCTGATGCGTCAGTGCCTATGGATGATTCTCTGGCGATGGTGGCTCTGGATATCAGCGGCAGGGGATACACCAGGCTGCAGGTTACCTTTGCTGAGAATGATATGATTGGTTTCTCCACCGACCTTATCCGCCACTTCCTTGAGTCTTTTGCTTTTGAAGCCAGGCTCAATCTATATGCTACTGTTGATGGTGTCAATGACCACCACAAGGCGGAGGCTTTATTCAAGGCACTGGGTAGAGCTCTGGATACGGCTACCAGAATTGATGAGCGGATTGGTGGCGTACTTCCCACCACCAAGGACTTGCTGGAGCGCTAAGGACTGGTGCTTTCTGAGGTTAATTTTCTGCCGGTTATCCTCTCGTAAGCCTGCTCGTATCTTTTGCTGGTAGCCTCAATCACTTCTGGGGGTAGCATCGGGGCGGGGGGTTCCTTATTCCATCCCGCCTCGGTAAGCCAGTCGCGTACCGGTTGCTTGTCGTAGCTTGGCTGCGACTGTCCAACTTTATACGTCTCAGCGCCCCATATCCGTGACGAGTCAGGGGTCAGCAGTTCATCAATCAGGATAAGCCCGCCCTTGTCCAGCCCGAACTCCATCTTGGTGTCAGCAATAATGATGCCCCTTTCCTTTGCGTATTCCTGGGCATGGTTATAAATGGCAAGGCTTTTCTGCCTGATTTCTTCCGCCTTAGCCTCACCGACTAGTTTCTTGATATCTGCCATGGTAATCGGCAGGTCGTGCCCGGTTTCAGCCTTGGTGGTCGGAGTGAACAGCGGCTCGTGGAGTTTCTGGCTTTCCTGTAAGCCCTTGGGTGCGGGAAGTCCGGAAACGGTGCCCGATTGCTTGTATTCCGCCCATGCCGAGCCGGATATATAGCCGCGCACCACGCATTCAATCGGGATGCGCTCTACTTTTTTAACCACCATGGACCGCCCCGAAAGATAAGATGGGTAAGGGAAACGGCTTTCTTCTGGAAGGTAGGTATCAAGGCAGTGCACATCGTCAACGGCTTCAAGTAAATGATTGGGTATCAAATCAGCCGTCTGCTTGAACCAGAAAATGGATAGCTGATTGAGCACCAGACCTTTGTTTGGAATGCCGCAGGGTAGGACCACATCAAAAGCCGAGAGTCGGTCGGTAGCTATGATGAGCAGCTGGTTGCCAAGGTCGTAAGTATCCCTTACCTTGCCCTTGATGAACACTGGCAGGGGTAAGTCTGCATTTTGCAAAACTGGTTGATTAGGATTATTTATTTTACTCACCCCCTCTTTGCGTTTTTGCCGAAGTATAAACTAGGTCAATCCGGATAAGGATTTTTTTATTATCCGGCTGGCAATTGTTTTAGAGAGAGGATCCCTGGCAACCGCGCTGGCAAAGTCAAGCCGGTCAAAATATAGTCGTAGGCTCTTGATTTTATAGTTCTCGTAGACCAGGACTTCAGCCTGTTTTGATTTAACGCCGATACCGCCGGGAAGTCTGGCTCTTATGATAAATTCCTCAAATAAAATATTGCCGTCAACCAGTATGGTTATCGGCTGGAATTTAATCTGCTTCAGGTTTTTGTGCAGCCAGTTAATCCATTTTTCCACGCCTTCTTTGCCATCTAATGTTTGCCCGAGAACTTCAATTTCACAATTGTCGGTAAAGCTGGCTAATACCTTGTCTATATTCTTGCTGGCTACAGCGGCGTCAAAGTCCATGGCAGCTTTGCGGATTTCCTCGGCTGATTGTTTTTCCATCACTGTCCCTCCAAATATCGGCACCCTTTTGAGCTACATTGACCTTGGCGCCAGGTCGGTTGGTTCGGTTACGATTCCTTTCCATTGTGCCCTGGTCAGTCCCAGTCGTTCGAAAATTTCATCCACGTAGCGCAGGTAGTATTGATAGTCGAAAAGTGATTCAAGCTCTGCTTGGGTCAGGACAGCCGTAACTTCAGTATCGGCTTTCAGCAGGCTGAGAAAGTTTTTATTTCCCTTCCAGCATTTCATTGCGTTTCGCTGTGTCAGTTCGTAGGCTTTCTGCCGACTCAGCCCTTTGTCAATAAGGGCCAGCATTACCCGCTGTGAGAAAACCAGCCCCCTGGTAAGCTCTATATTCTTTTTCATCTTCTGCGCGTTAACCTGCAGTCCTTTGATTACCGAAGTAAAAAGGGTCAGGCAGTAGTCCAGTGCCAGGCAGGAGTCGGGTAAAGTAATGCGCTCGGTAGAAGAATGGCTGATGTCACGTTCGTGCCACAGGGCAATGTTTTCCATGGAGGTCAGGGCATGTCCCCGTACCAGCCGGGCCAGACCGCAGATTCGTTCGCATAGCTCCGGGTTCCTTTTGTGGGGCATGGCTGAGGAGCCGGTCTGGCCGGTGTCGAAAGGCTCTTCTATCTCTCTTACTTCGGTTCGTTGCAGTCCTCTAATCTCGGTAGCGAATTTCTCCAGTGAGCTGGCGATTATAGCCAGGGTGGTGGTGAACTGGGCGTGGCGGTCACGCTGTAAAATCTGGTTTGATACCGGAGCCGGGGTGAGTCCCAGCTTGTGACAGGCTTTCTGTTCAATCTCGGGGGGCACGGTAGCATAGGTGCCGACTGCTCCCGAGATTTTGCCCACCGCCATGGCTCTCCTGGCTTCGGAAAGTCTTCGTAAATTTCGCTTCATCTCCTCAACCCATATTGCCAGCTTTAAGCCAAAGGAAATCGGCTCGGCGTGAATACCGTGAGTGCGACCTATCATCGGTGTATATTTGTGCTCAATTGCCGTTTGTGCCAGTGCCGTTATTAGTTCCTTTACGTCCTGGGTCAGGATGTCGGCGGCTTCAATTATCTG
>DATKWF010000130.1:0-2301 GCA_035529715.1 Dehalococcoidales bacterium | reverse complement strand
GAACTGGCTTCCCCCCCTCCCGACTTACGATTATTCTTATCAACTGTAAGGTCTCGTTACCAGTGTAAGGCCCAAAAATTTCTCCATCACTGGAGTACTCGGTGCTGATAACCACACTGTATTGAGAAGGAATGTTAATGCCATCTCCGGCGCTAGAGTAGTTATCGGAGTAGGGAAGCTCCCGGATATCCTCAAGGTAGGTAGTGACCAGGTTCACCGCTGTTGTCTGCTCATCCAGGGTGCGGTTAGCTCTAGAGTTTGCGTCGAGTGCCGTCAATAAGCCCACCCCGAGAGCTCCCAGGATACCAACGGCAACCAAAACTTCAAGGAGAGCGAAGCCCGTTTGCTTCCGGAATAACCTGAGATTACCTTTTAATAGCCTTTTCATAGTGCCGATTAACTAAAAGGCGCCGGTGAGAGTATACATTGGCATGATTACCGCCAGGGCAATAAAGCCGACCAGCAGGGCAATGCCAATGGTACTGACGGGACCTATCATCCCCACCATGGCGCTTGTTCTTTCCTCAGCGGCAGTTTCATAGAAATCAGCCACAACCCCCATGGTGAAGTCAAGAGTATTGCTCTCCTCACCCACGGCTACCATCTGGACCAGGAGGGGTGGAAATAGTTTGATGCGAGACATTGGCTCAGATAACCCCTCCCCCAGGATGAGCCGCTCATGGACGTGGCTCAAAGCATTACGAAATACCCGGTTATCGGTGGCCTGGGGGGCGATTTCCATTATCTCCTGCAGCTTCAAACCAGCTTTTACCATTACCGACAGGGTGCGGGCGAAGCGGCCCAGCTCTGACATCAGGGCAGGCGGGCCAAGCACCGGCATCGTGAGCCGCAGGCGGTCAAGTATCCGCCTGCCGGTAGGCTGCTTCACCAGCCACAGTGCCACGGCTACCAGAACTGCCGCCGCCACTACAAGATAAAGCGTATAATCAGTGAAAACATTGGTCAAGCCGATGAGAATCCTGGTCGGCAGGGGCAGTTCCACATTCATTGATATGAACATGCCGAGCAACTGCGGCATAACCACGGTAATGAGTAGAATAATCACCACCACCCCGGCGCCAAGGACCAACGCCGGATAGGTTAAAGCCTTACCTATCTTCTGAGCCATAGCCGACTGCTTCTCCAGAAAGTCTGCCATTTGATGCAAAACACTCTCCAGGCTCCCTGTCTCTTCCCCGACCGTAATTGTTCTACAGTATATCTCATTAAAAGCCCTGGGGTGCTTGGAAATGGCCTGGGAAAATGAGCTCCCGGAACGAATATCATTAGTGACGGTGCCCAGAATCCTGGCAAAGGCGCGGCTAGTGGCCACCTGCCCCTGCAGAATCTCCAGGGCCGGCAGAAGTGAGATGCCCGACCTGAGAAGAGTAGCCAGCTGCCGGGAAAAGACAATTACATCTTTCGGCTTAACCTTGAAAAGACTGGGGAAGGCTTCCTCCAGACTGAACATAGAAGGGGCAACTTCCACATGCGACGGGTTCAAACCCAGGCCAACAATAAGACGCTCAGCCTCAATCTCGCTGCTAGCCTTAACCGTGCCTTTCACCATTCTCCCATGAACGGTGGTGGCTACATAACGGTAAGTTGCCTTTTTCACTTGTTTGGGAACTTCAAGTGTCCTTGCCATTGCCCTTCCCTAGCCGATAGAGAAAACGTTACGCAGGACTTCATAGGGGGTGGTGGTACCCGTTTTTACCTTCAGCATCCCATCATGCCACAGGGAGACCATGCCCTCCTTGACAGCCTGTTCACGAATCTCATCAGAACCGGCACTTCTCACAATCATTCTCCTTATCGCCTCGCTCGCCACCATAACTTCAAAGATTCCGCTTCGTCCCAGATAGCCGGTGCCGGCGCAAAAATTACAACCAGCCCCAATAAAGAACTCCGACCGCTCCTCACCCATTTCCCGCTCGTATGCTTCTCGCTCCTCGGGACTGACCTCAGTGGCTCGGGAACAATAGGGACAAACACGGCGTACCATCCTCTGGGCGACAACACCAATCAACGCAGAGGCAATCAGGAAAGGTTCCAACCCCAGGTCTACCATCCGGATGATAGTGCTTACCGTGTCATTGGCATGCACTGATGAGAGTACCAGGTGCCCGGTCAGGGATGCCTGCGTGCCAATCTGAGCCGTCTCAGCATCACGTATCTCCCCTATCAAGATAACATCAGGGTCAAGTCGCATAGCGGCTCTGAGTCCGCCAGCAAAGGTCAAACCAGCCGCCGGGTTGACCGGCATCTGATTAATACTGCTAAAGTGATACTCCACCGGGT
>DATKWF010000129.1:0-2524 GCA_035529715.1 Dehalococcoidales bacterium | reverse complement strand
GGTGGTAACCGTGATTTCCAGTTGAGCAAGCTGGCTCTTTATCTCGTCAAGCTTGCTTATGACCGGTTCCCACCCCGGCCATTCGGGAGGGGGGCCTGGAGGTGCCGCCCCCTCAAGTAGGGCTATCAGCCTGTCGAGCTTATTGCACAGTGCCTCAACATGGTCCCACGGGGCCAGCCTTGGCGTTGTTGGTCTCGGTGGTTTATATACCTTTGGTTCTGCCACAGCTCCTCCTTTTAACAAAAAGGAGATTGAGGCTTGCCGTCCCCCCTCTCCCTTTATGTACTCAAAGATGGCCCCCTTTAAGAGCTAATTGAAACCCCAGGATATGGTTGCGATGGTTCCGGCATCAGCCACGTCGATGGCAACTTGCAGCTGCCCGAGTATCTCCAGTTTCTTGAGCGCCTCCGCAGCTATCGTTGCCCAACCGGCATTGTCGACGGTGATGATAAGCCGGTCTACCGTGGTTAGGACCGGGCCCGGGACACCATTGCTGGCAGACGGCAAAAATACATCCTGGATGGTGATAACTCTCTGTGCCCCGCCAGCTTCATTGTCAACGATAATCTGAGTTGGGATTATCTTGGCGTTCTGCTTCTCAGTAGCAAAAATAGTTACTAGCCCCACCGCATCTAAGGCCTGTGCTAAACTAGGCATCTTTTACCTCCTCTTTGGAAGTCACTTATTTTCTCGGTTAATTACCAACGGAGCTCCGAGTAGTAGCTTAGACTTTTTGCCCTTGAAAGTTGCTCGGATGTTGGTGCCTTCATTTCCTCCAGGTAGCACTTATTCACAGTTACCCCCAGCACGCACTTTTCAAAGGCAATATTCGGCACCACCACGGGACCCTGACCGGTATCGACGAATACCCTGGCAATACATGGCTCGAGATCCTTTACAAAATAGAGGAAGATTCTCGCGTCCTCATAGGGGCTGTCTTCGGGCCTGAGAGCGCCAAGGTATTTTCGGCCCACTACCGTGACATCGGGCACCATCCCTGCCTGCTCAAGCCTGCTTACGAATTCACCGGCGGGGATATAGAGCTGCACCTGGTAGTTACCCGGTTTGAAGCCCAGAGCCACTTCGTAAAGCGTCCTGGTATTCTCGGGGTAGAGGTTCACGCCGCCGGTCTGGTTGGAGAAGTCGACATCGCGGAAATCGTTTGAGGGCAGGATATAGGGCAGGTCCTGGTTAACCCCATTGACCCTGGCGATTTTGAAGAACTTGCCCTTGACGTGGGGCAGCGTATCCGGCCACTGATCGGTGAACTTGACGAAGAACCCCTTTTGCAGGAGTTTGGGTAAGGTCGCCCCTACAGTAGCTTCCGGGATAGGCAAATACTGAATCAACTTACGCCTCCTTTTCTCTCCTCTATCGTCGGAGAGTAAGTATCTTTTGCGGGGAGGGGCCTATCCCCTCCCCATTACTTATTCAATTGTCTTTGGTTTCTGGATCCGGCTCGGGTTCTGGCTCGGTCGGCTCAGTGGGTGGCTCAACCAGCGGCGCGCTGGCCGGAGTTATCCGCCACGGTCTCACCGGAGCTTTCTGTGTTTTGACTGACTTCTTGTTGTCTACCATATAATCCTCCCTTATGGTGCCAACTGGAGCATGATGTCATTATTACCATCACCGTTCGTACTGGCGCCGATCACGTATCCAATCCGCTGAGGTGATATGTTGGCACCGGCAGCGTATGCGGCAACGAAGTCGATGATTGTGCCAGCAGGCCCCAAGTAAACATCCCGGGAGTTGAGCTGAAATCCGGGGGGGTTGCCCTGGGCCGCGATCATGCAATGACCCCAGGTCTGAAGCCAGAAGAAACTGCCGTTGGCAACCGCAATGGGAGCAAGACCATTGGCGCTTTCAAAGGTGGGATAAACGCCGGCCATCTGGACATTGTTGTAAGGACTGCGATGCAATGCAACCGTGATGCCTGCCCCAAGCGCCGGGATGGCGAAATCAATCGGTCTGTCTACCGTAATGGTGATGAAAGCAGGAACACCAGCAAGGGAAGCCGTATTCGCGATGATTCTGCGATGAGCCATTACGTTCGTTATGGGTGAACCATAAATCTCAATCCAGCCATTAACGAGCTCGTTTTCGGCTACGGTAGTAGCGACTATACCGTAGTTACCGTGGGTTACGTTAATCTGAGTAGCATTGATTAACGTAACGGCCTGTATCGGCATGTCCCATGTGGTGGCAGCGTTCAAATCACAATCAACCGAGAGCCGATAGGTACAGGGAGGAACCAAGGCAGCACCGGCCCTGGCATAGTGGAAGGTTCTCTCGTCCACTTTCATGCGGGAGCCGAGAGTGAAGTTCTGGATGATACTTTGCTCGGTATAGTACTGTTCAGCGCCGGTGAGAGATACGCATGGCCCCAGTATGGCTCCAGGCAGACGTGTCCTGGGGTCTAAGCCAATCGGGCCGATGTCGCCCCTGAGCCTTCTTGCATAAAGTCTCGATTTAGCTTGCATTTTAGCAAACCTCCAAAAAATATTAGCTGATTCCCCCCATTTTC
>DATKWF010000128.1:0-3021 GCA_035529715.1 Dehalococcoidales bacterium | reverse complement strand
TGGCTGAGGAATACCAGATTAATGTGGTTCCCGCCGCCAATATCCTCTTTGATGGCCACACCTATATTGATGGGGTGACTTTGAGCACTACGGAGGCATATCAGCTAATCAAGAAAGACCCGGATAAATTTACCACCGCGGCACTTAACCCGGGTTATTTTCTCGATGAGTATCTCAAATTAAGCAAAAAAGCACAGGATATACTGCACATTACCCTCTCCTCGGCATTAAGCGCCAACTACAAGACCGCCGCTCTGGCCTCAGAAATGTTGCAAAAGGAATCGCCACAAACTAACTTAAGAATATTCGATTCCAAAACTGTTGCCGGGGCTCAGGGACTAATTGTTCTGGCCGCCGCCAGGGCAGCCGCACAGGGCAAGAGTCTGGACGATGTGGCTGGTATTGCCGAGCAAGTCAGGCAAAAGACAAAAGGCATCATGATGCTGGATACCCTGCGCTATGTTTACCGCACCGGTCGGATGTCAAAATTCGCCTCCAGGATGGCAGCATTGTTTAACATTAAACCAATTAACCGGATGACCGATGAAGGCACGCTGGAGTTTGTTGATAAAGTCAGAAACCGGGAGGCAGGCTACAAAAAATTAATCGACCTGATTAAAGAAGAAGCGAAGACAGACTCTCTGCATTTTATGCTCATGCACGCTGCCGCCCCGGAAATGGCCGATAGGTTCAGCCAGTTGCTTCGGCAGCAATTTAATTGCTTGAGGGTGCTCGTCAGCGAGTACAGCCCGGTGATGGGTTATGGCGCTGGGCCGGGGGCCATATTCGTTGGTTTTCATCCTGAGCTGGATTTTTTGAAGTAACGAACTGTTAAAATATATAATGTCTGTTTGGGAATGTCGTGGATAGTTGGACGGGCTGACTTCAAGCACGAGGACTGAATAGGTAGCTGATTATGCCGATAAAAGCCCCACAGGTAAATAAGGTTAAACTGCCCACGCTTGACCGTTTTCGGAAAATCAATGACACGTTTCCTAAGACTGCCGAGATTTTAGAGCACAAGCGCCGGGGAAAGAAGGTATTTGGTTGGCTTTGCACCTATGTCCCTGAGGAAATCATCCACGCTGCCGGTGCCCTTCCGGTCAGGATTACCGGCTACTCCCAGGAGATGGAGCTTGGGGACGGCAACGCCTACCTTTATATTAACAACTGCTCCTTTTCTCGAAGTTGCCTGCAAATGGGCATCAGAGGGGAGTATGACTTTCTGGATGGTATGGTGGCTGGCTCCACCTGTGATGGTGCTCGCCGTCTCTTCGACTTATGGCAGTATTATCTTAAGACACCCTTTCATCACGTCCTTACCGTACCCCGCAAGTACACCCAGAGAGCACATGACCTCTACCATCAGCAAGTCAGGCAGTTCAAGCAACATCTGGAAGAGTTTTTCGGCGTACAGATAACCGATGAGCAGCTCTGCCATTCCATCGAGGTATATAATGAATCAAGAGCACTCCTGAAGAATCTTTATGAATTGCGGAAGCGAGACGAGCCACCGATTACTGGTGCTGAGACCATGGAAGTACTTAATGCCAGCTTCCGTATGCCCAAGGAGTTGTTTAACCAATGGCTCAGAGACCTGCTGGACGAGCTTGGTAGGTCGGACAAGGCTCATAAAGGCAGGGCACGGTTGATGGTCGTTGGCAGTGTCATGAACAACCCCGAATTCATCAAAGCTATCGAGTCACAGGGCGGGCTGGTGGTCACCGATGAACTCTGCACCAGCACCCGGTACTGGTCTGACCCGGTGGTTCTCGACGGAGACAAACTCCCTCTGGAAGCTATCTCGTGGCGCTACCTGGATAATTTCCCCTGTGCCCGCATGGTGCCTTCCGATGAGCGCTTCAATCGCATCCTTGAACTAGCCCGCGATTTCAGAGTAGATGGTGTCATCAGCCAGATTATCCGTTACTGTGTGCCCTACGCCCATGACCTGCCCCTCCTGACCGACCGGCTGAAGGCACAGGGAATACCAACTTTAGCCCTGGATGTGGAATACGGTACCTCGGGCTCTGGGCAGATTCAAACCAGGGTCCAGGCTTTTCTGGAGATGCTTGAGGCAAAGAGAAAATGATAAGTTCAGAGAAGAGAAGCGACAAAATTAACGCCATTATACGGGCTTGCCGCATAATTACGCGGATGAACCAGGCCAACCCTGAAGCGCTCAAGAGTGAAACTCTGTATTATCAGATGGTGGCCAATTACTACACCCGGCTGCTGAATGCCCGGGAAGAAGGTAAGTTTGTGGCTGCCCACACCGTCTTCTTTCCCACTGAGATTCTCTACGCCATGGATATCGTCCCGATGCATACCGAGACGACTACCTGGATGATGGCGCTATTTCTGGGCGAGCAGGCGGAGATTCTTTCCGCGGGTGCTGAGCTGGGACTGGTCCCGGAAATATGTTCTCCCCACCGGGGCTTGGCGGGTGCCTTTGCCTTACGTATCCTGCCCCGCCCTGATGTTATGCTCTGGTCTAACCTCATCTGCGACAACACCGCCAAGAGCGGGGAGCTAATCATGAAGCTTAATGATTGCCCCGGCTTCTTCCTCGACCACCCCTTCCAGCGTACTGAAGCGGAAGAGAAGTATCTCATTGAGGAACTGGAGGACATGGTACGTTTCCTCGAGGAGAAGTCAGGGCGCAAGATGGACTGGGATAAGCTCTCTGAAATCGTCGCCCGAATGGACCGGCAGATTGAACTTTTTCGTGAAATCAATGAACTGCGCAAGTCGGTGCCATCTCCATTCGGTATCCGGGGTTACTTACAGTTATTAACCGTCGATTACCTGTGTCCCGGTCAGCCGGAGGCTATTGAGTATCTGGAAACGCTTCGACAGGAGCTGGCGGAAATGGTTCGCGAAGGTAAAGGCGCCGTATCCACTGAGCGTTTCCGCCTTATGACTCTGTTCGTACCGCCAATGTATCTTATTGGCTCTCTGGATAAGCTTGAGCAGGAATATGGCGCCGTGAGCGTCGTGGAGCCACTTTTTACCCGCTGG
>DATKWF010000127.1:0-3014 GCA_035529715.1 Dehalococcoidales bacterium | reverse complement strand
AAAATTTCGCCAAGCGGAAACGAAGTGCTCCCATGGTAATAGCCATAGGGGCAAACATGGGGTTAAGCATTGCCGACATTAGGAAAATGACTATTGAGCCCCTCCGTTCCGCCCAGTTAAGCAGCCGAGACATTCGAGGGGAGGGGGGTTGGTTTGGGTCAGGGGAGGGGGGTTGGTTTGGGTCAGGAGAGAGAATGCCGAGTTTGGGGAAAAGTTGGCGTCCGCCCCGGCCAAACAAGTAGACAAGTGTTCCGCCTATTCCAGCGCCAAGTCCTGAGGCTAATCCAACTAGGGCCGGATTCAATATCCCACCAAGGGTAAAGGTTACTACCAGATAAGGCAGCGGTAGCGGTAAGCTGCTGCCTGCAATGAAACCAAAGAAGAAAGCACCCAGATAGCCATAATTTTGAAGGTGTTCTATATAACCCCAATAATAGATTAGAGCAAAACAAAGGGCAACCGTTACCGCCAGGAATAAGCTAGTTATTAAAACATATTTTACCTTTGAATTGATTTTGAACTACCTCCCTGTTCCTAGGAAAGCCTCTTGGGCTACACGGCTACTTTGTGTTTTTTGGAATTGAAGGTCAAGCCATCTTCTCCATGGTCAACGATGATGGTATCACCCGGGCTAAATTCGCCCCGCAGTAGTTTGGTTGATAGAGGATTTTCCACATAGCGTTCGATAGCCCGTCTCAACGGTCGTGCCCCATAGACCGGGTCGAATCCCTCCTTAGCCAGCCATAATTTGGCTTCCTCGGTTAACTCTACCCCCAGCTTACGGTCGGCCAAGCGCTTCTGCAAATCCTTTACCATCAAATCAACAATGCTCCTCAGCTGTTCCTCAGTTAGCTCATGGAAAACTATAATCTCATCTACACGGTTAATGAACTCAGGGCGGAAGGTCTTTTTTACCGCATCCATAACCTTTTCCTTCATCCGCTCATAGCTTTGTTCCCTGGCTTTGGCATCATCCTTCTGAGGGGTAAAACCTATACCCATATCGCGCTTGATGAGCTCCACACCGGTATTACTGGTCATAATAACTACCGTATTCTTAAAATCTACGGTTCGCCCATGACCATCGGTTAAACGTCCGTCATCAAGGAGTTGGAGCAAACTATTGAAAACCTCAGGATGCGCCTTTTCAATCTCATCCAGTAATATCACCCTGTAGGGACGCCGTCTTATAGCTTCAGTCAGCTGTCCCCCTTCCTCATAACCAACATAGCCCGGAGGGGCGCCAATCAGACGCGACACCGTATGTCTTTCCTGATACTCTGACATATCCAGGCGCACCATGGCACTTTCATCATCAAAAAGAAACCAAGCCAGGGTACGTGCCAGTTCTGTTTTGCCAACGCCGGTCGGACCGAGGAACATAAAGCTGCCAATGGGGCGTCTCGGGTCCTTAAGTCCGGATCGGCTTCTCCTGATAGCTTCGGAAATAGCCGCTACCGCCTCTTCCTGGTTTACCAAGCGTTCGTGAATCCTCTCCTCCATATGCAATAGCTTCTCGGCTTCACCCTCTAGCATCTGTGACACTGGGATACCGGTCCACTTGGAGATTAGCTGGGCAATACCCTCCTCGTCCACTTCTTCGTCAATCTTCTCTTTTTGAAGCCACTGGCTCTTGGCCTGGTTATACTCCTCTTCCAAGCGCAACCGCTCACTTTTAAGCTGGGCAGCACGCTCATAATCCTGACGCTGCGAGACAGCTTCTTCTTCATTGGTTAATTGCTTGAGTCTCTGCTCCAGAGCTTTAACTTCCGGTGGCGCACTCTGAGTATCAATCCTGATCTTACTGGCCGCTTCATCAATTAGGTCAATCGCCTTATCCGGTAAAAATCTGTCGGAAATATAGCGTTGACTCAACTTAGCCGCTGCCTCTAAAGCAGCATCGCTTATCTTCACCTTATGGTGTGCCTCATAACGAGGTCGGAGCCCATGTAGCATTTCAACAGTAGCCTCAATGCTGGGTTCACCAATGAATATTGGTTGAAATCGCCGCTCTAACGCCTTATCCTTCTCAATGAATTTACGGTATTCATCCAGCGTGGTAGCACCCACACACTGTAACTCACCATGAGCCAGCGCCGGCTTGAGCATATTACTGGCAGCAATAGCCCCCTCAGCCGCCCCAGCACCAACTACAGTATGAATCTCATCAATGAATAATATTACTTCACCCTGTGCCTGCCGGACTTCGTCCATTACTGCTTTAAGGCGCTCCTCAAACTCACCGCGAAACTTACTCCCAGCCACCAACGCTCCCATGTCTAAAGACACTATCTTGCGCCCTTTAAGAGAATCAGGGACATCATCCGCGGCAATTTTCTGAGCCAATCCCTCAGCAATGGCAGTTTTACCCACTCCGGCATCGCCTATAACCACCGGGTTATTCTTAGTCCGCCGGGTTAGTATCTGCATTACCCGCTTAATCTCCTCTTCACGGCCGATAACCGGGTCAAGCTTACCCCGGCGAGCCATCTCAGTCAAATCCCGACCGTACTTCGCCAGAGAGCGATATTTACTTTCAGCATGTTCATCGGTAACCCGATGACCGCCACGAATATCCTGAAGGGCACGATATACCTTCTCCTGGTCAATACCAAAACGATGAAGAATATCAGCGGCTTCACCCTTCTGCTCCCCAGCCATGGCAATGAGTAGGTGCTCGGTGCCGATAAACTCATCTTTAAGCCTGTCTGCCTCGGCCCCTGCCGCCTGTAAAAGTTGGGTGATGCCCGGGGTAGCATAAATTTGCGGTGTTTCATAGGCAACCTTAGGTGATTTCTCCAGAGTTACTGCCACCTCCTGTTTCACTGCCTCGGCATCAACACCAAGCTCCCTGAATATGTCACCAACCAACCCCCTCTCCTGCTGTAACAGCGCCAGCAAGATATGTTCCACATCCCACTGACTGTGCTGATGTTGCTGTACCAGCTGCTGAGATAAAGCCAGCGCCTCCTGTGCCTGCTCCGTAAATCTTTCCTGCTTCACCGTTCGCCTAC
>DATKWF010000126.1:0-15865 GCA_035529715.1 Dehalococcoidales bacterium | reverse complement strand
CCTTCAGCGTGCAGACTTTGCGCCCCCTCTTTTCCTTTGGAGGTTTCGGGTTCGCGGAAGCCTCAGCGCAGATCCTGGCCGCCTCTTCCTCATTTGCGGCCTTCCCGCTGCAGATTTTTGCACCTTTACAGAAGCGCTCTTTCCTCTCCGGGCCACCCCCGGTCATGTATGGCCTCATGCAATCTGTATAGTCTTCCCTCTTACCCATCCTGTGCCTCCAACCCCAAGCTACTCCTCTATCCCTATCTTAGCTAGTGAGTTTAACAGTTCCTTGGTTTGTTGGAAAGTTTCCTCACCGGTGCCAATGGGGAAACACTTATCCGGCAGGCAGGCCAGGACCTCGCCGCTCTCATCCATCTTGAGGCTGATATCGTGGCCCTGGAGAATGAATGTCGCCTCAACTGGCTCCCCGACTGGCTCCATCGGCAACTCCTCCAAGTCGCCAGTGGTCTCTTCCGATAAAGGTTCAATAACTTCAGAATCGTTAGGGGGTTGATCGTTAAACAAAAACATATTACCTCCGCTTAAGCTTTATGGTCCTGCCCATGTATTCGATGCGCTTATTCCTCGCCATGGCCGCCACTTTCTCAAGTGTCTCGACGTCGGAGATATCTCCGATGTTGTGGCGCAATCCCCTTGAAGCCGCCATCATATCCCGCATAAGGACTTTCTCCTTTTCCGGCAGACGGGCAACTTTCTCAGGAGCTCCGTCGATACGCTCGAACTGATTCAACTCATCCTCGGCAATTGTAATTCTGGTAATGACTTCCGGATGATTGATTCCGCCCTCCCGGG
Source organism: Dehalococcoidales bacterium (assembly GCA_035529715.1). Taxonomy (GTDB): domain Bacteria; phylum Chloroflexota; class Dehalococcoidia; order Dehalococcoidales; family RBG-16-60-22; genus DATKWF01. Next base: position 15,070 of record DATKWF010000126.1, on the reverse strand, counting down.
CGAATCTCAAGCTTTCCGACAGGGCGCCGGCAGCCGTGCTGAGATGAGCGTTTCCGCATGGTATGCATGCCTTGCCTTCGGATGAGAGCTGGGATAGGCCCGCGTACTGGCTATCAGGGATGGGGGTAGGGGATGGGGAAGGGGATTCGGAGGAGGCCTGCTCTATGGCGGGTTGGGGACTTAGTAAGGTAGGGGATGGGATTGTGTTTATTGCCGACTCTATTTCCTTGGGTTTGCCACCTCTCGATACCAGGAGAAAGAGGCCGGTATGTACCGCCTTTATTACGAGTTTGCGGGTGATGATCTGAGAAAATATAGAGACGTCCATGGATCAGCATCCCCTGCAGTAATATCCCACCAAAGTCACGTTGCAATCCACGCATTCGAAGTCGCTACATGGGCGCTTACGCGGGACCTCATAGGCTTTGCCGCATTTGGGACACCAGCAGGTCTTCATTCTTCACCTCACTATTATTAAACTCCGGGGAGCAGCACCCAGTAACCGAATCGTGGTAGTAGTCTGTCACTGGCTTTAAGATGAGTGCCCTTCCCGTCAACGACAGTTATCCAGGCAACGGTGCCCAGATAGTCTCCAACCAGCACCGGCTCTGTGCTCCTGATACCAATAAGGTTCCACCCTGCCTCGAGCTGATATGTATGGGGAGGCGGTGGGGCGTAAGAGCACGGGATAGATGGAGGGGATGGAAGATTATCCCCGCTGAAACTCATGTACCCGAGAGAGTTCATATAGACGAAGTAGCCTAGCCCATATTCAAGCCGTAATAGTTCACCTCCACCTTCAGGACCCCAAACGAACCAATTGCCCTGTGAGTAACTCCATATTGTTTTTACATCTAAACCTTCGAACAAGGTAGATATATTATCATCGGCTGGTACAACTGGTAAGGAAATCAGATTCCAGCCCTTGTTCAACTCCATAATGTAATGGTGGGTAAAAGTTTGTGCAGAACTTACAGTGGGGATAAGTAGCAATAGAATTACTAGCAGCAGTCGTTTCATGATATCACCTACATTTGTAATACATTAGCGCAGTAAGATAACCAGGTTCCTCAGAATCTATCACTCCGAAGGTGTAAAGTCAAGCTCATAGAGGGTATTCCTCTGTAATACCTCTATGCAGAGGAAAATCCAGAGGTTCCTCTGTAATACCTCAGGAAAATCCAGAGGAATGGTTGCAATAAATACCTATTTGTGATACATTCTCGCCTATGCCAAGAAACGCAGGTAAATGTAAAGAGTGCGGTGAGCATACCGATAACCTCATGAAACATCGCTGGGATGCACATCCAGCGCTGATGAAGCAAATCACTGCAAAGGCTGATGCAAAGAACTCCAAAAAGAATAGGGGCGCCAAGCCCACCCCTGAGCCTTCAGGCGACGGTAAGAAGCGAACGACAGCAATTACCCAGACTGCTGATCTTGGCCAGGCACAATATGTATCGATAGCTCCTAGAGAGTTCCGTATGAATGCCTCATTGATCTGGCAGGCCCGTGAGGCCGCCATCTTGGAATGGGGCTACCCGGCTGATATATCCCCAGAGGAATTCCTTGATAATTACCTCTATATCTCATTTAAACAACGCGGCATAATTCTCAGTTCCTACACTGTGATAAAACCAGAAGAGGAGGGTAACCATGACGGAGATCAGGAGGGAATTATTGGAGGAGAAGACGCCAGTGCCAACTGAAGAAGCGAAGGGAAGTAAACAACAGCCAAAAGGCCCGCCCACCGCTATGGATAGGGTGAAAGAGGCGTACGTACAGGCGGAAGAGCTGAAGATGTTCAAAGATACCGTAGGGGATAAAGGCAAGGGTGGGGGCGAAGGCAAGAGTGAGGGCGGGGAAAAGGGTATGTCGCCCGAGATAGCTGAGATAATGATCAAAACGGTAAGCGCCTACTCCGATGCTATGGCAAACCTCGTTACTAAAGTAATGGATGTCCAGGGCGGGCGGCAGGGCGACCAGGGCGATAATGCCTTCATGAAATACCTCGTTGATGAGATAAAAGGTATGAAGACCAAGCTCGACGCGGGGCAGGGGGATCCGCTTGAGCTTGTTGACCAGGTGCAGCAGAAGATGGAGGTATGGCAGGATCGAATGCGCCAGCGGTTGGGGATCCCCGATGCCATAACTGGCTCTGGGGCTGGGGGAATCGAGGGGATGAAGTTAATGCTGGAGCTGGAGAGGATAAGGGACGAGAGGGACGAGAGGGGACACCAGTTCGACCTTAATCTGCAGCTCCTGCAGCGCCAGTGGGCGATTGAGGATAAGAGGTGGACGCTTGATTACAACGTGAAGATAGGGGAAGTTAACCAGGCGAACAAGAGCAGGGAAAGCGCCGTAAACGCCCTAAAGGACCTGAGTGCGAGCGTAATCGAAGCAATGGAAAATGCCCCACCTGAGGAATCAATCGCAGAGCGCCGGTATAAACCCCGAGGAAATGCAAATCCACCTGCAGAACCGCCACCTATGCCTACTAAGATCACCTGTCCTGGGTGTAGAATTGTGTTCGACGTACCTCCCGGTACTGCGCCAACAGATACGATAAAATGCCCTGAGTGCGAGACTCCAATCGAGTTCGATTTGAAGGATATGTAAAAAAATTACCCTCTAATGCTACTGTAGTGTCGGAAGGGGAGAATAGTAGATATGACTATGTTTCAAGGATTGAGACTGCCGAGGGTCGACGGGAAGAAGCTTGGGAGATCATGGCTGCTAAGAACGGCCCAGAGGAATGCTGAACTCGAGGTGTGGCCTTTCCTCGATGAGATAGGGGCTGAGAGATTCCAGAGGATTATTGAGTCGAATATTCCTCTGCATGACCTTATAAAGCCCGAAAAACTACCCGAGGATTGGGTCAATTTTCTCGCTTCAGCCCCGCAATACAACTGGGTATTGAAGCTTTGGGATGATAAGGACCTTCTAACACTCCTCCCCCCCTGGCTTCAGCAGCTAATCAATCAGGATGAAAAATCCATGCTATGGTATGTGAATGAGGCGAAATGGCTCAGGTCTCTATTCGAGCCGAAAGGAGATCAAAATGGCGAATCTGTTTGATATTATCAAGGACTTTCAGGCTAGCTTTAAACTGGGGCCTATGGAAATTACAATCGACAAGCAATCCACCGACGATGAAGGTGAATTGACGCCCGAAGTCAGGAAAAGATTACTGCAGAAGCGTAAGGATCAACTCGAGGAGGATCTGAGGCAGGTAGACGAGGAGCTGGAGGGCAGTTAAATTGGGGTAATGAGGTTTGCAGCACTCGCACTCATTGGTTGGCAGGGTCGTATACATGTTGAAGGGAGTATTGACCGGAAACAAGCATATGGCAGAGCTAGAGACTATGCGAACCTCAAAAACAAGCCCCTCCTCGTTATCGGCGGCCCTGGGGCTGGATTCAAACGGAATTATCTCGTTCGCCTTTTCAAAATACCCCTTCACGGCTGCGGAGATACGTGCCTTGACTTAGATATTGGCGCCTGTTCAGTATGTGGCGCCGAGGTTAAACAGGTCGAGGCCGACGTAAGAAATATCCCCTACCCGGACTCTCATTTCGGATCTGCATTCGCCTCTCACGTTTTAGAACACCTTCGAACCATCGATGATGCGGAGAAGGCGCTGGATGAACTTTACCGAGTAGCGGATAAGGTGTTTATTGTCTCTCCGAGTAAGCAGGATATCACCGCCTGGGTCCACCCTGATCACCACTTGTGGATTCGCCAGGATGCCGCCGGCTTCCTCATCGAGCAACGGGGTTGAAAAGTCTGATATACTATCTGCGGAGCAAAAGATGGGTTACTCCGCATTATCAGTAGCTCAGCAATTCTTCCTCATTACCGCGGCTGGACTTACATCGGGGGTTGTACTCAACTATCTCCAAAACCGTTCCATCATGGGCGTATATTCCCTCTCTGATTTTGTGGATCCGGAGGGGGTTGCAGATATAGCCTCCGATATGCCGTCCGATGAGGGGGAATTTACCCTGGAAGCCTGGGATTATGTAGGCGGGGATATCGATTACTCCGGCTACGGCTCGATCATCACCTTCTATGACAGCACCATTAATTGCCAAAGATGCCTGCTCCCCGAACGAGTTATCAGCACAGGGGTGGCCAACTGCGTAGGCAAGAGCGCTCTCCTAACGTCAATCCTGAGGAATAGATACTCACCTGAGCGTGTCTACATGGTGATCGGAGAATATATGCGTGATGGAGAAAAACACGGCCACGCTTGGGTGGAGGTAAACAGGGGTGGGACATGGTACGTTATCGAGGCAACCTTACCTCCACCGGTGAGCCCTTGGGCGCCGGTATCTGGTCAAAGTTCAGTCTATTCCGCAGATATCTTTTTTAATGATTTTGGAGTGCTGTGCTACGATGAGGAAATGTGTCCATCCACGAGATTGGTAATTAAAAAGCGGCCTTGTTTAACCTGTCATCTTTGACTTGACAAATTCAACAAACCCTATACACTGTATTTTCGCAAGCGATGCTACTGTTTTATCCAACTTCTCATCCAGTATCAAAGGAAGGGTAGATGGTTTCTTACGTGGAAACAGGAGTCGACGAGGGTAACCTCAACCGAGTTCTTCTCGAGCGTTTTAATCCTGGCCAAAAAGTAGACCTCCGCTTTGACCTGACGCGCGAATTGTCCCCTGACGAGCTGCAGACTTATGCCGATTATCTCTATGGCAAAGGAGTTGAGGTGGGTTTCGTTGAAATGTCGGGGCCCCAGCAGCTCCGGGTAGCCTTCACCCGCCCCCCAAGAGCCCAATTCGAGGGGGTTGGATTCGTGTGGAGCCTGGGAGCGATCTTGATCACCGGGGTATTGGCACTGGGCTTTATAGGAATCATATCCTGGGGTATTACAAGACTCGTGGATTCAATAACGAAAAATATAGTCTCCCTCCTGGCAATTGGAGTTGGGGGCTTTCTAATTTACAGATACATGGGGAAGACGCCAGCAAGAAGTTAATACGCACTTATTAAAGTGCTGGATTTAGCCCATTAGCCGACCGGACGCTGAACTGTAGAAAGTTCGGGCGAGAGTCGTCCGGTCGGCTCTTTTTATAGTCAGCGTTCGGGGAGCTTGGGATAGAAAAGAAGGAGGGACGGACCATGAACGCAATTGACTACTCAAGAGCTGCTATAGCTGTGGGAGTAGGCCTCGGCGACGAGCTCATAACTGACTGGGACGAAAATGTCACCCCTGCGCGAACCGAGAGCTTCAAGACCGCTAAGGATATTTCGAGGCTCGCGGCCAGCCTTATAGGCTACGGCCTGCAGGTGTTCCAGCCCAGATATGCGAAGTTCGGTGATACCCTGGCTACCGCTGCCACTCCGCTACTGGTCAAGTCTGTGTGGACAGCTGTGGCTGCCGCACGTGCCGTAGAGGGTACCGGCAAACAGAGGTACGTGCCCCGAGAGAAGCAGGCTGCTCGAGAGAGGGCGGCCAGGGCCGCTGCCGCCAGGGGCAACGAGGTAAGTCAGTCAATATCTCGTGATGACCGGCTGTTGGCATAAATGAACCCGTAAGTAGTGGGCAAAAAAGATCAACGGAGGGCAAAAATGGATTACGAAGCTGTGGACGAACCAATCGTAGAGAGTTTAAACCTGACGGACCCGGGGTGGCGTGACGGACCAAACCCCTGTACCCAGCCCGAGTTCTCGCTGTACAGGGAAAGCTTCCAGCTGGCAGACCTTGATCTGGATGAACTGAATGTATTCAAGGCTCAGTTCATCACCCTGCTGGCATCGCCCGGGAGCGAGGAGCGCCGGCTGATGCTCAAGCGTCTACGGGCATACATACTCACGCTCAGGTCGGTCAAGATGGCGCTGAACAACGTGAAGTTTGTCGGCCTGAACCCGGAAATGACCGAGCTTGGCTTCGGTCACATCAGACCGGTATTCACGCAGTTCAACGGAGTTGTGAAGACCACGTGGACGGTAGCACTTACCTCGGCGTATGCCGATTGGTTCGATACCGCCGGCGGTGTGGGTTACCTCATAGGTAACTCATTCGGTATGTGCATCACGCACCTCAAGAGCCTTGTAACGCCAACCCCGTTCATGTCGGAATGTCAGTTCACCGTGTCCAGAACCGGCGTGCTTATTCCCATTGACGTCCGGGGTCTGACAATCGGGGATACGATAAACCAGGTTTCCATCGTCCCGATTCCGACAATGGTGCTGATCCCCAGGGCCACGTTCTATGCTCAGGCGAGAAGTGACGTTCTTGCGGCCAATAACGATGAAGTTGCTCTTGGCGGCCTAGTATTCGGGCTAGGTACTGCACTGGCAGCGACAACCGCGTATCCAACGGCGTAAGGCTGTTCAGAAAGCATATACGCTTCTGAGCCGCAAAATAAAGGCAAGGAGGCGACCATGGACGCTATCTTAAAGGAGAGCCATGAGACCCGATGGCTTGAACAGGGCTGGTACTTGGCTCTCCAATTTGTGGAAGGCTGGGGCTGTTTCCGTATAACCGGGCGAGAGCCGTCAGGGTATAATCCTCTCTCGCTCGGTGCTGTGGCAACGCTAGCCAATCTGGCAACCTGGAACGAGCTTATCGACGCTCAAAACAGACACTTTCTCGAGCCACCTCGTGATGGTCTAATCTATCACCACTTCTGGGGTGTAAGCCCAGCGAAGGCGCGGATATACACTCAGTTCCCCCCAAGGGCCGACATCGGTAGCCTTATATCGCAGACAAGAACGATTACCGGCGATATAGGCTCTATTGATGGGGACAAAAGCCCCTACAACGGCCCGTTCTCTCAGGATACCGAGCTATTCACTGTTAAGGAGAGGTATCCTGCTTATCAGGCGTACAACCCTCTCGCGGACCCGATGGACAATGTAATGCTTCAGTTCGATACCATGAAGTATACCTATGTCATTGTGCAGGACAGGAATCTTATAAAAGAACTCCTGGTCGGGCAGAAGAAGGTGAGGAAGTACACCATGGGCCAAATCGATCCGAATCCAATGGGGATACCGAATTGGCTCAGTAAGTTAGTAACACCTGACACGTTGGCATACTCTAAGCAGGTGATGGAGGCTCAGGTATGAGAATATCAGAAATGCAGACAGTCTCCGTTGGGGTGACAATCGTTGACACCGCTGTTGGCACGGCAATCCCTGCCAACTTCTTCAGATACATCTTCAAGTGGAAGGTATGGAACAGGCTTGTTGGCCCTAACCTTGTCACGCTGGGTAAGTCCGAGGAAGGCGGGGCTACGGAGACACTCGACATTGCCAACTTTATGGCGCCATACGAGGTATGGAATGATCCGGAGGAACTGCACGAGGACTCGGTGCCGCTATTCAGAATCGCCTCGCTGTCGGCAGCCTTGGCATCAACACCAATGGTAGTCGCCAGTGCAGGCACCGCGTACATGACCCTGTGGTACATTGACGCACCAAGCTTAGACTAGGGAGGTATATTATGCCGGGACTAGCACATCATCTTATAGGCCCGATTCCCTGGACGCATATATACGGTGCTCCCTGGCCTCCGGGTGCGGGCGTTGCTTACTACGTTGACCACATTAACGGTCTTAACGCCAATGACGGGAGAGATCCAGCCAATCCGGTACAGACAATTACCTATGCGCTGGGCCTATGCACCGCAGACCGCAATGACTATATCATCGTGCTGGAACACGGCGCAGCAGGCGTTGAGCCAGTGTACCCTGTTCCGATAAGCGTGGACAAAGTTCATCTTGTCGGGCTCGGCAGAAACGGCCCTGACCCAATCATCAGGATGCAAGGAGATGGAAACGCTGTCTTTGACATAACAGGTAGGGACGTTGAAATAGCAGGATTTGGCTTTGATACAGTTGGCGCAGCAGCCGCCGGGATTGTCAACCCAGGCGACCTGTTTGGTGCATGGATACACCATTGCCATTTCGCTGGTAGCTCATTAGGGCAAGGGCTACTAGCAGGAATCGGCATTATAGGCGACTCATTTCCATGGGCGTTGATAGAGGACAATATATTCAGCAGCCCAAATGGCGTAGGTATTACAGGTAATTGCATAGGTGGAGATATAGTCGCTGGCATAATCAGAAGGAACTACTTCACCGCGGCAGCGGGGGGTGCCAGCCCGTGCATCACGCAGACCAACGTCGAGATTGGCGCCATAGTTGACAATTACTTCTACTGCCCGATAAGCGATGCCGGCATAGTTGGATGGGCGATAACGCTACTGGGTGCAGGCATGGAAGGCGGCCCGATCACGAATAACCATGCCATGCAGACTGGCGACGGCACCGGCCTAAACCCTTATAGGGATACGTCAACTCCAGGTGTAATTGGAACGATAAGCCACGGCTGGGGAATGAACTATTCGGGTCAGGCGGTTATAGCTCCAGCGGCAGCATAGAAGGGGTAATAAATTATGTATGATTTAATGTCCAGGCCGTTGAGTATGCCTCTTGCCAGTCGACCTCAGGCATTGGGCAAGGTGTTCTTTGTTGAGTGCTGGAGCGGCGATAACGACAACAACGGAATTGACCCAGCTACCCCTTTCAACACTATCACCTATGCTCTAACCCAGACGGTGGCAAAGAGAAACGACTATATTATCTGTCTCGAAACATGGCAGCAGGAGCCTGCTTGGCCTATTGAGTTCACCGCCGCTAACGACTGGGTTCATATTCTGGGTTTGACTAATCCTGGAATGCCTACTGCCTACATGTGCCCTGATATCGATGAACCCACGTTTCTACTTGCCGGTACCGTAGATACAGTTGAGATTGCAGGATTCAACCTGGGAGGCGGTGTCACTCACGGCTGTATTGAGGTTGATAGCTCTCAGAGAAACTGGATTCATCATTGCTGGTTTGGACTTAGCGACCAAGGTCTTGGCACTCCTCTTAGAGGGATTGACGTACCGACAGGTCCATCCGGATTTCTTGTTGTCGAGGACTGTGTATTCATAGGGGATAATTGTGATTGCCAAGGCGGTATTTCAGAGAACGGGTTTGACCAAGCTGGCGGCGGGGCGTGGATGACAATTCAGAGAAACAGGTTCTTGGGTTGCACTATTGGCTACCACTCCGTTGGCGGAGGGGTCAATATGATCCTTGACAATAGGTTTGTCTGCCCTGATGTCGCAGGGGCGGCCATCGACCTGGGCCCTCATGCAAATTGCAAGGGTAATATGATAGACGGTAATGTTGCCATGGAAGGCGCAGAAACCGTCATGGCAGCTAATCCTTTCCGCGACAATAACGCCGGAGACATTAACCACTGGGGAAGGAACTACTGTACGCTTGCCGGTGGTGTCGAAATGCTGCTAAAACCAGCATAAAGAGGCTAATATGGCACAGTCAAAAAGCGACATTAAGAACATTAAGGACGCACAAACGGTACGCACCTTTGATGAGGCTATAAAGGCCAAAGGGCAAAGAGCGGAACTAACTGGTGAGCCTCTCAGGTATGGCTATAACCACCATAGGGTATTTGGTGGGTTTACATTACCAGATAGGCTGCCATCGCCTTAAAGATGGCTAACTACCGAGACTGCCGGGATATAAAGTACGCCCCAGCCGAGAGGCAAATATAAGGGGAAGCAGTCAAGAAGGAGACTAACGTGGCAAAGAAAACAGACTACATTGACGCTCAAAGGCAGAGGGTAGGCAACGTGCCGAACTGGGGGCGGGTACCAGCAATACTTACCCCAGGGACAATGGAGGCTTTCGGGATATTCGAGAAGTTCGGCTTCAACTATATCCTAGCCGATGCCGCTGAGCCGAGTGTCCCAGGTTGGCTGTGTGCCAACACCGCAACCGTTCTCAGTATGGCTGACCTCTCAGGAGGAGCGGTCCTTCTGACTACAGGTGTCACCATCGAGGATACGGGGCAGATGCAACTTGGCGATGGCGTTGGCGGTGCGTTCTGGCCAGCGGCCACAAAGGAAATCTTTTATGAGACAAGACTCAAGCACACAATAGCAGGCACGAATGTCCTCAAGCTTGCCTTCGGGTTGATTGACCCATGTGGAGTTACAGAGATTTGCGTAGATGGCAATACTAGGGCTCCGATAACAGCCGTTGACCATCTGTGCTTCCTGACCGACATCGACACAGGGAACGCATGGCAATTCGAGGGCAGAAAAGGTGGTGTTACAGACCTGAATGCCTTGACTCAAACCCCTGAGTCTCTCGTATTCCACACCTACGGCTTCCATGTGTACGGCACGACAACTGCCCTGCCAGGCTTCTGCGACGTATACTACGACCGAGCCATCATCGCCGCAGGTCAGGTGCTACACACCAGTATCCCTGTCACCGGACTGACGCCGTTCCTGTGCATCAAGACAGGTGGTGCCTTTATTGAAGCCGTGTACGTCGATTACACCATGTGCGTCGAGCTTAGGTAGAGCATTGAGATAAGGAGTAGATGAAATGACAAAAAGAATAGGTTATCTTGATGCACAAAGGTTAAGAGTCGGCAACGTGCCGAACTGGGATCAGGTGCCCGCATTGCTCACTCCCGGCACGATGGAGGCGTTCGGCATATACGAGCAATTCACCAGATACCTTCTGGCCGATAACGCTGTTCCAACAGTCCCTGGATGGACTAACGACACGCCCACTGCCACTGTGTTGTCAATACCTAACGTTGTAGGTGGCGGTGTTGTATTGACATGCGCCGGCAATGACAACAATCAGGCTCAGATATTCCGGGGAGATGGAGTTGGTGGTGCATACTGGCCTGAGATGACAAAGGACATCTGGTATGAGGCGAGGGTCAAGCAGAGCATACTCGGAGTCAACACACTCAACATGGCATTTGGTCTGGTGAATCCATGTCTTGGCACAGAGATACTCGACGACGACGGTGTTGGCTGGAACGCGGCAGCAAACAACCATCTAGCGTTCTACACACTGGACACAGGAGCGGGCGCCAATGCGTGGTCGTTCTCAGGAGACAAAGGTGGAGTTACTGACAATAACGCTCTTACCGTAGACCTTGTGTCTGATGTGTTCCACTACTATGGGTTCCATGTGTATGGTACCGACCCTACAGGACTGCTGCCGATGCAATGCGATGTGTTTTACGACCGAGCCATCGTCGCAGCTGGTCAGGTACTAGCGGCCAGCATTCCAGTTACAGGCCTGACGCCGTTCCTGTGCATCAAGACAGGCGGTAACACCGTTGAATCCGTGACCATGCAATACAACATGTGCGTCCAACTCAGGTAGAAGGGAGGACTCAAGTATGGCCAACACAGGTAGGTTGGTAGATGCGCTCTATGCTGAGGCGATCAAACAGGATATACCCATGCACGAACTGAGCAAAAAGTCGATAGCAAAGGTCACAAAGGCGTATAAGGCGTCACTCCCTGAGTTTGAGCAGGAGACCGAGCCCGAGACCGAATAGCGGTGACTTAGCCCTACGCCTCACACAAAGGGGTAGATAGATGGGCCTACCTTAGAATATGAGGTAGGCCCATTTGATAATAGGGAGGTTAATATGCCTGGTGACACATTAAAGGACTACGAGGATCACAAGAAGAACGTTGTCAATCTCATTGAACGAGCAGGAGACATGTTCGGTGGCGTTGACGAGAGAATTGACTGGGCTATCCCCAGGATCCTAAACACCCTCGAGGATGTCAGAACTATCAAGGCCGCGCTTGCAGCTATCGAGTGGCCAGATGGAGGCACTATTATGCCAGTACAGAAGGAGCAGATTCCCTTTGCCGCCACGCTGGCGATAGGGCAGACGCTCAGGATGACAGAGGAAATGCACATCGGCGGTACGATTAAACAGGTCTCGATTCACTGGCCTGGAGGATGTCAAAATCTTGTTGATGTTGCAGTAGGGCATTATCTGATTCGATTCTGCCCACGTGAAGGCTATCTTGCACTTGACGACGTTACGCCGACCTATCTTTTTAACGAACCTGTTGAGAACAATGAGGGGATATGGGTTGAAATGCGAAATAGAGACGGGTTTTTTGCCCATACCATATCAGTAACCGTCACAGTGGAGGGCTTGCGATGAAACAAGAACCGGGAACGATTACACCAACAGGACAAGGTAGACCTGATTATTCAAGTCCATATCCACTGGGTCAATATGTCAAACCAGGAGATGCTGAAATCTACTCGTTGACGGACGCGGGTGAGCTTGCGGCTCGATTAGGAAGTATCGTGACCCATGACCGTCGTGGCGACGTAATGTGGCTTGACGATTTTGAGTCAGGAATCGAAAAGTGGGTTGGAGGTGGTTCTGGATTACTGCACGGGCAATCATGGTCAGCACTTTACAGCAGGAACGGTGGGTTCAGTTATAAACACACCTGCGGCTCTACATTGGAGTTGAGCAGCAGTCAACACAAGATATTACCATATCCTGTTTTATCAAGAGTAGGTTTTATGTTTTCTTTTAGTATTCCTTCGTTTATTACCGAGGTCTGGTTCTCCTTACAGTTATATGACGCACCAAATAGCACCCTGTATGAAATACAATACGATGTGGCGACACAGACATTTACCTATCTGGATAGCCTGCTTGTCTATCAAGCACTAACCCCTACCAAATTGATAGATTCTGATTTGACCCTATTCCACACGTTTAAGATGGTAGCAGACCTAACTCAAGGGAAGTATGTACGCCTTATCGCAAATGACCAGAAATATGACCTAACTGATATAGATGGTTATGTCCGCGCGGGAGCGGTTAGTGATTACTTGGTAGCAGGCATAACTTTCATTGGGACAAATGCACTAAATGGCATAGCCTATGTGGATGATGCGATATTAACACAGAACGAGCCAATAAACCCGGTGACGGCCTAGTCTTGCGAAAGGAGAAACACAATGGCAAGAGGAGTAAAAATATTCTTATGTACCGATGTTGACAAGGGTACTCCATGGTTACCGGCAAAATGTAACGCCGATGGATCGCTATGCGTAGATACGACTCCAGGGACTAAGACTGCCCCCGAGGTACTCAATGAGGCGACGATAGCCGCTGCTGCCACTACTGTCATAGGCGACTGTGACGACATTGACCTATCTCACGGACCTGCGACGTTAGCCTTGACCGTTGAGGCTACATATAATGCAGCCGCAACTCAAGGAATCAGAGTGCATGTACTGACGTCCTATGATGGCGTGAACTTCGACACCGAAGACTGGTCTACATGGGAGGTAAACTTTACCGCAGGCGCGACAATACGACAGACCAGCGTGTATAACACAGACCCATATATCGTCAGGGTGCTTGTAGAGAACCTTGACCCTGCACAGGCAGTAACAGGCGTTGTGATTACCGCAACCGTAGGAGCGTAGATATGAAATATCCTTTACTTCCTGAACTCGTCAACCTTGTTGAGAGCACCATAGTTAGAAGAGGTACGACTACGGCCGCAGGTGCTGCAACGGGCGATAGTATCACAGACGTTGCGCTTGCCGGCGCAGGAGCCGATAGCTTTGTCGATATGATGGCTATTGTCTATCCTGGAGAGCATCTGAATGTTGACAGCTTTGACATTACCGCCTTCAATAACGCAACTGGCGAAATAACTCTTAACCATGCGTACAAAGAGGTTGCGGCAGCCATGCCAGCAGGGGTTGATTATATAATAACCACACACAAGTTCGCAGCGGACGAGATAGCCGCACTAGCCGTCACACTTGGTCAGGTGTTCGATATTGTCAACGCCATGCTAACACTTCAGGAGACCGGGGGTGTACTAACGGCGTCTGCGGCAGAGCAGTACCTTTATGTCAACAATTCACCCCTAGGTGAGTTTAGACCTTTAACCGTACTTATAAACCTTGACCCAATGGTTGCAACGGAGCAAATCGTTGTCAAAGAATATTACAGAATAACCGCCACAGGAGACCTAGAACTGCTAGATGTTATGACGTATGACGGCGTTGACGGCGGTCTTGCCGATGGCAGGAAGCTGATAGCCGTTGATATGGAGCCGAACAGATATGGCGCAGCCGTTACCCTGGCGCAGCCGGCGTTCTCAGGCTTCTACAAGAAATTTGTTTGGGACGTACATGTTAAGGAGTAAACCATGCCTATAGGAGTTCACCCGACAAATTTAGAACTGCTACTCGACCTGCATTTTAGGCGGTCAATTACGGACCTTGTTGACGACTGGGCTGCGCCTTTACATCCTATAACACGCAACCCAGGAGGTGACCCAGGTGGGCCAGCGTGGACAGATTTAGCTAATAACCTAACAGTTCTTGACTTTAACGCAGCGAACCCAGACTGGCTTGAAATCTTGGCAGCAGATTCCATCGACCTTAATTTTACTGATAGTGATTTCAGCTTTGCAGCGTGGATTAAGCCTACTACCCTTCCTGTTGCCACTATTATGTGCAGAGACGGCACTACTGACGGATGGACGTGGCAACACGAGGCGGGTAGTGGCGCACATTATCTCACGACATGCCAAGGGGCAGGTATAAATCAAACAACCTTTAGTGCCCCTGGCGACCTTGTTATTGGCACATGGTGCTTTGTAGGAGCAACAAGAGATGGCGCAGTTGTCAAGACGTACAAGAACGGGGTTGATACAACAACCTTAGCAGCCGTGCATGTTAATCCTTTGACGGCAGCAGGCTTTGACATTCATATTGGCGTTCAGGATGACGAGTTAGCGTCTGAGCTTGACTCTTTGTTGGGTCCACGCCTGCGTGCTTGGGGAAGGTGCGTACCAGCGTCCCAGATGCTAGCCATGTTTGAGATGGAAAGGGCGTTATTCAATGTCTAATGTGCTAATCCTGCACAAATGCGTGGAATGTGGTGCTGAACGTATGATACAAAAAGGGTGTAAAAAAACACCCAAGTTCACTGGGCTTTGTTATCATTGCAACATGGCAAGGCTATATGAACAGCGAAGAAATAGGCCAATAAACCAGAGGCCGACCACGAAACGCTCAGATGGCTATCTTGAAGTACATCTGCCAGAAAATCATTGGTGTCGCCCTATGGCAACTAAGTCAAAGGGGTCTATATTAGTTCACCGTCTTGTAATGGCAGAACATTTGGGTAGACTCCTTGAGCCCTG
>DATKWF010000125.1:0-15285 GCA_035529715.1 Dehalococcoidales bacterium | reverse complement strand
TCCGCCCCTCTTGGACACCTGGCTTTTTTGGGGATTTATAGTGTTTACCCACTAAAATAGACTATAGTGAGTTAGTTGCGAAATGCATGTAACATAAGTTCCATTTTTTGTATATTTCTAACTTTCAACACTTAGCTTTGGAATACACCTCACCTTTTTAGTGGTATAATATTTCAATATGAAAAAGCCCCAAACAAATTATGCTTTTATAGATGGGACAAACCTTCACTTGACCATGGTCAAGGTAGGTTGGCAACTGGATTACAGCAAATTCCGAGTGTATCTCAGCGAGCATTACAGTATTTGTAAGGCATACTATTTTATCGGCTATGTCCCTGAAAATGCGGACCTTTATGCGAACCTTCAATCGTACGGTTATATATTAATATTTAAACCCACTTTGGAAATAAAGGACGGTAGGATAAAAGGAAACTGCGATGCAGAAATGGTTCTGCAGGCAATGATTGACCTAAATCACTATGAAAAAGCCGTATTAGTAACAAGTGATGGTGATTTTGCCTGTCTTGTCAAGTACTTGAATAGTATTGATAAGGTAGAACGCGTATTAGCGCCATGTAGATCTGGATGTTCTCATCTGTTGAAAAAGGCAGCTGGTAGTAAAATTGCCTTCATTGATGATCTCAAAGGTAAATTAGAATATAAAACGAAAAAAACTCCATAGGGACGGAACCCTGCGGAGTTCTTTTCATCGTGATTCTGATATCAGAATATCAGAGAATTTGAGATTTGTCAAGGCATTTTTGGACAAAATGCGGAAATTTTAGGGCAAAACAAGGACATTTGAGAGGAAAATGGGACGACATAGGGGCATGAAATTCGCAACAAGCTAAAATTAGCTCTTTATCAGGTGACCCACCCCCTTTGTCCCCCTCCCTTTGATAAGGGAGGGGGAGTTATAAAAAAGAGGGGCTTAGCCCCTCTTGGACACCCCTTCCCATCACCTTAAAAACCTGCTATATTCTTACTGCATGCGTTATGCAGTTATTGCGGATATTCACTCTAATTTAGAGGCTTTTACCGCGGTGCTGGAGGATATCGGCCAGCGGGGCGGGGTGGATGGGGTGTGGTGCCTGGGGGATGTGGTCGGCTACGGTCCGGACCCTCACCAGTGTATTGAGCTTCTGCGCCAGTGCAGCCACGTCTGCGTTGCCGGCAACCACGACTGGGCAGCCATCGGCAAGGTAGATACCGCCGAGTTTAACCCCGATGCCGCTACCGCCGCCCACTGGACCACCCGGCAATTGAGCACGGCGGACAAAAAATACCTTGAGAACCTGCCCCTAACCATTGAGAAAGACGATTTTACGCTGGTGCACGGCAGCCCGAGGGAACCCATCTGGGAGTATGTTATCTCAACCAGCCTCGCCCAGGTAAACTTTGACTTTTTCCAGTCGCCCTACTGCCTGGTAGGCCACTCCCACGTGCCTCTGGTTTTCAAGGATGAAGGCGGCGACTGCTCCTTCAATCGCCTCTCCCCCAGTGTGGGGCTGGTGCTGGGCGAGAACCGACTGATTATCAACCCGGGCGGGGTGGGGCAACCGCGAGATGGCGACCCTCACGCCAGCTACGCCATCTACGACAGTGAAGCCAGGTCGTTCCGTCTCCACCGTGTTGCCTATGATATTACCACCACTCAGGACAAAATGATGCAAAATGGTCTGCCCATACGGCTGGTAGTTCGCCTGAGCCACGGGATGTGAGCCACCGGTATAATCTGAGACTCTTCAGCAGCCTGTATCCCGTTTCTGGTTGACATTGAGAATGTGATATAATTTAATAGTGGCGATAAAGACGGTAGTTACCAATCGCAAAGCCTATCACAACTATCATATCGGCGATAGCGTGGAAGCCGGTATTGCCCTTACCGGCACGGAGATAAAATCAATACGCAACGGCAGAGTGAGCCTGGGGGATGCCTATGTAAGACCCGAGGGCGGGGAGTTGTGGTTATTAAACGCTCATATTGCCCGCTATGAGGCAGGCAGCTATATGAGCCATGAGCCAAAGCGACCGCGCAAGCTCCTGTTACATCGTAAACAGATTGACAACCTCACCAGCCAGATAGCGGAAAAAGGTCTCACCCTGGTGCCGCTTAAAATATATATTAAAGACAGTATTGCCAAGGTAGAGGTGGCGCTGGCTAAAGGTAAAAAACTCTACGATAAGCGGGAGGCGATAACTCGCCGCGAGATAGAAAGAGAGCTTGGACGAGCCACCAAGCAACATAAACTTTAAGCAAAAGGAGGCTAATAAAAGTTACCGGTAGCAAATGGGGACGCGTGGCTTCGACAGGGGAGGTAGGCTACAGGGTCGCAAGCTGAGGTTGCCACTACCCTCATAAAAAAGTGGCAAAAAAGTAACTGACGAAACAGTTCTAATCGCAGCCTAATTAGTTAGGTTGCCATCCAACCCGACCCCACCTCAACGGGTTGGGATTGGGTGCCGAAAGGTTGAGGTGCCACTGCTTGGAAGCCGATAAGGGCGGTGAAAGATTTATCGACTGGTCTGGCTAAACTCGGTCAGCAGAGGCTAGCCGGATAAGATTAAAGAGCTGACTAAGCTTGTAGCATATTCTGGGTCGCTTCTTCTGGACGGGGAGTTCGACTCTCCCCCGTCTCCACCAAATTGCCATCTATCGCCCTGGAGAAATCAGGGCGATTTCTTTTTGGTTTTGTCCGACAGAAATTTTGTGATAAAATTTTAATATTTTAGCCCAAAAACTACTTGACTTTTTACTCAACATACTATATACTCCAAAATGTAAAAAGACTTTTTGCCCTAGAGAGTCCAGATTTTCGTCAAAAGGGCTTGACTTTTTACTCAACATACATTATAATAGCACTTGTCCTGAAAATTAAGAGTAAGGGTGAAAGATGAAAACCAGTGGATTTGGTGCCAGATTAAGAGAGTTACGAATCCAGGCTCACCTGACACAGCGTGAGCTTGCCGGCAAGATTAACGTCGACTTTTCTTACCTCAGCAAAATTGAAAACGGAGTATTGCCACCACCCAGCGAGAAGGTAATACTGCGGCTGACTGAGGTATTAAATGCTGACAGGGATGAACTAATCACCCTGGCCGGCAGGATTCCGGCTGACATTGCCCAAATGCTGAAGAACCGAAAGGCGTTACAATTCTTAAGGTCGGACCGCGTTCAGAAAAAGGTCAGGGCTTCAGATAAGAAAGAGAGTTCTGTTCACCTGTTAGAGGACATTAAGAACTTGTCTAAGGCAGCCAGGCCAAAAATTAACTATAAAGCCTTCGCCAGGGTAGCGGTAGCCTTTATTCTGGTAACGGCTATCGGTACTTCACTGTGGTATGCCTCACCGACCAAAGCACTGGAAATAAGCATTTCTCCCCCCGCAGCGGCAACTCTCGGTAGCACCCATGACTTCACTGTATCCGTAAAAATTAAAGACCCGGAGCTCGTGCCGATAACAAGCATTAATGTAGAGATTTATAATGCAAGTGACACCTCAAAGAAAGCTACTCTTGAAAACCTTCCTGCTCTGACCAGTTCTAGGCAAAGCCATGCAATAAAAGAAGGCTCGTCAAGCGGTTCAGCAGAAGTTGCGGCTACGCCCGGATGGGGCTGGACGTATCAGTCCACCGGCACCGGTTACGTAGAATGGAAGGGGGCTGCCTATACCTTTACACCAGCCACCACCGGCGGCTATGCCTATGCCTATGGCGGCGGTGACGAAGTATCAATAGACTACAATATCTACTGGACATCCCCATCAGGCTGGCCTGCCGGTAATTACGAAATTAAAGTCAGTCTCACCGCCAAGAGTGCAGACCGCACTGAAACCTTTAGCGAGACCAGTAGTGCGTTTTCACTCACCACTGCGGCGGCGGCAGAGGCACCGCCACCCGGATCTGAACCTACAGAACCAGTACCTCCGCCCGCCGGTACACTTGACCTAGCCAAAATTGTCAATTACAGGGGTGAATTTACCGAGGAAGTAACCGGTGAATCCGAGGATGGCAATATTGAGTTGACCATAGAAAAAGGTACCATTGGTAAGACCGCAGAGGGCACACCCATCAAAGAAATAAGTATAACCTGGGAGCCAGAGCCACCAGCCCCACCGGCAGATGTCAATGTTATCGGCTTCAGCTATGACCTTGAACCTGACGGGGCTACCTTTGACCCGCCAATAGCCGTCACCTTCAGCTATACCCCGGCTGACATACCTGAGGGAGTTGCCGAAGCAGACCTGGCAGTTGCCTTCTGGGATGAAGATACGGGTGAGTGGGTCGTGCTTGAAGACTTCACTGTCAACCCGGCAAATAACACCATCACAGCGTCGGTAAGTCACTTCACTTACTTCAACGTTGTGGCTATCGGGGAACCGGCAGCATTTACCGCCGGTGACCTGACCATAACTCCAGCCGAAGCTCATGTCGGAGAAGCTATATACATCAGCGTCACCGTCACCAACTCTGGTGACCTCACTGGCAGTCAGGATATGGTCCTTCAAGTTGACAATATAGTGGCAGACTTTGAAAGAGTAACCCTGGCTGGTCATGCCACCGAGAAAGTGACCTTCAGCCTGATTAAAGCTAAGGCTGGCACCTACAAGCTAAGCATCAACGGTCTGGTTGACTCTCTCACCGTCAAGCCAGCACGGACAGAGCCAGAAGTAATAACCGCACCGGCACCACCAGCGCCAGCACCAGCCCCGGCACCAGTAGCACCAGCTCCGGCGCCAGCGCCAGCGCCAGCACCGGCTCCGGCACCATCACCAGCGCCAGCACCGGTACCGGCACCTACACCATGGTGGATGTTCGTTGTCATTGCTGTTGCCACCATCTTGGTTGTCGGCGGAGCTCTCTGGTTCTTCGGCAATCGCCACTAATCCTAATAAGGCCTGTCTGCTCAGCTAACGGGAACCCTTCCCAAAATTAGTGACGTGGGTTGAGTAGCCCTATTGTAAAGCTGTAGTTGCACTGCTCCCCATTGCTTGACACCTAATCACTATAGGCTATAGTATACGCCATAACATTTGATGTAGTCTGGGGGAGCATACTACCCCCTTGACAGATGTCATCATCTTCCACTATAATTTGACAGCTGACACTAAAGGGGGCAGATGGGGTTGCTAAATAAAAATCCCTATACCTGGATGGGGCTCGGTTTATTAACTGCCGGCACTCTAGTATCTCCAGTAGCTTACTTTATCCTTGACCTGACCTGGTTATCGGCACTGGGCATCTGCATGCTCATTCTGTCACTCATTCTCCTAACGCTGGGCAGGACTATCCCCAAGCTGCCACCTGAAGCTTGTGGTCTGCTCCTTGAAACCGGCGTTGATAATATGGCTGCTTTAATAGAGGAACTCGGGATTAGAGCCAAAGCCACCTACCTCCCTTCTTCACTGACCAATGGCCGACCGCAGGCGTTTATTCCGCTGCATTCCAATACCGCGCTACCCTCAATAACCACAGCTCTGCCACAACGCCTTATTGTCAGGTATGGGTCAGGCCCTGATGATGTTGGCCTGCTACTTTCCACAATCGGGAGCAATGCAGTTAGCCTGCTGGAATCAAAACCCGGTCCCAGTTCAATTGAACTTGAATCAGCACTAACTTCCCTATTTAGCGGAATACTGGGAGTAGCTGATAGGACGGTGGTTGCCTGTAATGAAAACCATATCAAGGTGGAAATCCACAACCCTCACCTTGAAAACGGAACCGGCTGGTCTCACCACTGCTTTGGTGGTCCTTTAGCCTCAGTAGTCGCCGCGGTGGCTGCCGAAGCCTGGGACAGACCGGTAACCATTGAACAAGAAGAGCAAAATGGAAGCAAATATTTCGTTGAACTTGAGGTAAAAGAGTGAGGATATATAACAGGTACATTCTTATTGTTACTCTTGTGCTTTTATTATCTACTCTTGTTCTGATTGCCATGGGCCAGACTTCGCTCAGTACTTACTATATTGTGTACATTTTAGAAGCTCTCGTTATTACCGAGCTGTATATACACTTCAATGCCAAAGCCCGCCGCGGGCTGAGCTCCATTGGTGCCATATTATTTGGGGGCTTCCTGTTTGTTATATGCGTGGAACTAGTTCATATGCTGGCATAAATAGTTGGTTATCAACCTATGAAAAGATTAGCTATTTCTCTCCTGATAATCGTTTTACTGACGATATTTGTTCCCAGCTTTTCCATCCTTGCTCAATCCAATCACACCCCTCACGAAAATCCAGCTGCTGCCCAAAGCTCACCAGACCCGGCAGCGCTGATGCTCTCCTACAGCAAGACTTTCGAACTAGTCTCCTTCAGGCAATATCAAGACGCGACCAGCCTGCTCGAAGAGCTGGAATATGTCAATATCCCCACGGAAATAAATTACGTAATCAATCGTTATAACACCCTCGCCACGCAGTTAATCACCACCCTGAACAACATTGAGTCCCTTCTTGACCAGGCATCAACTTTATCTATTCATTATCAGCACACTGCCGCCGGGCAAAAGCTTGACGCCGCCAGAACAGCCATCTTCGATGCCCAACTACTGCTGCAGGAGATTGAGACAGCAACCGATATCAATGCTGACAGCCTGGGTGTTTTTGCCGCTACAGCCACCAGCCAGATTAATCAGGCTTACCAGCGCCTGGAAGAGAGCCTCCACCGCCTCCAAGAACTAATCAACGAGCTTAACCGGCTTCGCCGGATTATCAATGACGACCCATTTGCGGTAATCAGTCCAAGCTACTACTTCCCTACCCTCCTTGAGGTGTCGGCACCTAAGACTGCCTACCCCGGGCTGCCCATTACCATTAGCGGTAGGGTGACTTCGGCCTACGGCAATCCGGAGCGGACGATCAGTGTTCTCCTGGACAATTCCCAGCTTGCCGAGGACACTCTACAGGGCTGGTTCAGCCTTGAGATAATCCCACCACCACAAACCACAACCGGGAAACACAGCCTGACGATAATGGCTGCTCCGCTGGGGCGCAATTCCGATGCCTCAAAGGAACTGAGTATTGATATCACCAGGCTACCGACACAGACCGATATTCAGGTACCCCGACTTGTCATCCTGCCCAGACCAATACAGGTTAGTGGTAAGGTGCTTCACAACTATTTCCCGATTCAGGATGCCCGGGTGAGCCTTGCCTTTAGAGAGTCATCAGCCACCGCCAAAACCGCTACTGACGGCAGCTTTACCACTGCCGTAAGACTACCCCGGTTATCAGTGACAACTCCCACATCAGGCAATCCCTTCTTCGCCAGTGCCACCACCGTAGAGCTACCCCTTGACCTGTCACTGGTCGGTCCCCAGAAACTGACCGTAACCGTTGAACCGACTGAGCCGTGGTATGCCCCGCTCCAGATAGAGAGGCAGGTTTTTGTGATTAACCCGTCAAACATTGGCCTGATGCTGATTGCCTTACTTTGTCTCGGGGCACTTTTATACAACCAGGTCAGGAGCAGAGTAACAGTAGCGCAAGAGGAGGAGTTTATACCTCAACCCCAAATGAAAGGACTGCCTCCGGTTATCCCGAAACATGAAATCAAATATAAGCTCTCCAGCATCAAGGGTAGAATAGTGTCAGCCTACAGGAGCGGGCTTGAGGCGGTAGAAAAGATAACCGGCGTTGCCATGACAGCACATACCACCCTCAGGGAGTTCCTCACCACCGCGACTCCCCGGTTACCGACCGCTGCCAAGTCGTTTTCCGAGCTAACCTCAATAGCTGAGGTCGCTCTCTATTCCACTCACAAGCTGGAGGAAGATATTGCCAGCCGAGCCGAAAAACTGGCTGTCGCCACCAAAGAGGAGCTGCACGGTGAAACTGCGTAAATACATACTGACAGTCACCATGGTCACCGTCATCATATTAATCGCGGTATTATGGCTCTTCCCGTCAGATGATGACTTCCACACCGATAACCCGTTCTGGAACGGCACCAAGGATGTAAGCTTAAGTTGCCCGGTCTCCCCAATAGCATCCCTGTCCGACCTCCCCGCATCACCCCGAGGGGCAACTCTTATCCTCATCCCCTATCTTGATTTCAGTCCTGACGAACTGGAAGCACTGAATGAATTCGTCAGTAAAGGGGGAACCCTGGTGCTGGCTGATGACTATGGCTACGGCAATCAAGCCCTGGAATACCTGGGACTCAAGGCAAGCTTCTCCGGGCAGCCACTCCTTGACCCGTTAGCCAATTATAAAAATAAACGGTTCCCGCAGATATTTAATCTCACCTCCAGTCCGATAACCATCGATGCCGAGGGACTGGTGCTTAACCATGCCACCTGCCTCACTGATGTTGAAGATGATAATATCCTTGCCCTGTCCTCCTCATTCAGCTTCATCGACCTGGATGGCAACCAGGCATGGAATGGCGATGAACCTACCGGTCCGCTTCCGGTAATCTCCCGCCATAACCTGGGCAGCGGTCAGGTAATACTCGTTGCCGACCCCAGTCTATTCATCAACAGCATGCAGGCTATAGAAAGCAATGACCACTTCATTCAAAACATTGCCGCCACCACCACAACCGAACTGCTCATTGACCAATCACATCTGCCACCATCAAATCTGAATCAGACCAAGGAACTGCTGGCTTACCTCCGTAACGCTCTCGTCACCCCGGTGGGAAGCCTGACTCTAGTGATAGCAGCACTGACTATAACGCTGATGCCTTTATGGCACGAAAGGAGAGAACATTGACCACACCGTCGGATAAGAAACAAGAAATACTGAGCAACATCACCGCTGAAGTATCCAAGGTAGTAATTGGTAAAGACGAGATAAAGGAACTCCTGCTGATAGCCCTGCTGAGTCAGGGGCATGTGCTTATTGAGGGTCTACCTGGCACTGCCAAGACTACCACTGCCCGTACCTTTGCCCGGGTCATTGGTGGCAGTTTCAAGAGGGTACAGGGGACGCCAGACAGGCTGCCAACCGATATCCTGGGCTTCTATCTGTATCAACCGGACGGAAGCTCTAAATTCATACCCGGACCCATCTTTGCCAATGTGCTGCTGGCTGACGAGCTGAACCGGACTACCCCCCGCACCCAGTCCGCCCTGCTTGAGGCTATGCAGGAGCACCAGGTTACCATTGAGAGAGAAACCCACACCCTGGAACAGCCTTTCATCGTCATCGCCAGCCAGTTGCCTTACGGTGGCGCCGGGACATCCCCCCTTACCGAGGTCCAGGCCGACCGATTTATGTTCCGAATATGGAGCGGCTTTCCCGATAAAGAAGATGAAGCTCAGATACTAAAAGATATTGACGAAATTTCAGATCCGCAAATTTCACCAGCGGCTACCACCGACGATATTATCCAGCTTCAACAACAGGTCAAGAAGGTACATATCGCTGAGAGCATCCGCCACTACATCGTTGATATAATTGATAGACTGCGCCACCACCCAGACCTGTCACTTGGTCCCAGCCCCAGAGGTAGCATCGCTCTGTTTAAAGGGGCAAGGGGATTAGCCTTTACGCAGGGAAGAGACTTTGCTATTCCCGATGATGTGAAGAGGTTGCTTATCCCGGCACTTTGCCACCGCATCCGAATCAGTGCCGAAGCTGAGATGGAGGATATTACTCCCGAGGCCATTATCAATAATATAGCTAATGAGGTTCCGGTGCCAAAAATAGAGTCATGAATAAACTGTCACCCAGGTTATTATGTCAAATATATGTGCTGCTGGTGCTCCTGGCAGCAACCATCCTGGCAGCGCTGCCTTATTCCCTGCTGTCACTGGGCTGGCTGCTGATGATACTATTTATCACCCGGCGCCCCCCGCCACCAAGGCTCAGGACAGTTATTGCCGTGGCGACTGTATTCCTGCTGCCGCTGGTAATGGAACCGCTTTTCAACTTCTTATCGCCGAATGCAAGCGGGCCGCTGACAATAGCACAAATCATAACGGCAATATCCATTCTCCCCGTCATATACCTCCTGGACTGTGACCTGAGGCAAAATGCCCAGATTCTAAGCACCTTTGCCAGGGGAAGACTTAAAGGACAAAACCTCACCTCTCTCTCCAAGACTCTACTTACTACCACGTTTGCGATGCTGATAGTGTCGCTTATCCTTAATAATACTGCCCTGCTGCTCACCAGTATCTTATTTGTCCTTTATCTGCTGGCAGTCCTGATAGGAGTAAACCTTACCGTCGGCCGAACACCCCTTGATATTACTACCCTGCGTAAGCGGGTTATTGCCGGTACTACTATTAATATTTCCCTGCATGCAACAAGTAAGGCACCCGTAAGGCTATATAATATAATTATCGCCGCTGACCCGTGGGTCAAGGTCACACCGCGGAGCTTTACTTTAAGTAAAGCCAGAAAGGAAGAGCTAAACCTCACCATCACTCCACCACTGTCCGGCCCGGCTCACCTCCAGCTTCAGGTATCAGTCATGGACCCATGGGGCTTTATCCAGGTGAATCAGCTAATTGAGCCGATAGAGTTGCAGGTAATCCCAAGGGCAAAGTATGCCGAGTGGCTGGCAATGCGATATCTTGAGCAGACAGAAGCCGGAGCGACTGCAGATAGCCTGCTACTAGCTGAAGCCAGGCTAATGCCGAAAAAGGGAGTAGAATACTATGACAGCCGAAATTACCAGCCCGGTGACCAGCTAAAGGATATAGACTGGAAACATACTCTCAAATTGAGCCAGATAATAACCAAAGAATATATTGAGGCTGGTAAACCGGCAGCGATAATAGCCGTCAACCTCTCGGTCACTGACGCTGAAGCCGCCGATAAGCTGGCCTTCAATCTAATCACGACAGCATTAACCCTCGCCCGGGAGGCAATACCTACCGCACTGGCTGTCTACAACCACCAGAAGGTTGTCCTTACCACCGCTGTCACCGACCCCGGGGAAATCGTCAAGCAAACGCTCGCACTAATAAAGGACATTACCTCGGTGAAATTCACTCACCGTTTCCTGCAATTACCTGACATCAGCAAACTCAGGCGAGATATCGCCCAGCTCAAGCAGGCAACGTCAGAACCGGCTCAGCGGTTACTCGGCGTGCTCAACTTTGAATACCAGGCCATAGAAAAGGCGGCTAAGAACCAGCCGGTTACCCTGGCGCTGTCAACGGTTATTAAGCATGCCCCGGCCCGGGCAATTATCGCACTGATATCCCAAATGAATAATGATGCCGAAGCGGTGCTGATAACCACTGAGAAGCTAGCCAGAAGAGAATTTACCACTATACCTATAGAAATCAAATAAAAAAGTGGCAGCTACTCCACGGTTACGCTTTTAGCTAGATTCCGCGGGAAATCTACGGGACAGCCTCTATGTTTAGCCGTATAGTAGGCCAGTAGTTGCAGGGCTACCGTATTTACCACCGGAGAAAAGATAGCGTCAACCTTGGGCACAGTAATAACTGAATCAACCAGCTCCCCGATAACCTCGTCACCCTCTTCAACCACGGCGATCACCGGAGACCGTCTTGCCTTGACCTCCTTGATATTGGTCAGCATGGGCTCATAAGTATTGTCCTGAGCCACGATAGCCACCACCGGCGTATTGCTACCCAGCAAGGCAAAAGGACCGTGTTTCAGCTCTCCAGCCGCATAGCCCTCGGCGTGAATATAGGAAACCTCCTTTAATTTAAGCGCACCCTCAAGGGCTACTGGAAAATTAATCCCCCTGCCGATAAAGAATACGTTTTCACAGCTTGCCAGCTGCCGGGCAAGCTCCGCAATTGCCGACTCGTTATCCAGGACCTGCTGGACTTTACCCGGCAATTGTCTCAGCCCGGTGATGAGGTTATCCAGTTTTCTAATATCAATTTTAGAATATGGTAAGGCCAGCCAGTATAACGCCATAAGCTGGGCTATAAAGCTCTTGGTTGCCGCCACACTTATTTCCGGACCCGCCCGGGTATAAATAATCTGGTCGGCAATCCGGCTGGCGGTACTACCCACCACATTGGTGACCGCTACCACCCAGCACCCGGCTTCTCTCATCCTTCTTATTGTTTTAATCACGTCTGCCGTTTCACCAGACTGGGTAATGACGATTGCCCGGCTTCTGACTGGCGTATGACCATAATAATTGAACTCAGAAGCCAGCTCAGCCTTTACCGGAACCCTGACCAGCTCCTCAAGAATGTACTTGCCTATCAAGGCAGCATGATAGGAAGTGCCGCAGGCCAGAATGAGCATACCCTCCAATCCCACATCTCCCAACAGGGCTAAATCGGCCCCTTTCTCAGTTGCCGATACATACCCCGCAATGGTATCCCGTATCACTTTCGGCTGCTCATGAATCTCCTTAAGCATGAAGTGCTCATAGCCCGCCTTTTGAGCATCTTCCACACTCCAGGAAATCTTATGCTCTTTTCGGTCAACCTCCACCCCATGCCTTCTAACCTCAATATTATCCGGGCTGACAATCGCAATATCATCATCTTCCAGATAGATAACTCTATTGGTGTAATCCAGCATTGCCGGCACATCTGAGGCAATAAAGTTCTCCCGGTCGCCCACGCCGATAACCAACGGACCATCCTTCCTGGCGACTACCAATCTGGACTCGCCACTCACCAATGCGATAATGGCATAGGAGCCCTCCAGCTCGTGAAGAGCCGCCTCCACCGCCTTTGCCAAATCACCGTCATAATATTTCTCAATAAGATGAGGGATTACCTCGGTATCTGTTTCCGAAACAAAATTGTGCCCCTCACTGGCTAGCTGCTGTCTTAATTTCTGGAAGTTATTTATCACGCCATTGTGCACCACGGCAATTTTGCCGGTGCAATCACAGTGCGGGTGAGCATTTGCCTTAGATGGCTCACCGTGGGTCGCCCATCTGGTATGACCGATACCAACGATACCGTTAAGCGATGGCGCTGTATTCGCCAGTGCTTTCACCCTGACTGCATCCTTGTATATCTCAACAGCACCTCCCAATACAGCTATCCCGCAGGAATCATAGCCCCGGTACTCCAGCCGATGCAGGCAGTTAAGCAGAATAGGCTGAGCCTGTCTCTCACCAATATAACCGACGATACCGCACATAATTAAAATCTCTCCATTAAGTTATCATTCCATAACTGATATTTTCAAAATACCATGCTCCGGTCGGGGAGCCGGCCACTAATCAGCTTCAGCGACTGAACCTGAGTATAGTTACCGACAATGACACCAGGCTGAGCGACCACATTATTGCCCAGGCTACAGCCTTCACCCAGCATCGCCCCCATGCTCACCAGATAGTGCTCATGATTAACCTTAATCTCATCCTGACCGCTGCAAGCCATAAAGTGCCCCTTTATAATGCAGCCTTTATCAATAACTGAATCCTGTATAATGCAACCGGCGCTGATATTAACATCATCACCAATAACACTGTTTTTAATATGAGTAAACGGTGAAATAACCACATTGTTGCCAATACTGGTGGCCGGTAGTATACAGACATTGGGGCCTATGTCACAACCATCCCCGATGACCACCGGGCCAGCCACATAGGAGTTAGACCGTATTACCGTATTTTTCCCCACCGAGACCTGGTCCTTTAGTGAAACACCTGCCTCAATGGTGCCGCCCGAGCTGGCCTGAATCTGCCGTAGAATAGCGTCATTAAGGTCCAATATATCCCACGGGTAGATTACATCAAGCCAGGTACCCTCTGTTTCTCTGGCATCAATATGATGGCCATGGGTGATCATATTGTTTACCACATCAGGAATATTCAATTCAGGTTCAATAAAGTTGAAAATTTCGGTAGTGAAAGAATAAATACCGGTACTTACTATATTGCTCCTGGCCTCTTCAGGCTTTTCGACGATTTCGGTAACCATACCTCCGTCCATAGTCACCACTCCATATCCTCCCGGGTTATCTACCCTTTTTACCAGCACCGCTTCCGGCTCCAGAGTGACAAACTGGGCAATGGTATCAGCCTGAATTAAATTGTCTCCGGGCAGAACCAGAAATTCATTCTCGGTCACCCCTTTGGCCTGGGCCAGGGCATGAGCCGTGCCCAGTTGCTTCCCCTGAGTCACATAGGTTATGTTGACGCCAAATTGATTTCCCGAGCCCATATAATCAAAAACCTGGTCTTTTCTATAACCAACTACAAGCACAATATTACGAATGCCGTTCTGAGCTAACGATTCCACCACGTACTGCAGTATCGGCTTGTCAGCTATGGAGAGCATAACCTTGGGCCGATTAACGGTGAATGGTCTAAGTCTCTGCCCTTCACCCGCCGCTAGAATCACTGCTTGTTTCATACCTACCCCCTTAAAATACCCTTGAATCCGGCAAAATAACCCCACTGGCTACAGCCCCTGGCCCGATAAGAGTATTATTGCCAATCATACTGCCAATATTAATGCAGGCATTAATTCCAGTTTCAACCCCGTCGCCGATAATAGCCCCCAGCTTGCGCCGCCTGGTATTTATATCAGCAACCCATATCTCCTGCTTATCCAGCCTCAGGTTGGCAATCTTGGTACCAGCACCAAAATTGCAGTCCTCACCGATAACGCTGTCACCCACATAGTTATGGTGGGGAAACTTGGTACCTTTCATAATTATTGAGTTCTTTACCTCCACCGCATTCCCAATATGGCAACTATCCCCAATGGCGGTATTGGGACGGATATAGCAGTTCGGGCCAATGTCACAGTTCTGCCCGATTATCACCGGGCCAACTATATAAGAACCTGACCTTATTACGGTGCCCTCACCAACTGAGACGATACCCTTCATTACCACATTCTCTTCCACATCGCCCAGGTTCTGCGGCTTGATTCCGGCCAGCAGTGATTCATTAACGGGCAATAAATCCCAGGGATAGCTAATGTCAAGCCAGTGACTAATCTTCAGAGAAGAAACCTGATGTCCTTTGTCTATCATCAGTTGTAGAGAACCGGTTATCTCGTATTCCCCCCGCGGAGATTTTGGAGTCTGGGATAGAGCCTCAAATATATCCGGAGTAAACAGGTATAGACCCGCATTTGCCAGTCTCGACGGAGGCTTTTCCGTTTTCTCATGAAGGCGGACTACCCGGCCTTTGCTTAACTCAACCATTCCCAAACCCCTAGCATCATCAACCTCAATGATACTCAGCGTATTGCTGCTCTTACCGGCTAATTTCTTAATGCCTTTCCGGTCAACGAAAATATCCCCGTTTATTACCAGAAACTTTTCGTCCACCAAGTTTTCAACCATTCTAACTGCATCAGCCGTGCCCAGTTGCTTCCGCTGATTATAATAGCTTATATTTACCCCCCACCTTTCCCCCCCACCA
>DATKWF010000124.1:0-4819 GCA_035529715.1 Dehalococcoidales bacterium | reverse complement strand
GGCGACGAGGCGGACGAGAAGGGTTTCTATCTGGTGGAAATTGAGCCTGACAAAGCCAGCGGGCAGCGTCAGGTTGCTTTTGAATTTCAGCCGGTAAGCGGTCGCCGTTTCCTCACCATCAATGTGGCGCTGGAGCCTGAGGACATTGACCCCACCGCTACCGTGCTTGGCGCCATTGCCGGGCAGGCAGAAAACATTAAAGAAGCCATCGTGCGACTGAACATCACCCTGCCCGCACAGCTCGAGGGGCAGCTGCGCGGAGACATCAGGGAGGCGCTTAAAGAGGCCTATTTTGCCACCGTGGCGCGGGAGACACAGCGCGAGGCGCGACTGCGGCTGGGGCAGTTCACCGCCGAAGAAATCACCCCCCTCGAAGCCCTGAAAAAGTACCTGGAGTCAAAAAAGACTCCCCCCGAACGAACCAAAGTGTTAATGGAGTACGGGGAGAGGCTGATAAGGGGGGAGACGTAGAAAGTTAAGAGGGGGCTTTCGCCCCCTCTTTTCATATCTCTTTACTCATACCACTTGGTGAATTCTTCCGGCTTTTGCTTCCGGCTGCGGTAGGTGTTCAGCTTGGCTTTGTCGTCAGGGTAGCCCAGCGGTATGGAAATGACCATCTTTTTGCTCTCCGGGATACCCAGAAATTTCTTTATTTCCGGCGCGTAGTTGGTCACCGAGGCCTGCAGGACACTCTCCACACCCAGCGCGTGCGCGGCCAGTATCAAGTTCTGGGCAAACAGCCCCGCGTCAAAGATGGACCACTCTCCCAGTATCCCATCAAGGAAAAGGAAGACGGCACAGGGCGCACCGTAAAACTCGAAGTTCATCAATCTCAGCTTTTCTCTGCCCGCCTCATCCCCTCTTTCAATACCCAGTGTGGCGAGTCGCCGGGCGCCGTGCTCACCCGAGCGCGCATCATGCTCCGACAGCCAGTTCTTGGGCATGGGCAGGTCGGGGTGGGTCGGTGCCTTGGCTCTGGCGAGCTCAAGGATGATTTTGCTCAGTTCATCTTTCTTCTTACCGCACACCACCACCACCTCCCAGGGCTGGGTGTTGGTGTAGGAAGGGGTGTTGCGTACCGCCTCCAGTATTTTATTTATCACGTCTTTGGGGACTGGGGTGGGCTTGAAAGCGCGAGCGCTATACCTCGTTTTGACACTTTCCAGGGTTTCCATTGATAATACCTCCATTCAAAAATATTCGGTCATTAAAAAGTCAGCGATGCCCAGCCTTCTTTCAGAAGGTCGGAAATAATCGAGCCGACATAGACAACTTTCACGCCGGTGGCTTCCAGCTTTTCGGTGATGCCCATGCGGTCGGCGCACCACTTGCACGCCAGAACCTCAACGCCTGCCTCCAGCAGCTCCTTTATCCTCCCCTGCACCTCTACGTCATTGGCCGCCACCTTCTCCGAAGGGCCGAAGAAGATGACCTTTACCTCATCCATCCACCCTTTCTTAGCCGCATTGAGTGGATAGACCAGCCCCACCTCCAGCGCCACCTCCCGGTCCGCACTGCTTACCAGTGCGAAGACTTTGGACGGCATTTCTCTCCCTCCTTTCTTTCAAATAGTCAGCGATTTCAATTACTTGTATTCTATCTCTGATAATTTATGCTGCAGGTCAGCCACAGACTCATGTAGCTCAGATATAACTTTGCGTAATTGTGTTCTTCTCAAAGCAGGGTCCGTCAAGGCTCTTCTAAAATCTTCAATCTGGTTCAATATCTGTTTCATCGCCGGCGAAGCCTTTACGCCTATAATATCTTTTGCAGTTTCACCCATTGGGCGAATATGGTATGTCAGATTTGTCAGGTCAAACTTCGCGTATCCTATGTTCTCTATCAAGGATTCAAGGTCAGGGCTTTCTTCCTGCAATTTATTGTTTAAGTAAAACCCTTGAATTTCGTCCAGCAAATCGTTAGTCTCACGCAGCGCCTTATTATGCCGCCCGCTTCTTCCCGTCAGGGAATTGAACGTGTTTGAAATTACTTTTAGTTTACCCACTCTGGCATTATATCAGTCAATAACTGGGCAAACAAGCGTTGACTCTTTTTATCGCCACTACTAAACCAGGGTTTTCTCTATATTTTAGCAATGGTATAATTAAATAAATTGAATTTTCTCAGTTCAATGATAGTCAGATGTTGATGAGGTTATGTATATGAGCAGCACTCAGGATAATTTGCAGGCGGCATTTGCCGGTGAGAGCCAGGCCAACCGACGTTATCTATTCTTTGCCGAGAAGGCGGAGAAAGATGGCCACCCGCAGATCGCCCGGCTTTTCCGGGCGGTGGCCGAAGCCGAGACGGTACACGCCCGCAACCACCTCAGTACGTCGGGCAATATCAAGTCCACCAAAGAAAATCTCGAAGATGCCATCGGTGGGGAGCATTACGAATTCACCAAAATGTACCCGGAATTCATCGAGCAGGCCAAGTCCGAGAGCGTGAAGAGGGCGGAAGTAACCTTCGACTTCGCCAACAAGGTGGAGAAAATCCACCATGCGCTGTACGAAAAAGCGTTGAAAGCGCTTGAAGGCAACCAAAAACTAGAAGAGAACCCCTTTTTCGTCTGCCAGGTCTGCGGCTACACCGTGGAGGGCGCCGCTCCGGACAAGTGCCCGATATGCGGGGCCCCGCAGACCCGGTTCAAGAAGATGGATTAAGCGTTTTAGTTTTTAATATTGCCTAAAAAGAAGGGAGGGGTTAAAGCCCTTCCCTTCTTTATTTTCAATCCAGCCCAGGGGTTAATCTCCCTTTTTCTGCACCCACTTTTCCGCCAGGTCCCCCGCCCAGAGTACCTTGGGCTTTTGTCCCTGGTAAGCCCTTATCATAAGGAATATCCACAGGGCCAGTCCTATCAGCGAGATAATAATTGAAATCACCTGGCCAATAAAGGGTATCCAGCCAAGAACAACGGCAACTACAGTAATAGTGCCAAAAATGTAAATCGACTGCATGGCATGGTATCGGACGAACTTGCTCTGCTGCTCGATCAGGATAAAGACCAGCCCGCTTACCCAACCCAGCACATAGCAAAGCAGTCCAGCAACATTCTCATCGAGACCGGTAGATGACTTTTCCATGGTAGCCTCCTGTACGTTTACTTTGTGCATAAGAGTATACCAAGATGGTGGTGTTGTCAATAGCGAACTCCCGGGGTTATCAATAAAAATGGCGCGCTTTAATCCTCAGTACGCTCTTTGTCTTCGAAGATGAACAAGTCCTCCATCGTGCCCTGCAGTGCCCGGGCCACGTTGTGTGCCAGCCGCAGCGACGGATTGTATTTGCCCTGCTCCAGAAAAAGTATGGTTTCCCGCCGCACACCAACCATTTCGGCCAATCTCTCCTGGGTCAAGCTACGCCTGATTCGATATTCTTTAATCCTGGTTTTCATCGTTCACTAACTGATGGCATCATCCGAGATATTGCTGAGGCATGGACTTATCTTATTTCAGGCAGTTGTGCCGAACAAGCCTTTGAAATACATAACCAGACTGCCGATAACTCCCACCGCAAGACCCAGCGGGCATATGATAGTGGCAACTATGAAGAATACCGGCTCCTCGAATTCGCTACCCAGAAAGTGCATAACCAGAGCGGAAATTGCATTGTGCAGGAAAATACTGATGACCAGCGCCCCGAGCGATATGCCCGCAATTAATATAAAGGTCTTGAATAATTTCATACTTCTTTCATCAAGTCTTGGCTCTACACGCTCATAGTAGAGATAGGAGAACAGATAAACCACCCCGGCAGCGATAAACAGGGCACCCAGAACCTGCACCGTATCTGGCTTTTCAACCAGCTTGACACTGAAGGGCAACATCAGAAATGCCGTGGCCACGATAAAAAAGATAAAACCGTTGCGTACTGATTTACTGGTGTTTTCCTTTACCCGTTCGTCAATTGGCGGCATTTTCCGTCTTCTGAGCAACGACCACAGCTCACGGTGGCCCATAAGCAGAAGCCCGACCAGAAATGCCACCACCACGTAGTACGCTTCCAGCGAGATGAGAATAATGGCCACGACAAGTGCCGTTATGGCAACCGCCCAGAATACTTTCTTCGTTCTCATCCTGCCACCTTAAGGTTATATATTTCTAACGTTATATATTTTTAACATCTCTTATGGCTTTTGTCAATACCTTTTGCCTGATTATCCATCTTTTTATAATCTGATTTATACAGGTTGTCTGCTCGAAAATGCTACTAAAGTGGCCATCGTGCCCTGAACACATTCCAAAGATATTACAAATTGTCCACACAGAACAAAGCCGTAGCTGCGTGCCAAAAGTCTAGGGCCTGTTGCTAGTTTAAATCCGAATATAATATGGTATAATCTGTGGAAAAGAGGGCCTATATGCCAAAATGTCCTAATTGTGGTCGGGATACACTCCGAACAGAAGACTGGGCTTGCCAGTGGTGCGGTCATCCGCTTGTATCGGGCGCTTTTAAGAAAATACCCAAGACGTATCGGGAGCTGCAAGAGGAGAAAACGTTCAGCCCGCGTTCAGTTTTGGAAGACGAACCGGCACCAGCACCGGTTGCCGAAGTTGAAGTGGCACCAGCGCCACCACCTCCTCCACCGCCGCCGCCTCCGCCACCACCTCCCCCACCTCCACCGCCACCAGAGCCGGCACCACCACAAACGGAAGCAGTGCCAGAACCGGAACCTGAGACATTATCCCCATCTGAACCGGTAGCGGCAGTTGAAGCTGAGGTAGAGAAAGAGCCCATGCCAACGCCCGAACCAGAACCTGAGGCCGTTGAGGACAGTGAATCCGTAGCTGAAGCGGAAAAGTTATCAGTACCAGAA
>DATKWF010000123.1:0-3308 GCA_035529715.1 Dehalococcoidales bacterium | reverse complement strand
ATAATCTGGTTAAGGCATGAAAGCAGGTAATCAACAAAAGGTAGGGGCGGTTATTGTGGCTGCCGGCAGCAGCCGCCGGATGGGTGGGGTGGATAAAGTCTTTGCCCTATTAGGCGGGAAACCGGTTCTGGCGTGGGTGGTTGATGCCTTTCAAAGGTGTAACCCTGTTGACCAGATTGTTGTCGTCTTGAGTGAGCAGAACCTTGAGCGAGGGCAGCAGTTGGTGACTGGGGAGGGGTGGTCAAAGGTAAGCGATGTTTGTGCCGGTGGCCGGCGACGGCAGGATTCAGTGGCGGCTGGACTCAGACGGCTTGGTAATTGCGACTGGGTAGTAATCCATGACGGCTCCCGACCACTGGTAACTGTGGATTTGATTGACCGCGGGCTGGAGGCAGCCAAGAAAACCGGTGCCGCTGTAGCCGCTGTGCCAGTTACGGATACCATTAAGCTGGTGGGAGATGATAGGATAGTCCGCCAGACGCCACCACGTCAAAATCTATGGGCAGTACAGACGCCACAAGTATTTGGCATCAAAATAATAACTGAGGCTTATTCTTGGGAAAATGGTGACGTGACCGATGATGCCTCACTGGTGGAGCAGTTGGGCTACAGGGTTAAAATATATATGGGCTCTTATGATAATATAAAGATAACCACCCCCGATGACCTGGCTTTAGCCGAGGTCTTGTGGCGAAAATATGAGCAGTAAGATGCGTGTTGGTATCGGCTATGATGTCCACCCCCTGCTTAGCGGGCGGAGGCTGGTGCTGGGGGGGGTAGATATTCCCTTTCATAAGGGTCTTGGTGGTTGGAGTGATGCTGATGTGCTAATCCATGCTATTATGGATGCTCTGCTTGGAGCGGCAGCTCTGGGTGATATAGGTAGTCATTTCCCGCCCGGCGAGCCGCAATATAAAGGTATTTCCAGCCTGACCCTGCTTGAAATGGTAAGGGATAAGCTAAAAGAGAATAGCTGGCAGGTAGTTAATGTTGATGCTACCATTGTGGCTGAGCAGCCTAGACTTAGAGATTTTATTGACCAGATGCGGCAGCAACTCAGCCAGACGCTGGGTATGGATTTTAGTCAGGTGGGCGTGAAGGCTAGCACCTCAGCCCAGTTAGGTTTTGTTGGTCGGGGTGAGGGGATAGCTGCCTGTGCTGTAGCCTTGATAGAAAGCATTTCCGATTAGGTGGATTTAGCAGTGTTTGGGGATGTGATAAGCCAAATAAGTGACTTAGTTTGCTCTCTCAGGAGGCTGAACTGCGTCTGTCCTCTGCCCCGGTCTACTGGGGCATAGGGGAAGAAAGTCCAGTCTGGGAAGGAGATTAGTTTAATGTTGCTTATTACTAGCATCAGAAAGGATATCAAAGCCGTTTTTGAGCACGACCCGGCGGCTACCGGCACCCTGGAGGTGTTGCTGGCTTATCCAGGATTTCATGCCCGGCAGTATCATCGGTTAGCTCATACCCTGTTTCGGTGGCATATCCCGGTTTTGCCCCGACTGATATCTCATATCAGTCGGTTTCTTACTGGCATTGAAATCCACCCCGGGGCTAAGATTGGAGAAGGATTTTTTATTGACCATGGCATGGGTGTGGTCATCGGTGAGACCTCGGAGATTGGCGACAATGTTACCCTATATCAGGGGGTAACTCTGGGTGGCACCAGCCACCAGCGGACAAAGCGGCACCCTACGCTGGGCAACAATGTGGTTGTTGGCGTTGGGGCACAGCTTATTGGAGATATTACCATCGGTGACAACGCTAAGGTCGGTGCTGGCTCGGTGGTGGTGACTTCTGTACCAGCTAATGCTACTGTGGTCGGAGTGCCGGGACGGGTGGTAGCCGTCAGGAATCCTGATACCGATACTGTAGAGAGGTTGCCTGACCCGGTGGGAGAAAAGCTGGAGGGTCTGGAGAGACGAATAGCTGAGCTGGAGAAACACCTGGCTAGATTAGAAGAAGGAAGTAAAGATGAAGGTATATAACACCCTTTCCGGGCGGAAGGAAGAGTTTTTACCCCAGGGTGATGAAGTCAAGATGTATGTCTGCGGAGTTACTCCCTATGCGGACTGTCATATAGGTCATGCCATGAGCTATATCATCTTTGACGTTATCCGGCGCTATCTAGTTTTTAGTAAATATAATGTGAAATATGTGCAGAATATTACCGATATTGACGATAGGATTATAGACCGAGCCAACCAGCTTGGTATTACTACTGATGAACTGGCCAGAAAGTTTACTGCTCGCTATTTTGAGGATATGGATGCCTTAAATATCGGTCGGGCTGATATTTACCCTAAGGCTACCGAGGAAATACCAAAGATTATTGAGGTGATACAGGGCTTGGTTGATAAGGGGTATGCCTACCCAGCCGGAGGCAGTGTCTATTTCAGGGTGAGGAATGTTCCTGATTACGGGAAACTGTCTCACCGTAGTTTAGAGTCTATGATGAATGCAGAGGGCGCGCTGGGTGGTGATGACAAGGAGAGCCCTATGGATTTTGTCCTGTGGAAGGCAGCCAAGCCGGGTGAGCCATCGTGGGAAAGCCCGTGGGGGCCAGGTAGGCCTGGCTGGCATATTGAGTGCAGTGTTATGTCCCTTAAATACCTGGGTAATACACTTGACATCCATGGTGGCGGGCAGGACTTAGTCTTCCCCCATCATGAGAACGAGATAGCTCAGTCGGAGAGTTTTACCGGCGTCAAACCATTCGCCAGATACTGGCTGCATAACGGGCTGGTGCAGCTTGGTGCAGAGAAGATGAGCAAGTCTCTGGGCAACCTTATAACCATTAAGGAGGCACTGGGGAAATATAGCCCTGATGCCATTCGTATCTTCGTTTTAAGCTCCCATTACCGCAGCCCGCTTACTTACTCTGAAGAGGCGTTGGAGGCAGCGGAAAGGGGTGCTGACCGGTTGCGTCAGGCGGCACATTTTCAAGGGGGGAAAATACAGCTTAAAGTCGGCTTTACTATTCAAGATAGCCGCCAAAGATTCGTTGATGCCATGGACGATGACTTCAATACAGCTAAGGCTCTGGCGGCACTCTTTGACTTAGCCAGAGAGATTAACCGACTTAATGAGGAGAGTTTTGATGTTACTGAAGGACAACAACTGCTATTAGAGCTAGCAAATATATTGGGCTTAACTCTTAAACTACCGAAGGAGCAGCCGCTTGATGCTGAGCCTTTTATCAACCTACAAAAATCAACAATCGCAAAAATTCGTAGAGCCAAACTAGAGAAAGTGATTGAGGAAGTAGAGAGGCTATTGCATGAACAGGGTACGGACGCTCAGGAAGC
>DATKWF010000122.1:0-22758 GCA_035529715.1 Dehalococcoidales bacterium | reverse complement strand
TGCCACGCTGATGGTGGCAGGGTTGCTTGTGTGAGTATATAAAGTAATATCCCTCGTGTAGTCTGTGTTTAAGTATCAGGGGGGAGGGTGAGAGAGGGGCGAAGCCCCTGTCAAAAATCTCTTCCCTCTCTTCTTTTAAGGAGAGGGGGACAAAGGGGGTGAGACCAGTAAATAATCTGAGGCGTAACCCCTTGACAATTATGACCATAAAGAGTAGTTTAATGTAATTACTCTGATAGGGAGGTGGTATTGATGCCAGAACAAGGAATTTATCCGGTTTTCTCTATCAAAGGCGAGCTTAGCGAGCCGCCGGCTCGGGGCTGGTGGCTTCTCAAGTGGTTGCTGGGAATACCCCATTATATTTGCCTACTTGGTCTCTGGATAGCCTATATGGTGGTGTGGATTATTGCCTTCTTTGCCATCCTGTTTACGACGAGATACCCGAAGAGCCTGTTTGATTTCAATGTTGGGGTTATGCGCTGGACCTGGCGGGTGGGCTTCTACAGCTATCAAGCTCTGGGCACTGACAAATATCCGCCATTCACACTGAAATCGGTTGACTACCCGGCTGACCTGGAGGTAGTCTATCCGGAAAAGCTGTCCCGCGGCCTGGTGCTGGTAAAGTGGTGGTTGCTGGCTATACCGCACTATGTTGTTGCTGCTTTCTTCCAGGGGAGAGGAGGTGGTGAGCGGGATTGGGTTCCCGGCTTGGCGAATGTTCTCGCCATATTTGCTGCGGTGGCACTTCTGTTTACCGGTAAATACCCTGAGGATATTTTTAAGTTTGTCGTGGGTATGAACCGCTGGTCATATCGGGTAATTGCTTATGCCGCTTTGATGACCGACTGCTATCCACCCTTCCGCCTCTGGGACGATTAGAGTTCTGGCTGGCATCTGGGGCAGAAGTAGGTGCCACGATTGCGGACGGTGATGCGCTGGAGGGGGGTGCCGCAGCTGGGGCAGGACTTGCCGCCGCGATGGGCAACCTTGAAATCAAAATGGGCGGTCCCCAGTTCCCCGCCGGGGCGGTAGTAGTTGACAATGCTGGCCCCCTTACTGCTGATGGCCGACCGTAATACCTGCCCGATGGCACTGTGAAGTCGTACTATCTCACCCTGGGACAGACTGCCTCCCGGTCTTAGCGGGTGGATTCCAGCAGCAAACAGGGCTTCATCAGCATACATGTTACCGATGCCGGCGATGAATGATTGGTCGTAGAGGAGAGCCTTTATCGGCGCAGTGCGGTTTTTCAAGCGCTGTGCCAGGACCTGGGGAGTGAAGTCCTCTTCCAGTGGCTCGGGACCAAGCTTGCCGACAACGCTGTTTTTATCTTTTACCACCCACATGACCCCGAACTTGCGCGGGTCACGGAAGAAAATGTTATCGCCCCTGTCCAGATGAATTATGGCCCGGGTGTACTTGGGTGGCTCTGAAGAGTCCCGTCCAATCAGCAAAGAACCACTCATTTTCATGTGAATAATCAGCAGGTCATCACCGGTCAGGTTGAGGACAAGGTACTTACCATATCTCGCCAGCCCGGTAACTTTCTGTCCGGTGAGGCGGGAGCAGAAGTCGGCAACTGATGGCTGGCGCACTATTCCTTCCCAGAGAAGGGTAATGCCGGTGAGTTTGCGCCCGATAATGTGGGGCATCAGTTCATTTTTAACCGTTTCTACTTCAGGCAGCTCAGGCACCTTATCCCATCTCCCCCCAGTTGGTACCGGTTTTGGTGTCCACTTTCAGCGGGACGCTGAGGTTCAAGGAAGTGGACATTACCTTGGGAGCGAGCGCCTGCATTGTTTTCATCTCCGCCTCGGGAACTTCAAAGATAAGTTCATCATGCACCTGCAAGAGCATCTTGCTTCTCATCTGGCGTTTTTCCATCTCCTGGTAGAGGTTTATCATGGCAACTTTTATGATGTCGGCTGAGGTACCCTGCACCGGCATGTTTATTGCCATGCGTTCGGCGGCTTCCCTTATCTGGCGGTTAGACGAATTGATTTCAGGAATGTATCGTCTTCTGCCCAGCAATGTTTGCACATAACCGTTGTTCCTGGCCTGCTCTTTTGTTGACTCAAGGTACTGCTTTACCCCGGGGTACTTGGCAAAATAGGCAGCAATGAACTGGGCAGCTTCTTCCCGTGATAGCTCAGTTGCCTGCTCCAGCCCGTACTCACTCATGCCATAAATAACGCCGAAATTGACTGTTTTTGCCAGACGGCGCATATCCGGTGTCACCTGTGAGGTGGACACACCGAAAAGCTGAGCAGCGGTGGCGGCATGAATGTCCTCATCTTGCTGGAAGGCGCTTATGAGCTCCGGGTCTTGAGACAGATGAGCCAGGGCACGAAGGTCAATCTGTGAATAGTCTCCAGCCAGGAGGTAAGAGCCGGGCGGCGCAATGAATGATTGCCTGACCTGTCTCCCCACCTCGCCCCGGACCGGAATATTCTGCAGGTTTGGCTCGCTTGAAGAGAGGCGCCCGGTGGCTGTCCTGGTCTGGTTAAAGCTGGTATGCACCCTGCCTGTTTTGGGGTTTATCAAACCGGGGAAAGCATCAATATAGGTTGACTTGAGTTTGGTAAGCTGGCGGTAATCTAAAATGAGTCCGATTATGGGGTGGGCTCCACGAAGTTCTTCCAGGACTGATGCCTCGGTAGAGTATTTGCCCTTGCCTTTGCGGGCTGGCGGTAATTTTAGCTCTTCAAACAGGACAGAGCCCAGCTGCTTCGGGGAATTTATGTTGAACTGGTGCCCAGCATCGCCAAAAATTTCTGCCTCAAGTCCTATTAACTGCTTACCAAGCTGATACGACATATTCCTCAATAGCTCTGTATCCAGAGATACTCCGTTCCTTTCCATGCGGAGAAGCACTGGTACCAGTGGCATCTCAACTTCGGAGAATAACTGCCATAGCTCCTGCTGGTGAAGCTCGGTACTCAGTAGTTCGGCCAGTCGTCTGGTCATATCAGCATCAGCGCAGGCGTAGCTGGCAGCTTTGCTTATTTCCACTTGAGACATGGATAGCTGCTTGGCCCCCGAGCCGATCAGGTCAGCAATGGGTGTCATTTCAATATTCAGCTTGCTGAAGGCAAGAGCTTTCAGACCTAAAGATTTCTCACCCAGCAGGTAGGCGGCGACCATGGTGTCAAAGCTGAGGTTATTGACGTTTATTCCGTATTCGGCCAGCACTGTCATATCATACTTGCCGTTGTGGGCAAGTTTGGCTAGGCTGGTATCCTCCAGGGGAGGCTTAAGGCGGTCAATGACCTGCTGGAGGGGTAGTTGCTCTACCTGCTCCCAGCCGACATGACCAATCGGGATATAATAGGCCTCACCCTGAGCCGGTGATAGAGATATGCCTACCAGTTGGGCGGACATCGCATCCAGGCTTGTTGTCTCAATGTCAAAGGCAAAAGATTTAACCGCAGACAGACGATTAAGGAGCTTGTCAAGAGCCGGTGTGTTGATTATGGTATGATAGTCACCTTGAGGTGGCTTGGTTTTGAACTCAGTTTCAAGGGTGATTTCTCCAACCTCAAGCCCGGGCAGTCTGGGCAGCAGGCTGGTAAATTCAAGCTCGCGGAGTAGTTCGGTTACCTGGTGGCGGTCATACTGGCTGATGCGGCAGTCAGTGAGGTTAAGACTAAC
This sequence comes from Dehalococcoidales bacterium, assembly GCA_035529715.1. Classification (GTDB taxonomy): domain Bacteria; phylum Chloroflexota; class Dehalococcoidia; order Dehalococcoidales; family RBG-16-60-22; genus DATKWF01. The sequence continues at coordinate 19,107 of DATKWF010000122.1, read as the reverse complement.
CGGCGTCTGGATAACAATGGTAGCCAGTGTCTTGCTCTGGCGAGCTATAGCTTCGTTTTCCCTTAACATTGCCTGTACCCTGGGTGGGGTAACCTCATCAATACGGGCGTAGATTTGCTCCATGCTGCCAAATTGCTGGATGAGTTTGGCGGCAGTCTGCTTGCCGATGCCGGGAACGCCAGGGATGTTATCCGAAGGGTCACCCGCCAGTCCCTTGAGGTCGGCGATATGTTCTGGGCTTACCCCGTATTTATCACTTACCGCTGCCTCGTCATAAAGCATGGTATCACTGAAACTGCGCCCGGGTTTTGGGTAAAGCACCTTTACCCGTGGTGAGACCAGTTGCATCGTGTCAGCGTCACCGGTAACAATAATGGTATCAATGCCCTGCTGGCTGGACTGGTGACTCAGAGTACCCAGAACATCATCAGCCTCGTAGCCGTCAAGCTCGAAAATGGGGATACAGAAAGCTTCAACCAGCTGCCTTACCCGCCCTATCTGGTTGACCAGTTCATCCGGGGTCGGTGGTCGCTGTGCCTTGTACTGGTCATAAAGCTGATGCCTGAAGGTAGGCGCTTTCCTGTCAAAAGCGATGGCATAATGGCTGGGTTTTAGCTCGCTTACCACCTTGAGCAGCATCAGGGCAAAACCGTAAACGGCGCTTACCACTTCGCCGGTTTTTCTCACCGTCAGTGGTGGCATAGCATGGAAAGCGCGATGAATCAGGGCATTGCCGTCAAACAGAACCAGCAGCGGCTTTTTCATACTCTAATTATAGCAGAGTAGGGGATGGAGAGATAGGAATATGGTTAGCCTTACTCGGGCGACTCGCTGGTTTTTTCGGCTTCCTGGTATTGTCGGTGCACATATTTGTAGATTTCCATACCGGTGGCGGTCAGCGGGGCGGCTAGCAGTAGTCCCCATAAGCCAGCAATATAAGCCCCGATAACGAGCAAAGCTATCAAAACGGCGGGATGAATATGCAGAAAACCGCCTTGAATTCTGGGGACAAGTAAATTGTTTTCCAGCAGTTGAATTACCAGGAAGATAAGAATTACCCAGACAACTTTGTCCGGTGCCACTGCCAGGGTGACGATGGCGACTATGGCACCGCTAATCCACGGTCCCAGTGTCGGAATGAGTTCCCCGATACCAGCCAGCAGAGCTAACACCGGGGCAAAAGGTATTCTCAATATTAATAATCCAATAAAAGAGAAGTAAGCTACAATCAGCCCGAGCATCAATTGAGCGCGAAGATACCGACCCAGTACACTTTCAATAATATTGGTAATATTACTAATATGCTCGGTAATCCCCGCTGAGAACACCGAATAGAAATTCCTTTTTAACTTTTCTGAGTCCTTTAAGGTGTAAAACAGGAAAAGGGGTAGTGCCGCCAAGCCGAGGAATATACTGAAAGTACGCGGCACAAAGGAAATACCCGTGACAAAGGCGTCTCGTATGGTATTGCCCAGTGCCACCCCGGCTTCAAGAAGGGCTCTATCCACTTCCTGTCGTATTTCCGGAGGGAACTGTTGCCGCAGACCCTCAAGCCATTCTTGTATCTGGTATAAACTTTTACCAATGAAATATGGGGCACTTTCGGCCAGAACTAGGGAAGCATCAATAATTGCTGTTACAATGAAGTAGGAAAAGGCGGCAACCAGAGTCAGGAGTACGATGAAGACGACCAGTATGGAAAAGACCCGCTTGAACTGTGGCCAATCCCCCGGACGAGGCAGTTTTCTCTCCAGCCACGACACAACTGGCATCAGGAGATAAACAAATATCAGGCCGAGAATGAAGGGGAATATCGCCGTTCTCAGTAAGTATAGAACCCAAAATACTATGATAGCAACTAGTACTATAGATAGTAGGCGCCAGTGTTTACCCGGTATTTTTACCATTATATAAAACTCACCCCACCCACGTACTTAGAGTCAGGGAAAAAGTCTGGCAGGTAAGTCCAACTGCTAAGTATGCTGTGAATACCTGGCGACTTATTTGGTGGGTTTCATCTTGCCCAGTTTTTGTTCCACTTTCTGTCGTGTCTCGGCGGCAGTTTCCTTCGCTTTTTCGGAAACTTCGCTTACTTTTTCTCTGGTTTTCTCCGCCTTCTCTTTTAATAGTTCTCTTGTTTCTTTCCCCGGTTTAGGCGCATAGAGAAATCCAATAGCTACGCCGACGGCAGCACCAACGATGAAGCCAATGGTAAAACTGATGCCAGAATCTTTTTCAGCCATCTTTCCCTCCTATTTTCTTTTAGAGAATTTACCGACTAGGCTAATTGCCTGGGAGATACCTTGAACAAAGGCGGCCAGCCGAGCCAGAGGTCTGGACACCTCTTCTTCAACGCAAGAGGAAATGTTCTCTACAGTTTTGGTGACGGACTTTACTGAATTCAATATAGGTTTGAGCTTACGGTAAAACAGGAACGCTAACACCCCGATGAAGATGATAACTAAAGTTGCCCCCACTCCAAAAATAGAAATGACCAAGTCACGAAACCACTCTATGTTCACCGGTCACTACCTCCGTTTCTATAAATTATCCTACTTGCATTGTAGCTATCTATTAACACTATGTAAAGGGGCATTATATCATTAAAAGTCACCGACTTGATTCTTATCCACGGGTTTTAAAAAAGAAGTGTCATTATGCCGGGTGAGGATGAATCGTTCGTTTTCATAGGTGAAGATAGTGACGCCGCATGTATCCAGCTTTATGTCCCAGAAATGGGAATTATCCAGCCCAAGTAAAGCGCAGATTAAAACCTTATTCACTACACGGTGAGATACTAAGGCTGACGTCCCTTCATGTCTAGCGATTATCTTCGTTACCACATCCACGACTCTTTTCCTGACATCACCCAGGCTTTCACCAGCCGGCATTTTTACTTGCTCGGGATGCTTAATCCATTCCGCGTAAAGCTCCCGATATTTATCTTTTACCTCCTGGTGAGATAAACCTTGCCATTCGCCGAAATTACAATCGGTAAGACCGGGGTCAATATCTACATCAAGTTGATGATAGCCAGCAATGGTTTCGGCTGTCTTTAAGGCTCTCCTTAGCGGGCTGGAGTAAATGGCATCTATCTTTACCTTGCTTAGATGTTCAGCCAGTAGTTCTGCCTGCCTTATCCCCGTTTCATTTAATTCAATATCAGTCCTGCCTCTGAATATCTCAGCCACATTCCATTCAGTTTCCCCGTGTCTTACCAGAATAATTTGTGTCATTTCTTTATTCGTTCCACCTCAATGGTGCATTCGGTTACCATTGCGGCAAAAGCGCCAATTGCCGCCAAAACCGGAGCTGCCATAATTCCCAGTGCCGCCGCTGGAGCCCCTATTGATAGAGGAAGCTCTATTACCGTCCGTCCCTCGTGTAGCAAGCGCACTTTTCTGATGTTGCCCTCGTGGATTAGCTGTTTCACCTTTTGCACTAGCTGGCCCCCAGATACGGTGAATTTTTCAGTTTCGGCCATTTTGCACCTCCTAATTTATAACGCATATTAGATAGTTTATCGGGTTGTGTCAAGCATTAACTGTTGAATAATTTCTGTTTCGTGATATACTGTAAGGCATAGCTGGAGGTTGTTTTGGAGGGTAAAGACCTACTTTCGGTATCTGATCTCAGCAGTGAGGATATTCGGTTACTCATATCAAATGCAATTGATATGAAAGCTGAGGGGTGGACTTCTCTGCTTAGCGGAAAGGCATTGGCCCTGATGTTTGAAAAGCCATCATTGCGTACCCGCGTGAGCTTTGATATGGCCATGAGGCAGTTAGGCGGCCATGTCATTTACCTGTCACCAGAAGAGGTTGGCCTGGGAAAGCGGGAGTCGATTCCAGATGTAGCCCGGGTGCTCGGGCGCTATGTAAACGCTATTGCCGCCCGTACTTTTTCCCATCAGACCCTGGAGGTTCTGGCTGGCTCTTCTGATGTGCCGGTGATAAATGCCCTGTCTGATTTGGAGCATCCATGCCAGGCGTTGGCTGACCTGCTCACTATTTGTGAGAAGAAGGGGACGCTTGAAGGCTTGGTATTGGCTTATATTGGCGATGGTAACAATGTGGCTCACAGTCTTATGCTGGCGGCTTCACTTACCGGAATGAACTTCAGGATTGCTTCGCCGGCTGATTTTGGAGTTCAGGAGAGAATTTTGCATCTGGCTCGGGGCTATGCTATTGACAGCGGCGCTGAAATATATTGCACCGAGGAGCCGCACTTGGCGGTTAGCGGGGCTGATGTCGTTTATACGGACGTGTGGACGAGTATGGGGCAGGAGGCTGAAGCTGAACGCCGGCGTCAAATTTTTGCCAGCTACCAGGTGAGCAGCGAACTATTATCCCTAGCCAAGGAAGATGCTATATTAATGCACCCTCTGCCAGCTCATTACGGTGAGGAGGTAGCTGAGGGTATACTGGATTGCCCACAATCGGTTGTCTTTGACCAGGCTGAGAATAGGATGCACATGCAGAAGGCATTGCTGGCAGGCATGCTGGGTGGTCTGGAAATGCCACTGGCTAAATAGAATAGGGGGATGATATGTACGTATTGAAGACAGTAGTAAATCGGGGCTGGTATCCAGCTTTAATAACGGCGCTGGCAGTACTCGGTTATATCTATGAATGGCCAATTGAATACGTAGCCCCGGCGCTGATTATTATCCTGGGCATTGGCCTGGTAGTAGCCGTAATCAGAGCCAGGGAGAGACAGCTTGAGCATTCATCAATAAGGCTGAGGCAGCAGGCTGAATATTTTAACCGCCGGTTTATGGGTGATTCATCGCTGTCTATCTTTCTTATTATAGACAGCGTGTTTAATATTGATAATCCCAAGCTGTGGGATTGGGCACGGGCCTGTGATATGTCACAGCGCATTTTCAACACCTGGTGCAATAGCTTTATTGGCAGGGTGGAGAGCGACATCGGCGTCAGGCGGTTTGCCGATTACCTGCGCACCTATTTAAATGAGTTGTGGTCAATAACCAGTCATTACTATGACTTTGTGGAGCAATTTTACGAGGTTGCGGAGAAGGTTGAAATCCCGCAGGAAACCGTAGCTCAGTATAGTAAATTCGTAATGGAATATAATGCTTTTGCTCAAAATTTCCGGGACATCATTACCGAACTGAGAATTATTGCCCGGACGGAGATTGAGCCGCCGAGTGTGAAGCTTGCCAAAGAGCTAGTAAAGACAGTGTGAATAAGGGAATATAAGCGTGAGTAAGCCGGTAGTGGCTATAGTTGGTCGGCAGAATGTAGGTAAATCCACTCTTCTCAATCGGCTGGTGGGGAAGCCACTGGCTATTGTTGAGGACTTACCGGGAACAACCCGTGACCGCATCTTTGCCAATATTTCCTGGCAGGGATTTGAATTTACCGTGGTGGATACCGGTGGCCTGGAGCTAGAATCGGATTCCACCGTTGGGCAAGGGGTCAGAGAGCAGATAGAGGTGGCGGTTGCTGAGGCTGATGTTATTGTTTTCCTGGTGGATGTGCAAAGCGGAGTGATGGCATCGGATCTGGATGTGGCTGATATGCTTCGTCGGGCGAGCAAGCCCATGCTATTAGTGGCCAATAAGGCAGATAATGCCAAGCTTGAGACTGGGGCAGTAGAATTTTATGGGTTGGGGCTGGGGGAGCCACTGGTAGTAAGCGCCCATCACGGTCGGGGAACCGTTGAACTGCTGGATAGGGTTGTCTCTTTGTTGCCAGCCCCATCAGCGGTTGAGGCTGAATCGGAAGTCATCAAGGTGGCTATTGTCGGTAGACCTAATGTAGGTAAGTCAATGCTGTTAAATGCCATGGTGGGTGGGAGGCGAGCTATTGTTGACGATGTACCTGGAACTACCCGTGATGCCGTAGATACTTTATTTGACTTTGCCGGGCAAAATGTGCTACTTATTGACACGGCTGGTATCAGACGGCGGGGACGGGTAGGCAGAGGAGTAGAACGGTATAGTGTCATCCGTGCCCTGCGTGCCATCGACCGCGCAGATGTTGTTTTACTTGTTCTTGATGCTACGGAGATGGTGACAGCTCAGGATACGCATGTTACCGGCTATGTTCAGCAAGCCGCCAAGGGGATTATATTGATAGTTAATAAGTGGGACCTCATTGGTGACAAGGGCGTAGCTGAATGGGATAGATGCATCAAGAGTCATCTTAAGTTCGTAGCTTACGCACCGGTACTATATACCTCGGCAAAATTTGGACAGGGAGTGCAAGAGATTATACCTCAAGTCCGCCAGGTATATCAGGAGAGGCAGAAAAAGCTATCCGCAGCTGAAGTTAATGATGTAGTTCAGCAGGCGGTGGCGGCTCACAATCTACCACGCAGGGGTAGCAAACAGCTGAAGATTCTGCGTGCTGCTCAGACTGAAATAAACCCACCAACCTTTGTCTTTTTAGTTAATGATGCCAGACTGATACATTTCTCCTACCAGCGTTACCTGGAGAATAAGCTGCGTCGGTCATTCGGCTTCGCTGGCACGCCACTTCGTCTGGTCTTTAAGACAAGGGGAGAATCATGATAGTCGCCAAGTTTGTTGCTGTAGTGCTTATTGGTTATCTTCTTGGTTCCATCCCCTTTGGTGTATTGATAGGTAAGCGAAGCGCCAGAGTGGATATCCGGCAGGTTGGCAGCGGTAAAGCCGGGGCGACCAATGTACTGCGGGTGGCGGGCAAGAAAGCCGCAGCTTTGGTAGGCATTCTTGATTTGTTGAAGGGGTTGGTGGCGGTGGTGTTTGCCGGATTGATATTTAGCCAGGAATATCTGGTGGTGGGTGGCTCTGGCCTGTGGTGGCTGGCAAGAAGTGCCCAGGTCGTGGCGGCGCTATCAGCCATGGCCGGTCACAACTTCCCGATATTCCTTAAATTTAAGGGGGGAAGGGGAGTTGCCACTTTTTTTGGCGGACTATTGTTTCTTTGTCCAGCGGCAGCTCTGTTTGGTGGTGAGGTTCTAATCCTTGGGGCTGGTTTGACCAGGTATGTCTCGCTGGGCTCTATCGCTGGGGTGGTAGGCACCTACGCTATATTATTACCGCTTACCATTTTCAACGGATTTCCTATTGAATATCTGGTTTACGCCCTGATTGGTTCGATTTTCATTATTGTGATGCACCGGGATAATATTGTCAGGCTGTTATCGGGTAAGGAGCGCCGGATAGGTGAGAAGGTCAAGGTAGAGGATTCACCTGCATCTACCAATTCATAAGCTGAGGTCTGCAGAGACACCGCTAGGGGGACACAGGATAAGATATGCTCAAGATTGCCATTATTGGTACCACCAGCTGGGGGACAACTCTAGGTATGGTGATAGCCCAAAAGGGAATGCAGGTCAGGCTGTGGGCACGTACGAAAAAAGAGGCTACCCAATTAAGTATTAGTGGGCCTGATGCCAACTTCTTTGCCGGTGTTACTTTCCCTCCCCAGTTAATTGTTACCAGCCAGTTGAAAGAAGCCTTAGCCGATGTAAAGGTGGTAATCCTGGCAGTGCCCTCGCAAGCAATGCGGCAGAATATAAAGCTGGTGGCGCCCTATCTTACTAAATCGGTGATGGTGGTTAGTGCCGCCAAGGGTTTGGAGCTTGGCAGTGGCAAGCGTATGTCCCAGGTAATCGCTGAGGAAATAAATCCTCGTTTCCGGCCTAACATTTGTGTGCTTTCCGGGCCCAATCTTGCCCGTGAGGTCCTGCAGCGCCTGCCCGCAGCCACGGTCGTGGCTGCCGATAGCGGGATTGTAGCCAGAAAAGTCCAGAGGCTGTTAACCGTTCCCAATCTTTGCGTGTTTACCAATAGCGACATCGTCGGGGTGGAACTGGGAGGGGCGTTGAAGAATATCATTGCTCTGGGTGCCGGCATAGCTGATGGGCTGGAATACGGCGACAATGCCAAGGCAGCCTTTATGACTCGGGGACTTACCGAGATAACAGCTCTTGGAGTTGCTCTGGGGGCAAATCCGCTCACTTTTTCTGGTTTAGCTGGCCTTGGGGATTTGGTTGCTACCTGTGCCAGCCCATTAAGCCGTAACCATTATGTAGGGGTGGAATTGACTAAAGGGCGCTCGTTGACGGAGATACTCAACTCAATGACCAGCGTGGCTGAGGGAGTGACCACCACCCTGGTTGCCCGCAATATTGCCCAGAACCTCGGCCTGGAAATGCCCATTGCCGAAAAGCTTTATCAGGTACTTTATGAGGATGTTGACCCTCGTCAGGCGGCGGTGGAGATGATGGGGGCTAACGCTGGACATGAGCTATCCGGACGCAAGTGGCGGTTGTTCTCTTTCTTCAGGCGGCGTAAAAAACCCCCAGTCGGCTAAATGTCTTTCCATTGCCCCGGAAAAGGAATTTCAATCTCAAGAATCAGGATTTTTCGGCATATCTTTAGCTGAGTCCAGGGTATTAGCCAGCTCTTGAAATAATTGGCGTTGCTCTTTGGTTAGTGATTCGGGGGTTGCCACGAAAAGCCTGACCAGCTGGTCGCCATATCCCCTTCGGTGGAGGTGGGGAATACCTTTATCTTTAAGGCGAAAGACCTTTCCAGATTGGCTGCCCGCCGGTATATCCAGTTTGGTTTTACCATATAGGGTTGACACTTCTACCTCAGCGCCGAGAGCAGCCTGAGCAAAATTGATTGGTAAATCATAGAAGATATTGTCACCATCCCGTGTGAAGAGTTCGTGCCTGGCTACTGATAAGGAGACGTAGAGATTACCGGGTGAGCCACCTCTCAGACCACTTTCCCCTTCACCCCTGAGGCGTATTTGTGAGCCATCTTCAACTCCAGGTGGTACTCCAATCGAGATGTGTCGCTGGTGTGTCTCCTGGCCAGCGCCCCGACACTGTGGGCAGGGTTCGGTAATAATCCTGCCCACACCACGGCACTGGCTGCAGGTGGTGGTGTTAATGAAGCGACCGAAGAGGCTTCGCTGGACCTTGCGCACCTGCCCCGTGCCATTGCAGTTGGGGCACTGTATGGGTTGGCTGCCTGGCTTGGAGCCAATACCGTGACACATGGAACATGTTTCAGTGCGACTTATATCCACCCCCTTTTCACAGCCGAAGGCGGCCTCTTCAAGGGAAATGCTAAGCTGGCACTGAAGGTCAGCACCGCGCTGGGGAGCGTGGCGGGCGGCAGTGGTTGCCCCGCCAAAGAAGGCATCAAAAATGTCGCCGAAGCCACCAAACCCAAATCCATCAAAACCCCGGGCAAAGAATCCGTTGACACCATCCTGACCATAAAGGTTATAAGCAGCCCGCTTGTCGGTATCTGAGAGCACCTCGTAGGCCTCGTTTATTTCTTTGAATATTGCCTCAGCCCCGTCGTCGTGATTGCGGTCAGGGTGATACTTGAAAGCCAGCTTACGATAGGCCTTCTTTAGTTCTTCATCGGTGGCGTTTCTGGGCACACCTAAAATCTCATAGTAGTCTCGCTGTGTTGACATATTGTTGTATTCTCCCAAATACCTTCTTAGAAGCTAGAAAGCGCAAGGTTTTAAGCCAAAGCGGAATCGCATAGAAAGCATTCCAGAAGGTATTGCACCCATTAATATGGTACTAACCAGCCTGACAATTGTCAAGGAAAGGGTGAGGCAGTCCTTCAAAGTACTGGCTGGTGGACAGCGAACAGGGGAAGAAGAAATCTGGAAAGGCGGGGACAAAAAGCGACAAAAAGCTATTGACTAAATAGAACATATGTGCTAATTTGTCATTGTTTACTTTAGAGGTGGGCCATGGCGCCAGAGTTTAGCGAGATTGATGAATGTGAAGCTGAGTTCCCCCAGGAAGGAGCCCCTTATGAAAATGAACCAGATTTACTACCTGAGTATTGTCACTATCGGGATGAGGGCTGTGACTTGGCTGGGTCCTGTCTTGATTGTCCGTTTCCCCAGTGTATCTATGAACAGCACCGGGGCAGGCAGCGGTGGTTGAAGAATCGGCGGGACGAGGAGATTGCCAGGCTGTTCAGAAACGAAAGTAAAGGGGTAAAGGACCTGGCATTGACGTTTGGTGTTAGCCAGAGAACGGTGCAGAGAGCACTGAAAAGTTCTCTCGGATAAGGCTGGGAATGGTGGCAGAGGGGAGACAGTGAATAAAGGAGAACCATTTGGAGATGAATGAGATAATTCCTGCGCAGTTAAACCGTCTGGATTCGGACAGAACCAGGAGCTATAAAGAACTTCTTGATTTCTACCATGGTCGGCAGTGGGAAGGCAGGGAAAGGTACGGGGAGAGACGCTTGATTTTTAACTATGCCAAGGTCTTCATAGATAAGATTACCTCATATCTGATGTCTGGCATTAACTTTGCTGTTGATGCCGCTGAAGACTCGGATAAGGCTCAGGATAGGGCTCAAAAAGCGGAGGCTGCCTTATACTGGGTTTATGAAGATAATAACCTGGAGCAGCTGGACCTTGAGACAGAGATTGACTGTGCCATACTGGGTGATGCTTGCTACAAGGTTATCTGGGATGCTACTGAGAAGAAAGTGAGAGTAACCGCTCCCGATATACAGGGCATTTATGCCTGGTGGCTGGGGGACGATACCTCCCAGTTGTGGAGAGTGGCTTCCAGATACAGCCTGTCTGCTGAGGAAACCGGGCTTCTCTATCAGATGAAGCCCAAGGGTAAATCAGCGACCGTTGTTGAGCTGTGGACAGTCCAGGACTTTGAGCTCTATCTGGATAATGCCTTGATTGAGAAGAAGCCTAATCCTTACGGATTTATCCCCTTTATTATCTATCCAAACCTGCGTGAGCCCAAGAAGTTCTGGGGAGTATCTGATTTAACCCAGATTATGGAGTCACAGCGGGAATTGAATCGGGCGATGAGCCAGCTATCGCGCATACTGGAATTATCCGGTAATCCCATCGCTGTTCTTGAGAATGTGGAGGGGTCCGAGAATATAGCCATCAGACCGGGGGCGGTGTGGAATATCCCCGAGGATGCCAGGGCCTATCTGCTTGACCTGTTGCAGGGCGGTGGCATCAATCTTCATATTAACTATATTAATTTGCTGTATCGCACGTTGCATGACATATCAGAATCGCCGCGGTCTGCCTTTGGCGGGACGGAAAGGGATTTATCCGGGGTAGCTCTGGAGATAGAGCTTAACCCGCTGCTGCAGAAGGTCAGAAGGAAGAGGATTATCAGGTCGGCTGTCTACAGGCGTAGAAATGAAATGGTTCTCAAGCTTCTGGAGAAGTACCGGGGTGAGAGCTTCGGGGACAACCACCTGCGTGTGGTCTGGGGGCCGGTGCTGCCGCAGGATGTAGCCAGGCAGATAAGTAGCGAGCAGACTTTAATTCAGACTGGCATCCACTCACGGCGGACAGCCATGGATGAGATCGGTATCAGGGACCCTGAGCATGAGTTCAAAAGATGGCTTGAGGAGAGGGAGACCATCCTCAGGATGAACAAAGAGCTTAGCGCCAAATCCAGCAAGAACGTAGCGAGAGAGAGTGCTTTACCTTCTCAGGCGGAAGGCGTTGAGGAATAATCAGCAGGAGGAATTATGGTGGCTGATAAAGAACAGGAACTGACAGATGAGCTTGAGGCTGTCAAAGGTGAGCTGGAAAGACTGAAGCAGGAGAAGAAATCCTTTACTAAAGAGCTTGAGTCTAAAAATGCTGCCATTGCCGAACTTGAGCAGACTGTGGTCAGCAAGGATAGTGAGATTGCTATCCTGAAGCAGGCGGTGGCTGAGTCAGATAGGCAACTGGCTGAACTTAACGAGTCTTTAACTCAGGCGGTGGCCAGCTATCGGGCTATGGTAATGGAAGCAAATCCAGAAGTACCGGATGAGTTGCTCACCGGGGACACTATTGATGCCATAAATGAGTCCCTGGGAAATGCCCGAGCCCTTATTGATAGGGTTAAACAGGGAATTGAGGCGGAAGCCTCAAGAACCAAGATACCCGCCGGGGCGCCGCAGAGGGCACCTCTTGACCTGTCAGTTCTATCTCCACGGGAGAAGATTCAATATGCAATAGGAGGTAAAAGATAAATGGCGTTAACATTAGCGGAAGCAGCTAAGCTTTCAAATGATGTACTACTTCAAGGGGTGGTGGAGACCATCGTTAAGGATTCGCCGGTTTTGCAGAAACTCTCTTTTATTGAGATTGTCGGTAACGGTCTGACCTATAACCAGGAGAAGACCTTGCCCAGTGTTGATTTCTATGATGTTGGCGATACCTGGGTTGAGTCCACGCCGACCTTTGAGCAGAAAACGGCGAACCTGAAGATTATGGGTGGTGATGCCGATGTAGATAACTTCCTCAAGTCGACCCGGAGTAATATTCAGGACCTGGAGGCAGCCGTTGTTGAGCTGAAGGCTAAGGCAGTCAAGGACAAATTTGAGGAGACCTTTATCTATGGTGATGTCGATGCCGACCCCAAGCAATTTGATGGTCTCAGGAAGCTCATTGATACTACCACGGCCAGCGACCAGATAATAGCTATGGGAGATACTGGTGCTACTCTCACCCTGGCCAAACTGGATGAGCTCATTGATGTGGTAAAAGGGGGCAAGCCGGATATGCTGCTGATGAGCCGCCGCTCAAGGCGAAAGATTAATGCTCTGGTCAGGGCGAGCGGGGCAATGATAGACAGTGACCGGGACCAGTGGGGCAACTTTGTCCAGTTGTGGGATGGTATTCCCATTGGCGTCAATGACTGGGTACTGGATGCCCACACCGTTAGTGGCGGAGTTGAGACCGGCACCACCGGTGGCGATTGCTCCACTGTTTATGCTGTTCAGTTTGGGGAGTGGGCTCTCTGCGGCTTGACCAGTCCCGGGCATCTGACTGTAGAGCCAATCGGTTCTATGGAGAGTAAAGATGCCACCCGAACCAGAGTTAAGTGGTACGTATCCCTGGCGTTGTTCAGCGCGGTTAAAGCAGCCGCTTTAATCGGGGTTAAGGACTAAGGAATAAAAGGAGGCAAAAATGGCATTCTCTGACCCGGGAAAAGGAAGGATTGTTGAGCAGGGCGAAGGACTGGTCAAGGTAACATTAGCCGAAGCCTGTAAGTCCGGTGATATTCTGGGCTACGGCTCCGGCTGGAAGCGGGCGCTGGCTACCGTTGGCACGGCTATTCAGGGGAGACTGGTGGCTGGTGAAGATGGTGATAGCGCCGAGGTTATAACCGCCTACCGTCGGGCAGTGGTCAGTGGCTACTCCGGCGGAACGGCAGGCAACCCGGTCTATGTTGCCGAGGGGACGGATAACGGCAAGATTACCGAGACCAAGCCGACCACCTCCGGTGACTGTGATACCATTATCGGCTACATGGTTTCGGCCGCGGTAGCTGCCTTGGAGCCTGGTTCAAGAGCTGATTCAACGGTCACATAAGAAATTAAGTATGAGGGGGAGGGGAATCCCTCCCCCATTGGGAGGTAAACCATGGGACTGGCAGTAATAGAGCATACTGAGTATCCGTTTGCTAGAGGTGACTTAACCTCAGATGGCATTCAATGGTCTGCTGAGGTGGATACCACCACGGCTGACACTGACGTTGAGGTTGAGTGTGTTACCATCAGTCCGCCGCCACTGGGGGCTATGATTGAGCTTGAATTTGGCTTAACCGCTGCTTTTAGAGCGGTTTCATCGGCTACGGCTGACCTTATCTATAAGTGGCAGGCAAGGAATAAAGGTGGCACCTGGGTCGACCTTCATAGTGCTGTTACCAAGACTGATGTGGGGACCACTTATGTTGAGGAAAGCCGGAGTGGTCGCTTCAAGCCGGTAGCCAATTTTGATTCCCTGCCTTTCGAGGTAAGGCTGGTAATCCAGTGCAATGAAGCCAATGAAGGGCGGGCTAAAGTTAAGAACTCCAGCTATGTCAGGGTAATCTATTCGGCTTCGTGAGGTGAGTTATGCAGACTCTCGTTGATAGAGATATAGATAGGTTGGTCTTTGAGCCACCAGAACCAGGCTGTGTTCTGTATTTACCCGGACTTCCAGGCGGTGGTAGCAAAATCTACGATAGAAGTCCCTATGGGAATATTGGCGCAATAACGGGCGCAACCTGGAAAAAGCTGCCTAGTGGGTTATGGTATTTGGGCTTTGACGGCTCTGATGACTATGTGGATTGCGGGACTGCGGCGAGCCTTGATATGGGTACTGGCGATTTCTCTATGTTGGTGTGGGTCTATACGTCTTACCCTTCCGATAGTAACGCCGGTATCATCTCCAAAAAGGCTGGTTACTTTACCAATGGTTATGGACTGCATACCACAAGCGTAGCTCAGGCTTACTGGCGGATTCTGGTTCACGCCGAGGACTCTGCGTCAAATCAAGTCCAATACAACAACGACAGCAACCTGGCCATAGATGCCTGGTATCTTGTGGCTGTTACCTTTGATAGAGATGGTGATGCCACGCTTTATATTAAGGGTGATTTGGAAGAAATCAAGTCGGCAAGTATGTCCAGCGTTGGCGATATAGATAATGCCCATATACTGGAGATTGGTGAGGCTAATGGCAGGCATCACAATGGCTATATAGCACTCCCCCGCATCTACAGGAGGGTTTTAAGTGCGCTGGAAATTCAGAGCTACTTCGACCGGGAAAAACATCTATTCGGAGTGTGGTAGATATGAAATATAGAGTAAGAGTTGACCTGAGCTTTGATAATGAAAGTGACGCTCAGGCGTTGATGAACTATGCCAGAGGCTTGTCCAGTAAAGCCGTCAGCATCAATGAGGGCAGTGATAACGAGGAGATTTCCTTCTGCGACCTGGAGATATGCCGCCATGATGAAGGATTACCCTGCACCAGGTTGGACAGGGTTGAGGTCAAAAAGTTAGAGGTGAAGCTATGAATCTAACTGAGATGAGGACTATAGTCAGGCGTGATTTGCACGATGAGGACGCCAGCAACTACCGCTGGACTGATGACGAGCTGGACAGGCATATTGCTCATGCGCTGAAAGACTTTTCCGAGCATCTTCCCTGCGAGCAGAAGGCAACTAAAGCCACCGCCTCCGGTTCCAGAGAGATTGATATATCCAGCATAACTGACCGGGTCATGGTTGAAGCCGTGGAATATCCGGTGGATTATTTTCCCAAGCGGTACCAGCCCTTTGCCCTGTGGGGCGACACGCTAACCATCCTTGGTGATGAGATTCCAGATGGCTCCAATGCCTACATTTACTACGGCAAGCTCCATACCCTTGATGGCGCCGGCTCTACCATCCCCACCCCGCATGAGGATTTAATTGCTGTCGGTGCCGGTGGCTATGCCGCCGTGGAATGGGCAAGCTATGCCATAAACCGGGTCAACGTCGGCGGTGGAATTACCCCCAGGGAGTTTCTTAACTGGGGAAACGAGAAGCTGAGGTGTTTCAGGCAGGAGCTGCGGCGGCTGGGGAGGAGAAACCGGGTTAGAGTCCGTTCTCTCTACCGGCCCTATTATCCTATTGTTTCCAAGTCAACCGACTACGGACCTTAGTTGATAAGGTCAGTGGGAGAGGCGAGGTTATTATGACTGTGAAAGAAGCATTAACTAGCAACAAAGACGGTTTGCCCAAGGAGGCGTTTGCTATTATTGGTGACGTTGAAGACCATAATACCTGGAAGTTACCCCATCACCAGAAGAGCATCCTCAGGGCGCTGCGCGGCAAGCTTGATATTGAGGAAACGGTTGACTGGGGGTTGATGGATGTGGCATTAGCTGCCCTCTCACCGGGTAGTTACCGCAGGCGGAGTGTGGAAGCCAGCCCTGAGGAAATCCTTGGGGCTGCCAGCCACCTGGCCAGTCACTACCGGAAGATGGGTAAGCCTTTGCCGGATATTCTGGCGGCTCTGGTGTAGGAGAGGTTATGCTCGGAACACTTTATCAAGCCCTGTGGTCAAGAATTGGCGGTCGCCCCTGGACTTATATCTTGCGGGACACTTGGCATAAACTTGAGGGTCTCTGGATTATCGGTCTAGTGGCGGTTGGTGCCCTTCTTGGGCACTGGCTCTGGGATTTGTTCTTCTGGTTCCTCATGGTCTTTGCCCTGGGCTATATTGCCGGTCACCTCTTCTGGGGAACCAGCTATATCCCCAACCAGCGAGACGATTTAATTCAAAACTAGTTAGCTCCAAAGAAGAAGAAGAAGGAAGCAATGCGAAGTCTAACCTCAACGCTATTATCTGCTCAGAAGCAAGCATCTGCTACTCCCTATGTTAAGGTGGAAGCTAAGAATAAGATTGCCGGGGTGGTCAGGTATGACTGGACACGACTATATACCGGCTCGGAGGATGACTATTTCCATGCGCTGACTATGCCTGCTGACGGTTCTCTGGTCAGAGTCAGGATAACCCTGCTGGCTGACTCCAGGAAGCTCTACCGACAGCGGGTGACCAATCCGGGGCCGTCAAGCGATTTCAGCCAATGGACTTATACCAACCAGTATAATGCTGCTGTCGCTGCCTGTGCTTCTCTGGAAGCCGAGGTCTCTGTCTTCTGGATAGATGGCGTCAATAAAAAAATCCAGCGTATAAAGAGCACCGACTATGGTGCTACTTGGGGTAGCCCTGAGATTATTGATTACTCCCCCACTACTAACATCAACGGTCTGGCCGTTGCCTGTAAGCCCA
This sequence comes from Dehalococcoidales bacterium, assembly GCA_035529715.1. GTDB lineage: Bacteria > Chloroflexota > Dehalococcoidia > Dehalococcoidales > RBG-16-60-22 > DATKWF01. The sequence continues at coordinate 2,516 of DATKWF010000122.1, read as the reverse complement.
ACGGTGATTTAGCTATCTTCTTCGCTGACCAGTCAACTCTCTATGTAAAAAAGTATGTTGGTGGGGAGTGGCAGACAAAATCAGCCTGGGATAAAACTACCGGTAATTTATCCGGAGTCGCCACCGTTTATGATGGCGACTGGAATCTACTTATCACCGGGAAGGATTCAGCGGGCAACTTCAAGCTGTGGAGCCTGGTTTATGGTGATGGCGGTGAGGTTTCGGCTGGAAACTGGTCGGAGTTAAAAGAGCTTGCCTCGGCTCCGTCCGATGGCGAGTTTGAATATAACTGGCCATTTATGGATAAGCCGGATGTCTACCGCAGTTTCTTTATTGAAAAGTTTACCGGCAGTCAAGCCTATAACCGCCCATTCTGGGCACATTCTGTCGTGGACACCAAGTTCGTTGATAATCTATGGCGGGAGCCGGTGCCGTTCAATCTGTCATCGGCATACGGCCTGGCCATAGCTCATTACGGTGATTATTGCTGGCTGTCAAGTCCGGCTGGGGTGTGGCGAGCCAGTCTAACTACCCAGAGTCTTGACTTAACCGCTGATGTTATCGGGGTGAGGCAGGAGTTAGGAAAGACTTCCGGCAAGATAGCCGTGGAGCTGAGGAATGATGAAGGGCAGTATGCTTCGCCGGGGCAGGGGGATTTATCGGTCCTTGACACTGGCTGTCAGTTAGAGTTTAGTCCCGGCTATTGCACCACCACTGGCAATGAAGTGAGTTCAGGCCAGGCTTTCAGTCTTGAAGCTTACGAGCATACCAGCTCGGGTGGTAAAGCCAGTCTCATTCTTTATGCTAGGGATGGCTGGGCAGCAATAACTACCTGGAGAGCCAGATGTCAGTTTCGCTGGAATAAAGCCTCTGACCAGATGAGTGTCAAAAACATACTTGCTTTTATACTGGCGAGAGTGGGATTGGGGCTGGAAGTCAAATCTCAGTCATCGGCTATTACCGGCTTCTATCCTGATTTTACCGTAAGCGCCAGTGACTGTGGTGAAGCGGTTATACAGAAACTGCTCTCCTTCGTCCCCGATGTCCTCTTCATTGAGGGCAGTAAAGCCTATCTGGTAAATCCCCTCTCATCAGATAGCTCTACCTACAGCTATGGTGAAGAGCATCAGATTTTGGGTGGCAAGTATGGGCAGGGCGCCTGGGAGCTGAATCGGGTGCAGGTGGAGGGATATGATACCGGGAGTGATGAGATTATCGTTGTTGATAGTTTTGCCTGGGGGGAGATAGATAGACTCTATGACCGGCTGAGGCAGCTTGAGGACAGGAATGTAGACACGGTGGCTAAAGCCCAGGAGAGAGGGGAGGCTTATTTAAGACAGGCTGAAATAGAAGCCGCCAGTGGCACAATTCTGGTTCCGGTTAACTGCGGTCAACAGTTATATGATGTCATAGATATAACTGATAACAGAGCCGGGCTTTCATCGGCGAAGAGGAGAGTACTTGGGTTGACTCTGGTTTATAGCCCCCACCGTGGTGAATACCGCCAGCGACTGTGGCTGGGAGCAGTGTAGATAATCTAAAAGGAGTGATGTAAGATGAGGCTGAGAAAAGCGGTACTGAGGAGTTTCAATTCAGGGAATTACACTGCCACTGTCCAGCTTGCCGGTGGCTATAAGGTTTATCTGGAGGATGTTACCGTGGCGCGAAACCTGCCGGTGGCGGAAATGACTTCGGGCAGGAAGGCAGCGGTGATATTCTTTGATGAGTACAATCCTAAAGAGGCGGTGGTGGTAGCTGTTTACACCTAGTTTTAAAATGGCACTGACTATCGGTCTGTCTTCAGTGAGTTAATCGTTCTCCTTGGTCATTGTTTTGGCGACACTCTTTAGCATGTTGAGGATGCCAATGACAGTGCGCTGCACCTCAACCGGCTCTTCGCTTAGTATCTTGGCTACGTAGGGGTCCAGGTGCCGACTGCTGTAACCGGTGACCCTTTCTTCAGATATACCCGGCGTCTGAGGAGACAGGAAGCCAGCTAAGGTGAACAGTTCATCCTCGTCAAAGCCCAGGGGTTTAGCAATTCTACGCAGAATATGAGCTGACGGGAAGCGTTCTCCCCTCTCGATTCGCCCCAAGTGTGATGAGGATACTCCTGAAGTAGTAGAAAGTTCCTGCAGTGTCAGTGGTATGGCAACTCTCTGTTGCTTGAGTATTCTGCCGAGTTCAGTCTCATTCCGCTCCATAATCATACTCCTTAATTTCGGTCAATGGTATTTGCCAAATGGCAAAAAGTAAGTTCCATTATTATATGTCGCCAAATGGCAAATGTCAACACTATTTTGCTGATATATTTTAGCCAGTTGTCCATATCCATATTTATATATTAACCGCTAAATGTTAAGCTGTCATTAAAATATTGTTGTGATTTCATAAAAATGTGGGAGGTGACCTTATTTCTTGACGCTTGAGGCGGTGAGTTATAGAATAAGACGGCTAAAAAGTGATGTTTTGAGGGGCTCATGCTTGAGGGTAGCGGTACTATTTTATTGGAGATT
>DATKWF010000121.1:0-10666 GCA_035529715.1 Dehalococcoidales bacterium | reverse complement strand
CTTTACCAGCACTGTATGCATCAGCTATGAAGGCACCGAGAGCCTGATACTGACGAGTTGGGAATCTGTTATAGGCAAAGGGCTTAATCTTATTAACATCCGGTTCGCCGTCGGTAAGGCAGTCCTCTGAGACATGAGTCTCCTCAATCCGGCCAATAAAAAGTGAGTGACTCCCCAAATCTAAAATGTGTACCACTTTACATTCCAGATTGACCGGGCACTGCTCAATAAGCGGGGCGTTCCCTAGTTTGCCGTAAAACACCTTAAACCGACAGGTCTCTACCTTATTGACTTCAGAGCCACGGGTAAGACCGCAGTAATCCGTTTCCTTTACCATATCAACGGAAGGCACGTTAACCGAAAACGCCATATTTTGCCTGATTCCGCTATCAGTGTAGCGAGTATGTCTTATGGCTACCGAAATCATTGGCGGCTCGCCGTTAGCAATACCACCCCAGGCCGCCACCATAAAATTTGGCTTATCCCCGACATTCGCCCCAATCAAGAGTACCGGCATGGGGTAAATCAACGTTTGCGGACCCATCAGAACTTTGCCCATTAGCTTTTCTCCTCTACGTAAATATGAATTCCTCCCGGTCGAAAGACCCTGGATTACCCGTCCCGGTAAGATTGTAGCCTTTTCCTGCCCGGATGGCAAAAGGTAACAACCTGGCTTCTCAGCACCTTAGCCGGGTATAAAACCTTGACCAAACACGCAAATCAAACTAAAATACGCTTGAGTCTTGCTCTCAGGTATCAGCATTTAGCCGATGCCAGGGCAGCAGTGACTACCATCAACCCGGCCAGATAGCAATAAAATTAAGGGAGGCTAGCAGCGAATAACAAGATGAACAATTATTTAAGCGAGTATAAAGATAAAAAAATAATTATTACCGGTGGGGCAGGCTGTATTGGCTCCAACCTCACCAAAGCCCTGGTCAGGGCTAAAGCCGCTAAAATCACCGTACTGGACGACCTCTCGTCTGCCGAGAAGTGGAACGTCCCTGATGCCCCAGGCGTTGCCTTTGTCCAGGGGAGTATTTTAGACGAGGATATCTTGAAGAAGGTCTTTGCTGAGAAGCCTGACTTCGTCTTCCACCTTGCCGCCCATTTCGCCAATCAGAACTCGGTTGACCACCCTGAGACCGACCTTCTGGTCAACGGTATGGGTACCTTGAAACTCCTGGAATACGCCAGAGTAAACAAGGCAGGCAAATTTGTCTTTGCCTCCTCCGGATGCTCCGTTTACGGCAGTCAGGCACCGCTTCCCCTCAAAGAGGACTTCGTCTCCCTTCACCTTGACACTCCCTATCAGATAACCAAGCTTCTGGGCGAGCTTTACCACAACTTCTTTTATAACTATTACGGGCTACCTCTGGCAATCTGCCGTTATTTCAACGTTTATGGCCCGGGGGAAATACCGGGCAGGTACCGCAACGTGATTCCCAACTTCATCTGGTGGGCACTCCAGGGACAGCCCCTCCCCATAACCGGCACCGGCGAGGAGACCAGGGATTTTACCTTCGTTGAGGACATTGTTGATGGCACTCTACGGGTAGGAGCCGTTCCTGAAGCCATGGGTGAAGCCTTCAACCTTGCTTCAGAGACTGAGACCAGGGTCATTGATATCGCCAATATGGTAAACGAAATCACCGGCAACCCCGGAGGAGTGGAGCTTGTTCCCAGACGGGATTGGGACAAGATAAGCCGGAGAAGAGCCTCCATTGAGAAGGCCAGAAGAGTCCTGGGCTATGAGCCCAGGATTAAGATAAAAGAAGGGATAAAAAGGGCTTACGACTGGATTGTAGAGAATCGTGACCGGATAGAAGCCAGCGCCGACTTCTAACCACGGTAATCTACTGAAAGTAAACTACAGTGAGGGCAAAGTGGTAGCCAACGACCGCCTGTTCAAGAAATTCCTGGAGACTGAAGATACCATCCAGGTTTATCTGGCTGGTAAGCTCCGCTTCAGGTCAACGCAGACAGGAATAAAACCCCTGCTCACGTATATTCAAGAATTTGCGCCGTGCCCGGAAGGAGCGATAGTCTTTGACCGGGTGGTTGGTAATGCCGCCGCCCTGCTCTTGAAAGAGGCGTCATGCGCCGAGGTCCACGGTCCACTTGGCAGCCAGCTGGCGGCACAGACCCTGGAAAAGTTCGGCATCTCTTATTCTTTCCTGAAGACAGTGCCCTATATTGTCAACAGGCACGGGAATGATATGTGTCCTTTTGAAAAAGCCTCTCTCGGTAAGTCTCCTGCTGAATTTTATGAAATCGCCAAGGAAAAACTGGCGTCGGTAGAAAATTAAAGATTTACCACCGCCAGAAGCTATTCACCCCTGGCCAGGAGATAGGTCTCGGCAGCATGATAGGAGCTACGCACCAGCGGAGCAGAGACAACTGAGACGAACCCCTTTTCTTTGCCTGTACCCTGATATTCCTCAAACTCTTCAGGCGGGACATGCCTGACCACCCGGTGGTGCCGCAGCGACGGCTGCAAATACTGCCCTATGGTCAGCAGGTCACAGTCAGCCTCCCTGAGATTATCCATTACCGCTAAGACTTCTTCCCGGGTTTCCCCCAGTCCCAGCATTAACCCGGATTTGGTAACCAGTCCATTATTGAGCATTTTAGCTCGTCTTAATAAATTAATTGAGCGCTGATAATTCGCCTTGGGCCGAACTTCAGGGTAAAGGCTCGGCACTGTTTCCACGTTGTGATTAAGAACCGCCGGGGAAGCCTCTACCACCGTCCGCAAAGCGGAGATATCGCCTCCGAAATCAGGAATCAGCACTTCAACCGGAATCCCGTCATCATAATCTCTAATGGCGGTAATGGTGCGGGCAAAGTGTGCGGCACCGCCGTCGGGGAGGTCATCTCTGGTCACCGAGGTAATAACCACGTAGCGGAGCCCCAGTTCCTTCACCGCTGCCACGATGTGCTCCGGTTCCCGGGTGTCGGGAGCTACCGGGCTCCCCTTTTTCACCGCACAGAAAGTGCAGTTTCGGGTGCAAATATCACCCAGTATCATGAAGGTAGCCGTGCCTTCGGCAAAGCAACCGGGTCGGTTCGGGCAGAGGGCGCTTTCGCAAACAGTGTGCAGTTCCAGGTGTCGGGTAAGCTTCCTCATCGGGGTGAGGACAGCCGGGTCCAGGGGAGTTAGCCTCAGCCACTCCGGTCGTCTAGCATAGCCAGGCATTGGTCAAGTCCCCCTTCCAATTTCCCGCCAAATACTGCCGAGAATGAATCAACTAAAGCCCCGGTCACATCTTCCACTTCAATGGGATGCCCCAGCAATTTAGCAAGGCTGGTCATAACATTACCCCTGATGCCGCAGGGATTTATATAATCAAAATGCTGCAGGTTGGTATTTACATTGAGAGCAAAGCCGTGCATGGTGACATAACGACTGACATGCACCCCTATGGAGCAAATCTTCCTCTCCCCGACCCAGACGCCACGGTATTGGCCAACCCGCTCCCCCTGGATACCGAGAGAAAGCAGCAGGCTGATGATAACTTCCTCTAACTTCCAGATATATTCACGCACACCGGGCCCATTATCTTTCAGGTTGATTATAGGGTAGCCGACAAGCTGCCCCGGACCGTGGTAGGTGATACTGCCGCCGCGGTTGGTATGAAAAACAGTTATTCCTGCCTGCTGTAGCTTCTCTAGAGAGGCAATTAAATCTTCTTCCCCCCTGAACCGCCCGATGGTGAAAACCGGTGGGTGCTGCAGGAGAAGCAGTACGTCAGGAATTTCGCCCTCTTCTCTGGCCTGCCTCAGCTTATGTTGCAGTTCCAGGGCACGCCCATACGGCACTACTCCCAGGTAACCGGCAACATATGCCTTCTCCGATGGCAAACGGCCATTTTCAGTAAACCGGGCATAGCCAGTTTTCTCATTGGTATAAATAGTCATTGGTGAAGTCCTACATCCTTCGGAAGTGGATTGAACCTTCAAGCTGACCCATGGCGGCTTCACGCACCGCTTCCGGCAAAGTGGGATGGGCGTGGATGGTATAGACAACATCTTTTGCGGTTGCCCCCAGTTGTATGGCAAGCACACCTTCGGCAATAAGGTCGCTGGCATGAGGTCCCATAATATGCATCCCCAGTACCCTGCCATTCTCAGCATCACAGATTATCTTGACCATGCCCACCTTCTCATCCATGGCAACGGCACGTCCGCAGGCGGCAAAGGGGAACTTGCTCACTTTATGAGGGATACCTCTCTCCCTGGCTTCTTTCTCGGTGATGCCAACACCGGCTATCTCAGGCCGGGTAAAGACACAGCTGGGGACAGCCCGGTAATCAGCCTGGCGGGAGCGACCAAGCGCATTCTCAACGGCTATCTCGCCTTCGTAGGAGGCAACGTGAGCCAGCATGCTTTTGCCGATGACATCGCCTATGGCGTATACACCGGGGATATTTGTCTCCAGGCGTTCATTCACCACAACGGCTTTCTTCTCCATGTTTACGCCGACTTCGGACAGGCCCAGCCCCTCAGTATAAGGGGCACGACCGGTAGCCATAAGCACCATCTGCCCCTCTACCCCCTGCTCCCCTTCCGGGGTATCCCAGACTACCCTGAGAATTGAACCCTCCTGCCTGATAGCCTTAACCGCCGCGCCGATTTTGACTTCAATGCCCTGCCCCGGTAAAGTCTGGGCAAAGCGCCGTCCAATCTCTTCGTCAACCGGCTCCAGCTGAAGGGGGCGCCTCTTCACAATGGTAACCTTTGTCCCGAAAGCATTGAAGATACAGGCGAATTCAGCACCCACGTGGCTCCCACCAACTACCACCAGGCTCTCCGGGAGCTCTTTTAACTCAAGGATATCGTCAGTGGTGAGCACTCCCGGCAGTTCCAGACCGGGAACGGGGAGTGGCGTCGACTCGGAGCCGGTGGCAATTATTACCTTCTTGGTAGCTATCTCTTCATCGTTAATTTTAATAAGGCGTGGCGATAGCATTCGCCCGGTGCCCCGGTAGACAGCTATCTTGTTGGCTTTCATTAACTGTTCAACACCAGCCACCAGCTGGCTGACAATATTGCTCTTGCGAGCCATAACCTTCTGGAAATTTACTTTGATATCGCCAACATCTATACCGCTATCGCTGGCTCGCTTCGTCTCCAGCAGCACTTCCATACTTTTGACCAGAGCCTTGGTAGGAATACAGCCCCGGTTAAGACAGGTGCCGCCCAGCATGTCCTTCTCCACCAGAGCCACATTCGCTCCCAGGTGAGCGGCATGGATTGCCGCCACATAGCCACCCGGCCCCCCGCCAATTATTACTATGTCTTTTTCTTCCAAGTTAGCACCGCCCTTTCCCTTCTTATTTACCTAACTCCCAGCGCAGGTCCGGCTCTCTGGCTGCTTTAACCTCGTCAAGGCGCCTGACCGGCGTGTTATGGGGAGCGGTGTGCAATATTTCAGGGTCTTCCTCCGCCTCTCTGGCTATTTCCTTCATGGTGTCAATATAAGCATCCAGCGTCGCTTTACTTTCCGTCTCAGTGGGTTCGATCATGAGGGCTTCATCAACCACCAGAGGGAAATAGACCGTCGGTGGATGGAAACCATAATCAAGCAGACGCTTGGCGATATCCAGCGTCTTCACCCCTTTTTCCTTCTGCTTCTTGCCGGAGAAGACCACCTCATGCATGCAGGCACGGTCATAGGGCAGGTGATAATATGCCTTGAGCTTCTCCTTCAGGTAGTTGGCATTAAGGACAGCATTCTCGCTGACCTCTCTCAGTCCTTCCGCACCCAGCGAACGTATATAAGCATAAGCCTTCACCATCACGCCGAAGTTGCCGTAAGCGGCACCAAGGCTGCCTATGGACTCGGCTGGTGAAGTGAAGGTGTACCCCTTACCATTCTTGATTACCAGAGGCGACGGCAAAAAGTCAGCCAGACTGGCCTGGACACAGACGGGACCCGAGCCCGGCCCCCCACCTCCGTGGGGGGTGCTGAACGTTTTATGCAGATTTAGCTGAACACAATCAACACCCAGTTCGCCAAACTTAACTTTTCCCAGCACGGAATTCAGGTTGGCACCATCACCAATCAGCAGTCCGCCCCTTTCATGAACGAGCCGGCTTATCTCCAGTATTTGCGGGTCGAACAGCCCCAGGGTATTCGGTAACGTCAAGGTTAGACCGGCAACTTCTTCATTCATCATGGATTCCAGGCTCTTAAAATCCAGGTTACCGTTCTCATCGGAGGGTACAGCGTTTGTCTCAAAGCCACACATGACACTGGTGGCCGGATTGGTGCCGTGGGCTGAGTCCGGCACCAGTATTTTCCTCCGTGCTTTATCTCCCCGGTTCTGGTGGTATGCCTTCACCATTAATATGCCGGTAAGTTCTCCCTGAGCTCCAGCCATAGGTGCCAGGCTGGTGGCACTCATTCCGGTAATTTCCGCAAGGTACTCCTGCAACTCAAACATAAGCTGCAGTGCCCCCTGAACTGACTCCACCGGCTGGTAGGGGTGAATTGAAGCTAAACCCGGGAGCTTAACGATATCCTCATGCAATTTCGGGTTGTACTTCATGGTGCAGCTGCCCAGAGGGTAAAACCCCGTATCCACCCCGTAGTTGAGTTTGCTAAGAGCGGTGAAATACCTCACCAGCTCAACCTCACTTACCTCGGGTAAGCCGACCTCCCGGCGAAGTAACTCCCCGGCTGGCAGCTCGGCTGGGGCTACATCCAGCTCAGGAAGACTGCAACCAATCTTGCCCGGCTGGCTAATATCCGGTAGCAAATAATGATGACTCATTTCTTTATCCCTCTAAATTTGCCTAGAATCTCAACTAACCTGTCTATTTCCGACTTTGTATTTACCTCGGTGACACAGAACAGCATGCCATTATCTATCATATCGCTGATATCCAGGCCACCGATTATACCCTCTTTGAAAAGCACATCGCTAATCTGACTGGGTGCCACCGGACAGCGCACGACAAACTCTTCAAAGAAAGGCTGTTGAAACACGAGCGAATATCCTTCAAGCTTGGCTATGGCACTGGCGGCATAGTGAGCCTTATGGTAGCAAAGCTCGGCAACCTGGCGGAGTCCCTCCTTGCCCAGTGTGGCAAGGTAAACCGCCGTTGCCAGCGCCACCAGGGCTTCATTGGTGCAGATATTGGAAGTTGCCCGTTCCCGCCTGATATGCTGTTCCCGTGTCGCCATGGTCAGTACATACCCCGGTTTACCATCAACATCCACTGTCTTCCCCACAATCCTGCCCGGCATCTGCCGCAGGTAATCTTTGCGACAGGTAAAAATACCCAGACCCGGCCCACCAAAACTTGTCGGGTTGCCCAGTGCCTGACCTTCAGCAACAACTATATCCGCCCCGTAATCCGCTGGCGACTTAAACATCCCCAGAGAAACGGGGTCAACGATAGCAACAAGTAGTGCTCCGGCACCATGGGCTTTCTGAGCATATGCTGCCATGTCTTCAAAATAACCGAAGAAATTGGGCTGCTGGACTACCAGGCAGGCGCAGTCAGCAGACAAACCATCCAGGTTTGGCTCTACCTTTTCCAGGGGGATGCTGTGACCGCTGACATAGGTCTCAATTACACGCAGGTAACGCGGGCTTACTGTGGACAGCGCAGCGATTTTGCCCTTTCTGGTGATGCGCCATGCCATCAGGGCGGCTTCGGCAGCCGCGGTGCTGCCGTCATACATGCCGGCATTGCTCACTTCCATTCCGGTGAGCTGGCAGACCAGCGACTGGTATTCGTAGATGGTCTGCAGTGTCCCCTGGCTGACCTCTGCCTGATACGGGGTGTAAGCGGTATAAAATTCACTGCGTCCGGTGATATGACCAACCACGCTGGGAATGAAGTGCCGATAGTAGCCAGCCCCCAGGAAACAGGTGTAGTCCTCCAGATTTGCGTTACGGTTTGATAGCTGACGCATCTCCTCTTTGAGTTCCAGTTCGGAGAGAGGAGACGGCAGTTTGAAATTGGCATTGCGGTACTTTTCCGGTACGTCCTTAAAGAGCTCTTCCACAGAGCTGACGCCGATATCCCGCAACATAGCCTGCCGGTCAGCATCATTGTTGGCTAAATAAGGTGATGGCATTTATGACCTCCTGCGGCGTTAGCCTTCTTCCTGTGCCTTGGCTTCGAATTTATCATACTCATCGCTGTTCATCAGAGCATCAAGCTCCGCAGTATCGCTTAATTCCAGCCTGACCATCCAACCAGCTCCGTAGGGTTCTTCATTCACCAGCTTGGGTTCATCAATAGCCGCCTGGTTAACTTCCAGTACCTTCCCGCTGGCCGGGGCGAAGAATTCTGAAACCGCTTTTACCGATTCTACCTCGCCTATCTTTTCAAACTGCTTTACTTGAGTGCCCGGCGACGGCAGGTCAAGAAAAACGATGTCTCCCAGATGGGATTGAGCAAAATTGGTAATCCCAATCTTACCTTTATTCCCGGACTCAGGACAAATCCACTCATGTTCTTTGGTGTACTTGTATTCTTTTGGATTCATTTTACGCTCCTCTTTTATAAAATCTTTTGTAAACTACAGTAGCCGGAACCGGCTCATTACGAATCATTATATCAATTTCAGTACCGATGTTGGCAAGTTCTACGGGAACATAACCCAGGCCGATATTAACACCCAGCGTGGGGGCTTTGCCACCGCTGGTAACCTTCCCTACCTCCTGCCCGGCTTTGAAGATTCCATACCCGGAGCGAGCTATCCTCTGCCCTTTCATTTGAAAGCCGATAAGCTTGCGCTTAATACCCTGACGCTTAATCTCCAGCAGAGCACTTTTGCCGACAAAATCACCGCTATCAAGATTTACCAGCCACCCCAGCCCGGCCTCAAAAGGATTGGTGCTGGCATCCATGTCCTGCCCGCAGAGCATCATGCCGGCTTCCAGTCGCAGGCTATCGCGCGCACCCAGACCGCAGGGCTTTACCCCCTGTTCCAAGAATAATTCCCATAAAGGCAGCGTGTTCCTGGCATCGGCAATTATCTCAAAGCCGTCCTCCCCGGTGTAGCCAGTTCTGGCTACAAATGCACCGATATCTCCAACCTTCGTTTGAATGTGACCGAAACGAGGCAGGTTAAAGACCCCATCCATACCCCTCAGTTGGAGAACAGACGGACCCTGAACTGCCAGCATAACCGTATCGGCGGATACGTCCTCAATAATAACCTCAGGGTCTGAGCCTGCCCAGCGATATAGCCAATCACGTTTTTGTTCAATATTGGCTGCGTTCCAGACTATAAAATAACGTTCCGCTTCCACGCGATACACCCATAGGTCATCCAGAATACCGCCATCCTCCAAACACATCAGGCAGAGCTGGGCACCACCCACCTCCAGCTGCTGTGCTGGTTTGGTTAGCACCTTATCAAGAAATGCCCCGGCTTCCTTCCCGGTTACCCAAACTCTACCCATATCAGAGACATCAAACATACCGGTCTGAGAGCGAACAATCCTGTGTTCCTCCAGAATGGAAGTGTACCAGACCGGCAACTCCCAGCCAGAGAAGTCTATCAGCCTGGCTTTCAAATCATGGTGCACCTTATTAAGAGGCGTCTTTTTGAGTTCTGCCATTATCCAGTCTCCTATCTAAAAAATTTTTTACCTTTACCCCAAATAAAAAAGGGCAATCTGTATTGATCAGATTGCCCTCTGTCCCACTACCTGAGAGATCATCCGTTAAACACTAACGGACTTACCCCTTCGGTGACCCCAAGGGTCTCTCCAGAGGTCCTATAACGGCAGTCCTTTTGCCTGAGAGTTTCGAGAGGCCGGATTCACATCCTGTCTCTTTCCCCTTCGGCTCCCTGATTAGGGTATCTCCTGCCGCTATACTATAATTATATAGCATTTCAGGCTACTATTGTCAATTCTAGATTTTGAAGCGCTCCACTCTATAAATATTTGCGGGAACAATCAATTGACAAGCTAAATTCGGAATGTTATTGTTTTCCTAGTTTCCACTTTGCTGAACAGCGAAGGAGGTGATTCAAGTGAGCAACGGCACCGAGAATTTCAGTCCCTCCCGACTTAAAGAGTTTTGCAGTGCCTTATTAGAAAAAACAGGCATCCCATCCGGGGATGCCGACTTGATAGCTGAAGCGCTGATACGAGCTAACCTGCGGGGCGTAGATTCGCACGGAGTTATCAGAATTCCCATCTATATAAAGCGACTGAAAAAGGGGCTGGTTAATCCTACGCCCAAAATCACTATCCTGCGGGAGATGCCAGCCATGGCAGTCATGGACGGGAATAATGGCTTCGGACAGGTAATCGCTACCAGAGCGATGGAGTTAGCCATCGCCAAAGCCAGGAAAGTCGGCGTCGGTTTAGTGGGCATACGCAATTCCACCCACTTCGGAGCCGCTGCCTTTTTCTCAATGATGGCTCTCAAGCATGAAATGATAGGGATTGTACTTGCCAATTCATACGCTACTGTAGCGCCGTGGGGTGGCAGGGCTCCACATTTCGGCACCAATCCCATGTCCATAGCGGTTCCAGCTGGCCATGAATTACCGGTAGTTCTGGATATGGCTACCAGCGTGGCAGCTCTGGGGAAGATTCTGCTGGCTGCCCAGAAGGGAGAACCTATCCCCGCCGGATGGGCGGTCAGCCCGGATGGGGAAGTAACCACCGATGCTGCCAAGGCG
>DATKWF010000120.1:0-3995 GCA_035529715.1 Dehalococcoidales bacterium | reverse complement strand
CAATGAACTGGAAATAAAGGACAGGAAAGAAATGGAGGCTATAATCCAGCAGGCACAGGTCTGTCGAATTGGCTTCCTGGCGGAAGATGTTCCCTACATCGTCCCCATGAATTTTGGTTATAAGGACAATTGCCTGTATTTCCACACTGCTACCAAAGGTAGAAAGCTGGACATAATCCGGTGTAATAGTAAAGTCGGCTTTGCGATAGACATCCACAGCCAAGTAGTCAAGCCGACGACTCCCCCTTGCGGGTGGGGTATAAAGTATCGTAGCGTCATCGGAGTCGGCCAGGCCTTTATAATTAAAGACCTCCAGGAGAAATCAGCAGCGTTGAATATCCTTACCCAGCACTATGGAGCTGACTGTTATAACTTCTCCGAGAAAGAACTTGAGGGCGTGTGTGTCATCAAGATTGAGATTATCAGCATGACCGGCAGGAAGGCAGAATACTAAACTCAACCAAGTACGCCTATAACCGTACATAGGTAAGTTCAAGTTTGATATCATAATGGGGCTGGCTAATAACCAGCTCAGAGCCGCCAGTCAAGAGGGGCAATAGAAATAGCCAGGCATTTGGCCAGGGCAGGTATTCTCTTCGTCGTCGAATGGGTGTATAATGTTGCCGGCGTTCTCAGCGGTTGGGCAGGGCATATATTCGGGAAGAAGCGTCTTGTGCTAAAATAAAGCCCCGGATAGAGTTAATCTGCAGAGATAACCTGAGAAAACTATTTGATGAAGCGAAGAGGGTGGATAAAACACCGACAGAGCTGGTATATGGCAAAGTTGAAGATGCCATCTATTCAGGAATTTCATTCGGTGAATTGTTGTATGAAGGAGGTGCAGATGTAATTCAATGATTTGTAATTTGAATAGTTATAAATACTTGAAAGGAGGTCTTGGATTGAATGAAAAATAAGAGAATCTTAAAGCTAGTCGGTAGTATTTGTATCGCGGTTGTATTAGCCGTAATGTTACTACCTACCGGCTGCGCACCGGAGGATGAGGACGGAGAAGGGCCGATTACGATTGGTATATTTCAGATAATTAGCCACACTGCTCTGGATAGTGCACGTGAAGGCTTCAAGGATGCCTTCAAGGCTGCCCTGGCAGCTGAGGGTCTCACTGAAGCCGACGTCGTGTTTACCGAAAGCAACGCTGCAGGTAGTATTGATCTGTGCTACACGATCGCCGATTACTTTGTTGGCCAGGGTGTGGACCTGATATGTGCCATAGCCACGCCGTGCGCTATCGCAGCAACGACCGCCGTTAATGGAACAGACATACCTGTGGTCTTTAACTCGGTGACCAATCCGGCGGATGCAGGGATTGAGAACCCGGATGAGCCGGGCGGCCAGGTGACCGGGATCAGCGATGTGGCCCCCGTTGCACCTAACATACAATTAATCATAGACATCTTGGAGGCGAACAACCTCACACTTAGCAAACTGGGTGTAATGTATAATGCCGGTGAATCGAACTCAGTGTACCAGGTGGACGTGCAGCTTGTCGATGCACTCGCCGACCTTGGGCTGACGGGCAACGTCACGGTTGTTGAGGCTACGGTGAGCACTGGGACGGATATTCCCGCTGCAGCACAGACACTTGTAGACGCTGAGGTGGATGCTATATGGATTCCAACCGACAATACCGTCGTTGCTGGTATTGAGGGATTGGTAGGGCCTTGCCGGGACAATAAGATACCTCTTTTTGCCGCCGACGTGGATACAGTTGAGAAAGGAGCAGTTGGGTGCTGGGGCATGGAATACTACAATGTCGGCTATCTAAGTGGTGAGATGGCAGCAGAGATACTGCTGGAGGGTGCAGATCCAGGTACAATCCCAATTGGATTTGTACCGGCGAATCTCTTTTACCTGTACCCCGAAGAAGCGGAGAGGCAAGGTGTGCCTATTATCCCTGAGGATCTTCTAGATGAAGCAACTAAAATAGTTGAAGATCCGGAATAAGGCTATCGCCATCCGGTTGCTCCGCTAGCAATGATGGTCAGCAGCCGGGTGGCGATATCGAGGTAATCGAGATGACACAGTCCGGAGGTTTGTGACTATTGGATCCTGCCGCCGTGGGGCGTTTGCTGAGCTTTTCCCTGTATGAGGGGCTGGCATTTGGCTTTTTAGCTTTAGGTGTGTACCTTACCTTCCGTGTGCTTGCTTTTCCCGACCTGACTGTGGATGGGAGCTTTGTTCTGGGGGCATCCGTTGCCGCCGTACTTATCGTAAACGGTGTGAATCCGTTCCTGGCAACCTTGGGTGCCATCGGGGCAGGCTTATGTGCCGGTCTGGCAACATCGCTGCTCAACACCAAGCTGAGGATACCAGCCCTGCTGGCCAGCATCCTTGTGATGGTGGGCCTCTACTCCATAAATCTGCGGATTATGGGGCGACCCAGTCTTCCCCTTCTTCGCGAGGTAACCATCTTTTCTCTAGCCTCTCAATTGCCGGGACTGGAAACTCGCCTCGTATATCAGCTCGTGGTTGCCGGAGTGCTGGCGGTGATAGTTTTCTTCATTTTGAACTGGTTTTTGCGTACCGAGATCGGGTTGGCGTTGAGGGCAACAGGCGACAATGAGCAGATGGTGCGTGGGGCAGGAGTAGACACTGACAAGACTACCATACTCGGGGTGTCCATCGCTAACGGACTTGTTGCCTTTTCCGGCGGAGTAGTAGCTCAAGCACAGCGCTTTGTTGATGTCAATATGGGGGTAGGGATGATTATAATGGGCTTAGCCGCAGTGATAATCGGCGAGGCACTATTCCGGCCAAAGGGAGTGGCCAGGCTTCTCCTGGCAGTGACAGGGGGAGCCTTTGTCTACCGCCTGGTCATAAGTATAGCCCTCAGGGCGGGTATGGCTCCGGGTGACTTGAAGCTCATTACGGCGGCAATAGTGATTATAGCTCTGGCGGTTCCGTACCTGCAGAAGAGGATACGGCGGGAGTGGCTGCCACCGGCGCCACGGTGGTAAAATGATAACTCCGATGAGTGAGAATAAGAGTTTGCTCAAGCTCAGGAGAATAAGCAAGGTATTCTCTAAAGGCACTGTAGACCAGGTAAGAGCACTCGATAACATTGACCTGGATGTCGCCGCCGAGGACTATATCACTGTCATTGGTAGCAACGGGGCTGGAAAAACCACCCTGCTGAATATCATTGCCGGCGTATACCCGCCAGAACTTGGCGAGATTATTCTTAATGGACGGAACATTACCAGGCTGTGTGAATACAGATGCGCCAACTTTGTCGGTCGGGTCTATCAGGACCCTCACGTAGGCACCGCCGCCAAGATGACCATAGAGGAAAACATGGCCATGGCTTTGTTGCGAGGAAAGCCCAGAGGATTACGAGTCGCCGCTAATAAACAGCGTAGAGAGTTGTTCCGTGTCGCTCTGTCTCCACTGGGACTGGGTCTGGAGAATAGACTCAATGCTCTGGTAGGCACGCTTTCAGGCGGGCAAAGACAGGCTCTGGCACTGGTAATGGCTACCTTGAGTAATCCAGCAATATTACTGCTTGACGAGCATATAGCCACGCTGGACCCCAGGACAGCCCAGATAGTGCTCGATTTAACCGATATAATCTTAAAACGGGAGAAGATGACCACTATCATGGTTACCCACAATATGGAAATGGCTCTTCGCCATGGTAATCGACTGATTATGATGCATAAAGGTAGAATTGTGGTTGATATGAACCAGGAGCAGAGGTCCGATCTCACAATCCGTGACCTCGTCGTGGCTTTCGAACGGGCCAGCGGAGAAGAATTCGTTGATGATAACGTTCTGCTTCACCCTGGCAACGTCGTCGGTAGTGCAGATTTATAATCAGGCGAACCAAGGCATTCTATCTGTATCTCCATGAGCAAATTTAGCTATAAACTGGTGACAGACGGTGTCAAGTTGCAAGAAGCCCTCAAGGTGAGGAGGCAGGTGTTTGTCCGGGAGCAAGGCATCTCAGAGGACCTGGTATTCGATGGGCACGACAG
>DATKWF010000119.1:0-10525 GCA_035529715.1 Dehalococcoidales bacterium | reverse complement strand
TCCGACATGTCAAGCCTTGGTAAGGTTCTTCGTGTTGCATCGAATTAAACCACACGCTCCGCTGCTTGTGCGGGCCCCCGTCAATTCCTTTGAGTTTTAGTCTTGCGACCGTACTCCCCAGGCGGGACACTTAAAGCGTTAACTTCGGCACGGAGAGGGTCGATACTCCCCATACCTAGTGTCCATCGTTTACTGCGTGGACTACCAGGGTATCTAATCCTGTTCGCTCCCCACGCCTTCGGGCCTCAGCGTCAGTAACAGCCTAGGAGACCGCCTTCGCCACTGGTGTTCCTCCCGATATCTACGCATATCACCACTACACCGGGAATTCCGTCTCCCTCTACTGCACTCTAGCCCAGCAGTATCGAATGGTCTCTCCCAGTTAAGCCGGGAGATTTTACATCCGACTTGAAGAACCGCCTACGCCCTCTTTACGCCCAATAAATCCGGATAACGCTCGCCTTCTACGTATTACCGCGGCTGCTGGCACGTAGTTAGCCAAGACTTATTCCCCAGGTACCGTCATTATTCTTCCCTGGGAAAAGAGGTTTACAACCCGAAGGCCTTCATCCCTCACGCGGCGTCGCTGTGTCAGGCTTTCGCCCATTGCACAATATTCCTTGCTGCTGCCTCCCGTAGGAGTCTGGGCCGTGTCTCAGTCCCAGTGTGGCTGATCGTCCTCTCAAACCAGCTACCGATCGTTGCCTTGGTAGGCCGTTACCTTACCAACAAGCTAATCGGACGCAAGCCCCTCCTTAAGCACCCGAAGGCTTTAGTGATGGGGCATTACCCTCACCACCACATGCGGTATTAGCCCCGGTTTCCCGGAGTTATTCCCCACTTAAGGGCAGGTTACTTACGTGTTACTCACCCGTTCGCCACTATCTCGATAAATCGAGACCGTTCGACTTGCATGCATAAAGCACGCCGCCAGCGTTTATCCTGAGCCGGGATCAAACTCTCCGAAAAAAAATTTATTTGCTTTACTTCTTGAACCTTCCTTCCGCTATCCAGTTGTTAAGGTGCTAAATGCCTTTTTCAAGGCATTAGCAATAATAACACAGTCTCAAGTCCTTGTCAATATTATGCTATCACGGCTGTCTATTATTTTATAAAAAGATTATAAGAAAAAGATCTTGTTTATGTAGTTTATAGTTATTTTATGGTTTTATTGGGAAACCCCTTTAGATTTTATGGGGAAGCCCCTTTGTCGCTACTTCAAAGTAAAAGCGAAGCCCGAAGGGGCGTCAGCCCCTCTTCTATAAACAAATTCCCCTCTCCTTTTAAAGGTGGAAATATAACAGGAGAGTCGAAGAGAGGCGAAGCCTCTCTTATATATGCCTCCCCTTTCCCCTTATCAAGGGGAAGGGGGCTAAAGGGGGATAGGGTCCCTAAATAAAATCCGCAGGGGGTGAGGTCACCTATAAAAGCTAATCTGAATTATGGTATATTTTATCTTGGCTTAACCTCAAAGTGACCGGAAAATGGAAAAAGACAGTTTATCACCAGTTCTAATTACTGATAACTTAAAAACCCGTTTTATCGGACAGAAAGTCCTTTATTATCCTCAGCTGACCTCAACCATGGATATTGCCCGCCAGGAAGCTCTACGGGGCGCCGCCGAGGGAACTGCGGTTCTTGCCGATGAGCAGACCGGGGGCAGGGGTCGGGTAAAGCGCCTCTGGTTATCTCCCCAAGGAAGCATAGCCATTTCCATTATTCTCTATCCCGGCGTAATTAACTTACCTTATCTTATTATGCTGGCATCTCTGGCTGTAGCCAGCAGTATTGAAGCGGTCACCGGTTTGAAACCGTCAATTAAATGGCCCAATGATGTTCTGGTTAATGGTAAAAAAGCATGCGGGATTTTAATTGAAAATAAGGTTAAGGGCAAGGATGTACTCTATGCCGTCATCGGCATTGGCATTAACGTTAACTTCAGACCGGCTGATTTTGCCGGGATACCGCCGACTGCCACCAGTCTCGCTGGTGAATCAGGGGGGTATGTATCACGCCTGGACTTAATCAGGCGCTTGCTGGTGGAGACAGAGGGGCTGTACTTGAGATTGCCGGATGCGGAGTCTATTTATCGGGAGTGGCGGAGCCGGCTGGAAACACTGGGCAGAAAAATCCAGGTAAAATCTGGCAAAACTACATTTGAAGGCATTGCTGAATCGGTAGCCATGGATGGCAGCCTGTTGCTGCGCCACTCAAACGGCAGCTCAACCAGGATTGTCGCCGGTGATGTCAGCCTGCGTAATTACGAATAGAATCTGCCCGCTGCTGGAAAAGCAGACAGGCAAACTCTATCTCAAGCTTTCCCCCGATAAATAACCTTGTTTATTATCGCTGGCTATTTATTAGTCTTTTCTTTATCCGTGCCAGAACCGCCGAATGCCTTGAGAAACTCTATCGGTATCGGGAATATTATGGTGCTGTTTTTCTCGGAAGCTATCTCCGTCAGCGTGGACAGGAAGCGGAGTTGTATTGCCGATGGCTCTCTGCCGATAATAGCTGCCGCCTGAGCCAGCTTTTCCGCAGCCTGGAATTCACCCTCGGCATGGATGATTTTGGCTCGTCTTTCCCTTTCCGCTTCAGCCTGAGCCGCCATGGAGCGCTTCATCTCTTCGGCAAGCTCGACTTCCTTTATCTCCACAGTACTGACCTTGATTCCCCACGGGTCAGTGTGCTCATCAATTATTTTCTGCAGCATTTGATTGAGCTTTTCTCTTTGTGACAGCAGTTCGTCAAGTTCCGACTGTCCCAGTACGTTCCGCAGCGTGGTCTGTGATATCTGGGAAGTAGCCCTGATATGGTCCAGAACCTTGACTACGGAAGACTCGGGGTCAACCACTCTGAAATAGACCACGGCGTTAACCCTGACGGTAACGTTGTCCTTGGTGATTACCTCCTGCGACGGTACATCCATAGTTATCACCCGCAGGTCTACCTTCACCATTCGGTCAACAAAAGGAATGATGAGGAATAAGCCAGGACCTCTGGCACCAACTAACCGTCCCAGTCGGAAAATAACGCCTCGCTCGTATTCGGAAACAATTTTAACTGCCATTGAGAAGATTACGAGAAAAAATAAAATGATTATGCCGATAATAATTGGATTCATTTGTTTACCTCCTTTATTCTTTCTTGGTTACCTGTAGTCTTAAACCTTCGACCTTGGTTATAGTCACCTCCTCCCCGGGCTCAACCCGGCCTTTGTCGGATACTGCCTCCCAGTGCTCACCCTTAAAAAAGACCGTTCCTTCCGGGTCCAGGGCTACTTTAACCACGGCAGTCTTGCCCACCAGTTCTTCTCTACCCGTGGTTGCCTGTTTTCGGTGGGCTTTTATTACCCTGCTAACGACAAAGGCAAACAGAGCAGCAATTATGATTGTTACTATAGCAATTAACCAAGGGTCTACTTGAAACACTGGAGATGCCCCCTTAAATAAGATTAGCGAGCCGATGACTAATGAGACTATTCCCCCCACAGTAAATACGCCAAAGGTAGCGGTAAGTAATTCACCGATAAAGAGACCAAAGGCAAGAACTATCAGTAAAATACCAGCCCAGTATACCGGTAGCATTCCCAGCGAAAAGAAAGCAAGTAGCAGGCTGATGCCGCCAACTACGCCGGGGAAAATAAGTCCGGGGTTGAAGATTTCAACGGTGATACCGAGCATAGCCAGGCTCAGCAGTATAAATGCGATATTCGGGTCGGCAATGGTATAGAGAAAGTCTTCACGCAATGTCATATCAACATAGTTGATGGTAGCGCCCTGGGTATTTAGAGTAACTACTGAACCATCAAGAAGGGCTACCTGCCTGCCATCAAGCTGGGCAACGAGACCATTGAGGTCGGGAGCAACTATGTCAATGACATTAAGTTCCAGGGCTTCCTTCTCGGTGGCGGAGACGCTTTCCCTGACCGCTTGCTCTGCCCATTCCATATTGCGACCGTGAGCTTCGGCAATGCTTCTGATGTAAGCGGCAGCATCATTGAGCACCTTCTCTTCCATGGCTTCCGACATTTGCGCCTCGCCCCCTTCACCCATCGCCACCGGGTGAGCCGCGCCTATAGCGGTGTTCGGTGCCATGGCAGCGATGTGTCCCGCCATGGTAATAAATACGCCGGCGGAAGCAGCCCGAGCTCCCGAGGGAGCGACATATACCACTACCGGGACCTTGGCGTTAACCATCTCTTTGATGATGTCCCGCATAGCCAGGTCCAGGCCGCCGGGAGTGTCCATTTGGACGATGACCATTGAAGCCCCGTCAGCTTCAGCCTGGTCAATGCCGCGACCTATGTAATCAACCAGTACCGGGTTGATGGTGCCTTTCACGGTTAACACGTCAATTCTGGGGCTCGCTGCCTGCGCTCTGACAACGATGGAAGCGGCGAGCAGCAAGCCGATTAGTATGGTGAGAACGGGTATAAGTCTACGCATAAACAACCTCACTGAAGTATCCTATAACTAAATAGTATATATTTACTGTATCTTTAATGCAAATTGGGCGTAGAAGGTTGGGGAACAGCTTCTTGTATAATTTCTCCGATAGCCACGCTTGAATAGCTGGGCATATTAGTGTTAAAATTTACGCACCGTTTACAAAAGGTGAAGTATGAGAGTCCAGAGATGTAAAGGAAGCCGCGACCTGCCTCCTGAGGAAATGGTGAAGTTCCGCCTGATTGAGGGAGTTTTCCGGGACTGCTGCCTCAAGTGGGGATACAATGAGGTTAAGACGCCAACCATTGAGTATCTCCATCTCTTCACTTCGGCGGGTACACTTACTCCGGGCATGTTAAGTAAGGTGTATTCTTTTCTGGATTGGGATGGATGGAGCGGCGAGAGAGTGGTGTTGAGACCTGATGGCACCATCCCCATCGCCCGGCTCTACATTGATAGTATGAGCCAGAAGGAACTGGCTAAGCTCTTTTATGTCACCAATATTTTTATTTTTGAAGAAACGGGGAGGAAAACGAGGGAAAGATGGCAGTGCGGGACGGAGCTTATCGGGGTTGGCTCCCAGCTGGCTGATGCCGAGTTAATATCACTGGCTCTTGAGGTTCTGCGGAGTTTAAAGATTGAAGGTATAGAGTTAAGGTTATCACATGCTGGTTTAATAAAAGCACTGTTGCTGAAACTCGGGTTGAGTCCTGAAGAACAGGCAAGTGTATTTGACCAGATTTTGGAAGGAAATGAGGAGGCGCTGGCGAGAGTCAAGGCGGCAAAACCAAAAATGGAGGAAGTTTTATTCCCTTTGCTGAACCTGAAGGGGCAGTCGTCTGACTACTTGAAAAACCTGAAGGCTCTATTTGCCCAGAGTGTGCCTGAGCTAAAGCCCAACCTTGACGATTTCATAAAGATTGTCGACCTTATTGAGGCTCTGGGTTGTGATTACCAGATTGATATCGCTTCAGGCGCAGGCTTTGAATACTATACCGGCGTCATTTTCCAGTTCTTTATCGGTGACGAGAAGGTGGGGGGTGGCGGCAGATATGATGCCCTCATCCCATCAATGGGTGGCGGCAAGGTTCCCGCCTCGGGTTTTGCTCTTTACCTTGACCGCCTGATGAACTTGGTGAAACCAAAAGTTCTGGCCAAGACCCGGGCTCAAAAAGTATTGGTTAGAATTGAATCCAGGAAAAAAGACGTGCTGAGGGAGACTCTGGGCATTGCCAGCAGTCTGCGTGAAGCTGGATATATAGTTGAGCTTGAGCTGGGTGGTCAGGTGCCGGCTGACTTGCGCTGGATTCTTGGCGTCCAGAGTAAAGCGCCGAAATTCATCTTATGGGACAAAGTGGAATCCAGGAAAATTGAAGCACAAACCAGCGGGGAGGTCTTAAAATTATTGGAGGGAGAAGGTGCTGATAAAGATAGCCTTACCTAAAGGGCGCCTTCTGGATACAACGGCAGCTCTGCTCCAGAGAGCCGGCTGGGGACTGGCTGGATACCACCGGAAGGCGCGTTTTTATCACCTTAAATCTCAAAAGTTCCCGGCTGTCCTGATTAAGATATTCCATGAGAAGGACATACCGGTTCAGGTAGCCGTGGGCAACTACGATTTGGGAATTTGCGGTCTGGATTGGGTTGAGGAGCTCCTGGTTAAATACCCGAGCAGCGCCCTGGCTAAAGTAAAGGACCTGGATTACGGGAAAGGTACCCTGTATATGGCGGTTAGCCGGTTTGAGCCGATACCGGCGATGGAACCGATAAAAGCCAAACCCGGTGTTATTCGCATTGCCAGTGAGTACCCTAACCTGGCAGAGTCTTTTGCTCTGAGAAATCGACTGAGTCAGTTCAGCGTTTTCCCGGTGTGGGGAGGTGCTGATGTTTATCCGCCGGAAAATGCCGACCTGGCGTTAATCCAGGGAAGGACAGAGGCTGAGGTTTATAATTATGGGCTGGTGCCGGTGAGCAAGGTCCTTGATTTTAGTGCCTATATGATAGCCAACAAGAATAGCCTGGAGGAGAAAGATTTGGGCAAGGTGGTGGCTTCAATTGGTGATAAGCTGCCGGTAGATGGAGAGAAATCTTCTCCCCCCTACGCGATTAGAATGGTGGAGATGCCTACTCTTAGGATGGATGATAGTGCGCTTCGTATAGCCTTGCCCGATGGGCATCAACAGTTGCCCACGGTCCAGCTGTTGAACAGGGTTGGCATTCAGGTTGATGATTATCCTTCGGACGCGGGTAATCGGCGGCCAGCCACTAACTTGGCCGGGGTTATGACTAAGGTAATTAGACCTCAGGATATGCCCTCGCAGGTGGCTAACGGTAATTTTGATTTGGCTATCACCGGGAAGGACTGGCTTAAGGAGCACCTTTACCAGTTCCCGTCCAGTCCGGTAAAGGAGTTCCTGGACCTCAAGTTTGGCGCGGTTAAAATAGTTGCCGTGGTCAGCCAGGCGCTTTCGGTCAAGGATGCCTCTGGCTTGCGGCAGCTTAACATAAAGGGAACGGTGCCGCTCAAGGTGGCTTCGGAGTATGTAAATATTGCCGATAAGTATGCCAGGGATAAGCACCTAGGACGCTACCGGGTGATTCCCACCTGGGGAGCTACTGAAGCATTTTTACCCGATGATGCCGACCTTTTGATTGAAAATACCCAGACCGGCAGCACCATAGCCAGGCATAAGCTTAAGATTATTGATACCCTCTTTGAGTCGGCGGCTTGCCTGGTTGGTAGTACCGGCATTGACTTTGCTTCGGCAAAAGGCAAGAGAATAAAGTCAATTATCGAGAGTTTGAGCCAGGCGGTGGAGAGTAGTTAATTGAAAGTAATTAAAGGTTTTACATCAGCCAAAGCAGTACTATCTCGGCCGGTTCCCGATGAGTTTTATCCGACTTCACTAACACTGGAGCTAAAGCCAAAAAATTTGCCTCCTCGTGATAAAGCGGAACGGGATGTCAGGAAAATTATAGACGAGGTGCGCGAGCACAGGGACAAAGCCGTTCACGCTTATACCTCAAAATATGATGGATTAGAGCTTGCCTCCTTGGAGGTAAGCAAAGAGCAGATAGCCAGTGCTTATCAGGCGGTGGATAAGGATAATAAGAAGCTTGTTGGCGCGCTCAAGATGGCAGCTGAGCGAATAGGCTCCTTCCACAGGGCGCAAAGAGATAATATCTGGCACGAAGTAGCTGTTTCCAGTTCTGGTCAGCTGGTGCGCCCACTGGAACGCGTTGGTCTCTATATCCCTGGTGGTACCGTCGCTTATCCGTCAACGGTGCTGATGACTGCCATACCGGCTAAGGTTGCTGGTGTCAATGAGGTTATCTTGGTTACACCGCCAAGAGCAAGCGGAGCAGTTCCGCCGTCTATATTAGTAGCTGCTGATATCGCCGGGGTTGACCGCGTCTTCCGTATCGGCGGTGCTCAGGCAATAGCCGCTCTGGCTTTTGGCACTGAGTCTATCCCTAAAGTGGACAAGATTTGCGGTCCGGGCAATATCTTTGTAACCATAGCTAAAAGGCTGGTATATGGTGTAGTTGATATTGATGGGCTTCAGGGCCCAAGCGAAGTATTAATCATCGCTGATGAAACGGCTGACCCTGGATATTGTGCCGCCGACCTTCTGGCTCAGGCGGAGCATGACCCGTTGGCTTCGACTATCTTGGTTACTACTTCACCGCGCTTTGCCGATAAAGTCAATAAGGAAGTGGAGCAACAATTGCAGAGCCTGCCGCGGCGGGCTATCGCTGCCGAGTCGTTGGACAAAGGGATAATAGCGGTGGTTGCCAGTGTTGATGAGGCTATTGAACTGGCTAACCTCTATGCTCCGGAGCACCTCTGCCTGATGGTAAAGGATGCTGACTCCTGTGTTGGTAAAGTCGCCAACGCCGGCTGTATATTTATCGGTGGCAACTCAACGGTGGTGCTGGGCGATTATGTGGCTGGGCCAAGTCATGTCCTGCCTACCGGAGGCACTGCTCGGTTTGCTTCGCCACTTAATGTCAGTGACTTTATCAAGTATATCAACACGGTTAGTGTTGACGAGGCTGATTTGAAGGAGCTGGGCGAGGCGGCGTCAATAATCGCCAGGGCTGAAGGTTTTGATGCCCACGCCCGGGCGGTGGAGAAGCGATTTAAAACTGATTAAGGAGGATTCACGGTGACTGACCAGAAAAAGACCTCAGCGGGAGGCGCCGCTCTCCAGGATTTTATTTCCAGGTTGGATGTTGAGATACTGGGTGTCGCCAGTCTGGCTGAGTGGAAAGGCACCAGGCTGGAAGAAACAGCCTTGAGGTTGTTGCCTCAATCTCGTTCGGTTGTAGTTCTGGCCATGGAGATTTACCCGGAAATTCTTAACCTCACCTCACCCGGGAGAGTGATGGGTGAGGCTTCACTTAATGATTTATTGGACCGTAACTCGGAATATCTTAATGGTCGCCTGACCAGGTCAGCTTATGATGTGGCTAAGGCTTCACGTAAACTCGGGCTGAAGTCATTGCCTCTGCCGGCCTCAGGCTGCCCCATGGATGCGAGGTTTCTGAAGGCGGTATTCTCCTACAAGCATGCCGGTCAGGCAGCCGGAATGGGTGAAATCGGCTGGCACAGCCTGCTGATTACTCCTGATTTTGGTTCCAGGGTCAGACTCTCATGCTGCCTTACCGAGGCAAAACTTGAACCGACAAGACCGGTTAAGGTAGATTTTGAATGTAAAGAGTGTGGTCTTTGTGTCAAGAGTTGCCCATCTGGGGCTATAATCGAACCGAAAGATGGCGAGTCATATGACATCAATAAATTTGCCTGCAGTTCCTTTCGGAGCGCCGCCGGTGGTTGTGCCGAGTGCATGAGGGTGTGCCCTGTAGGCAGATAATAATGTTATTGTTTGGCAGGCTAAGGAGGCAGTAATTTAGTGGCTTCTGAAGGAATGGACAAATTAATAAGACCTGAGCTTATTGCTCTTGGTGGTTACTCTCCGCACAGGTCCCCGGATACCCTGGAGGGAGAGATGGAAGTTCCCGTGGAGAAGGTCATCAAGCTTGATGCCAATGAAAATCCCTACGGCTGTTCACCGAGAGTGCGGCAGGCTTTAACTGAATATAGCGGCTGGGAAATATACCCCGATGCCGGACAGACCAGGCTTCGCCGGCAGCTGCAGGAATATACCGGGGTTGATGCCGGCTGCATTGTGGCGGCTAACGGCAGTGGTGAGCTTCTGGATGATATTTTGTGCCTTTTACTGGAGCCGGGTGACGAGGTCATAAACTGTATTCCTACCTTTGATATGTATCGCACCAGGACTCTTATCAATAAGGGCAAGCTGGTGAATGTACCCAGGGATGAGGATTTTTCCGTCAATATCGGTGCCGTAAAAGCCGCCGTAACTCCGAAGACCAAGCTTGTTATTCTAGCCAATCCCAACAACCCCACCGGTATGGTTACCCCGAAGTCGGATATTCTGGAGCTGGTGGCTACCGGGGTGCCGGTGCTGGTTGATGAGGCGTACTACGAGTTCTGCGGGGAAACGGTGGCACCTCTGGTTAGTCAGTATAAGAACCTGATGGTACTGCGGACTTTCAGTAAATGGGCGGGACTGGCTGGCCTGAGGGTGGGCTATGGCATTTTCCCGCCTGAGGTTGCCGGTTACCTGTTAAAAATCAAGCTGCCCTATAATGTGAATTTGGCGGCGCTGGTGGCGGTGCGGGAATCCCTGAACGATGTTGATTATCTGATGGAGCGGGTAAAGGCAATAATTGCCGAAAGAGAAAGGCTGTTTGAGGAGTTAAAGAAGCTGGAGTGGCTGAAGCCGTTCCCATCGCAGGCTAACTTCATTTTATGCTCGGTGCTGAGTGGCAGTGCCAGAGAACTCTGGCAGAATTTGCAGAAGAAGGGGATACTGGTCCGTTACTTTGACCAGCCGATTTTGCAGAATTATATCCGCATCAGCGTGGGCAAACCGGAGCACACCGACGCCTTAATCAAGGTACTCCGTGAATTGGAAGATTAGCTCCTGCATCAACAGTTGCGCCCTATTCCATTTGCCATCATATTATTCCAAGAATCTCTTTCTTCC
>DATKWF010000118.1:0-9044 GCA_035529715.1 Dehalococcoidales bacterium | reverse complement strand
GCGTGATGTTGATAATCTGGGCTGGTCCCGGATGGCTGAAACTTATCGGGGAATAACTGGCCAATATATCAGTCGAGACACAATCAAGCGTAGGTATCTGGAAGCTAAGGAATCTAACTTTAAGAAAGACCAAGAATAGGTAACAAAATAAGCTTTTGTTCAAAGGGTTAACTATTCAAGCGATTGTTACCTGAATTGCATAAAACAGACAATCGTGCAATGAGGAAGGCTATGGGCTTTATTAACCAACCATTGCAGTCTTTACGATGAGTAAGAGCCTGACCACAACCCGTTAAAGAAGCGCTGTGCATTAACACCAAGTACCCGGGTATCATACCCGCCTTCCTGAACAACAAGTGTAGGGAATCTAAGCAGGCCGATCATTTTACCTATAGATTCGAAGTCTTCAGCCCCCAGGCTCCAGCTGCCAGTCGGGTCTTCTTTAGCTGTGTCCAGCCCTAAAGCGACAATAAGAAATCTGGGGCTGAATCTGGTAACACGCTTCAGCGCGTCCCGGAGGACGCTCCGGTAAAGCTCGCCATCAACACTTTCGGGCAGGGGAATATTTATGTTGTAACCTTTACCCCCTCCCCTCCCCCTTTCGCTGACAAAGCCGCTGAAATAAGGGTAGGCGAAGCTGGGATGGCCGTGAATGGATATGGTCAGCACGTCAGAACGTTCATAGAATATCTCCTGCTGGCCGTTACCGTGATGATAGTCAACATCAAGGATGGCAATTTTACCGTAATGGCTGAGGTGTTCGGCAGCAACGGCGGCGGAATTGAAATAGCAAAAGCCGCCAAAGGAGCTGGGCTCGGCATGGTGCCCGGGCGGCCTCACCAGGGCATAAGCCAGGTGATAACCTTCAAGGAGCTTTTTCGCCGCGGTCAAGGCGCAGTCCACCGCCCTTTTGGCCGCCAGATAGGCGTTGCCGTTTATCGGCGTGAACGTGTCAATGCAGTAATACCCGGCGCGTATTGGCAGCACTTTGGGAGGGCGTGCCCGGTTGCGAACCGGGAAGACGTAAGGGTAAATAGATGTCCCGGGTTCAAGATTGATACATACCTTTCTCAGATAGTCAACAAACCCCGCATTATGGACTGCCTTGATGTATTTTTCCGAAAAATGCCGGGGAGCCACCTTTTGAAATAGCTCGGTCTTATCAAGCTCCTGCAAAATCGAGTCTATCCTCACCGGGGATTCAACGTAACCGCGCTCTTCCACATGGTGAATGCCATGGCGGTCATTGATGACAAGCATGATACGCTTGTCAGTCGGTATGGAACGCTTTATTGGCGCCGGGGCCCTTTTCACGTACCTGGGCTCTCTCAGGCGTACCGGGTCATCCTGAAAGGAAGCGACCACCATTTCAACGTAGTCACGGGGGCATACGCCTCTATATTTCCGCTCCAGTATGGCCCGGACAATCTCCCGGGCGGTATCACGGGGCAGCTTGGTATCCTGTCCCAGGTCATCAAAGACTAGGTAAGGCGGGTTATCATTACCGGGTTTGAGAGGAGTCTCATAGGCGGTGTTCACAATGGGGCGGGCGCCGTATCTTTCGTAGAAGCGCAGCCGTGCTGCGTTTTGCTTTCTGATTTCATGGTTACGGCTTAACCGGGGGTCATCAGGGAGGCATTCAAAGAAAAGACCGATAGTACCCAGGTCAAGTGTCTCTTCTCGTACCCTTTCATAGAGAGCCCCACCGATACCGCCACCCATTGTCTTTCTGGATGTGGAAATGTAATCAAGGTAACAGAACTTCAGGACCGGCGCATTGAACAGGAGGGCAAAGCCATCTATTTTCCCCTTTGCGCCCTCAGCCACGAAGAGAACGGAGCGGAAACGATACTTCATCGGGTTACGAAGTTGTTCGGGCAATTTGGCTATGTCTCTTTTGGACAGGCCGGGGAACTGGGCCCTCAGAATATTCTGGACCCGTGCTATGGCTTATTCATTGGCGGGGGTAATATTATCGTAGACGCGGCGAATCCGGAACATAAGTCAGGCCTCTCTCCATCTTTATCATCTGATGTCATCTCAGTCGCTTTTGCAGGATAAGCTTGTCGTCTCCCGGCGCGTAGAAATCAGGGATGCGGCCGATTAACTTGTAACCGTGACTGATGTGGAATCGCCTCGTTTTTTCATAAAGTGGCGTGGATGATGTCTCAATGATGGCCATCCTTCCTTTCGCCTGCATTATTTCCCTCTCCGCCGCCTCCATGAGAGCGCCACCTATGCCCTGTCCCCGCTTTTCCAGGGCGATTGCCTGCCAGTACAGATCCCAGGTACCATCGGTTAGCGGGGTAGGCCCATAACAAATGTAGCCAGCGACAATTGAGTCATCCTCGGCTACCAGGACATAATATCCTGACCCTTTGACATCATGCAGGTAGCTATCAATAACCTCTTCCGCAACTTCTACTTCAGACGCCTTGAATTCGGGCGTATTCTGCAGTATTTCCATCAGGGCTGGACTGTCTTTTGGTAGCATCTGACGGATCTTTATTTTCATGATATTCCTTTTCCAGCGCGAGCTGTACTATCTTCTCCATGAATTGCGGGTAGGACATCCCGGCGGCTTCAGCCTGGCGGACGGCACCGGAGTCAGGGGATATATCCGGGTTGGGGTTCACCTCAATAACGCTTAGCTGCCCCTCCTGGTTCATCCGCATGTCCACTCTGGCATAGCCCTGACCGCCAAGCAGCCTAAAAACCGCCAGCGCTGTCTGCTTGATGCCTTCCTGCGCTTCGGCCGCGATTTCAGCCGGGCAAATGGCTCTGGTACCCTGGAAATACGGGCTATCAGGCTCCCACTTGGAGGCGAAAGTGAGTATTCTGGGCATTTCCGGAGGCAGCGAATAGGCTATTTCCGACACGGGCAGCACGGTGCATTGGGAGTTGCCCAGGACCATCGCGTTAAATTCGCGCCCATCGATGAACTCCTCTACCAGGGCACTGCCAATGTAAGACCCGGTTATCAGTCGCACCTGCTTTTTCAGCGAAGCAAAATCGGTGACCACACTTTTTTCAGCCAGCCCGTGGCTCGCGTCCTCACTGCGGGGCTTGACAATGCATGGATAGCTGAGCCGGAACATATGCAGCATATGGTGATTGAGCAACTGGAAGTCCGGTGTCGGGATGCCGGCGGCTTTCAGCAGTACCTTGACTTTGGCCTTATCGAGAGCCAGCCTCAGCATTTCTCCCGGACAGCCGGTACAGGGTATCCCCAATTCCGATAAAATCTCTGGCACCAGGGCTTCTGTTTCGGGACGGCCACAAAAGCCTTCAAAAAGATTGAACGCCAGGTCGGCATTTAAAGACCTGAGTTTCTTTCTGGCTTGCTCCAGCGGTGGTACCAGAGGGACACAGGTCACGTGGTAACCAAGCTCAAGCAGCGCCTGGTGCACTGCGGCCACGGCCTGAATAACACCCAGCACCGCTTTTTCTTCACCAGCAGCATCATAACGCGAGGGATATGGTTCACTGTAGACAATGGCTACACGCATGCGCACTGTGGATACCTCTCAAGAGCAGCATCGAGTACAGCGCTTATCAGGGCTTCATGAGTCCACCCCATCTTTATTGCCATAATGACTAGGTCGCTGTAGGTTCCCAGCCCGGGCAAAGGGTTGATTTCGATGAAATAAGGCTCCCCATCTTGGCTGACTCTGAAGTCCAGACGGGCGAAATCTCGGCACTCAAGAGCCTTAAAGACATTAAGACTGGAAACTGCCAGCTTATCTAGAACCTTTTCCTCGATAAGGGCAGGACATTCATAGTCGACCAGCGCTTTCCAGTCCCTCTTTACTTCCAGAGAATAGACAAATGGCGCTTCATTTTTACGCGGCAGGATACGCATCAAGCCCAGTACTTTGGGTGGGGAATTTCCCATGAGACCTACAGTGATTTCATCTCCGGCAATGAATCCCTCCACCATAACCGGCTGGCGGTAATACGCCAGCAGCTTCGGCACCGTTCTAACCGCCTGTTCCGAGTTATTCACGATTGAATCAAGGCAAATCCCTTTACTTGAGCCTTCATATGCCGGCTTTATGATGGCCGGGAAAGGGAGCTCATCCCAGGATGTCTGGCCAAGCCCCTCCCTGTTATCTATTACCCGCCACTGCGGGGTGCTGACACCGGCGGCGGCCACCAGCTTTTTGGTTACCGGCTTATCCAAGCATATTGACAGACATTGAGGGTCCGAGCCGGCATAAGGTATGTCCAGCATCTCCAGAATAGAAGGCACCTGGGCCTCCCGGCTGCGGTAGCTGCCCCTGCCTTCGGCTATGTTGAAGACGAAGTCCACCTTCATCCGCCGGATATTATCGATAAACTCGCTGCCCCCGCCCAGCCTGACGACCGAGTGCCCCTTAGCCTGAAAGGCCGCGGCTATGATTTCCACAGTCTCCGGGGAATCATATTCCTCAAGGGCATCCTCGGGGTCATCCTGGCCTATCGGAATGGCTTCTTTAAGATCGTACGACAACCCTATCCGCATCTTTAGCTCCTTGTGATTCGAATGACAGGCCGGTGCTGGCAAGCGCTCTATCGACGGCATCGCCAGCCGGGCTTACCACTTCCACGACCTCTTTTTTCTGAGGCCTTCTAGAATCAGGATTGCGATAGCGAAATACGTGACCTTCGTAATTCCTCAGCAGCAGTTCCCCCTCAGTCTGCGCCAGCACATATTTCGGCTGCAGGGGGACTTTGCCGCCACCATGAGAAAGGTCCACCACGAAGGTGGGAACTGCCAGACCCGAGGTATGCCCACGCATGCCTTCGATTATCTTTATGCCAGTCTCCACCGGTGTGCGAAGGTGCTCCGTTCCCTGTACTTCATCGCACTGGAAGAGATAGTACGGACGCACCTTTATTTTGAGAAGGCTCTGGCATAGCTTCAACTGGGTCTCAACCGTATCATTGACACCACGTAGCAGGACAGACTGGTTGTTTACAGGAACGCCGCTGCGCAGCAATCGGTCACATGCCTCTGCCGCCTGCGGAGTTATCTCACGGGGGTGATTGAAGTGGGTGTTTAGCCATATGGGGCCATATTTCGACAACATGGAGCAGAGCTCTTCATCTACGCGCTGAGGCAGCACCACGGGGAATCTGGTACCGATACGTATAATTTCAATATGCCTTATCTCTCTTATCTTGGAGAGAATATTTTCCAGGCGACGGGTAGATAGCGTCAGGGGGTCACCACCAGAGATGATAACGTCCCTGATGTTGCCATTCCGGCGCAAATACTCCAGCATAACTTCAATCTCGCCATCGGTGCGCACCCACCCACCGTGCCGCCATTCTCGCTTGCGGGTACAGTGGCGGCAGAGCATCGGACAGATATCGGTCAGCACCATCAGCGCCCGATCCGGGTAGCGATGAACCAGCCCGGGAACCGCGGAATCCTCTTTCTCTGCCAGCGGGTCTTCCAGGCCTATTGCCCCCATAGTTATCTCTAATGCAGATGGTACGGCCTGTTTTCTTATAGGGTCACCAGGGTCATCAGGGTCAATCAGCGAGAGGTAATATGGTGTTATGGAGAGGGGATAGCGCATGGTCACCAGACTGAGATGTGCCTGTTCCTCAGTTGATAATGGGATAAATTTAGCTAATTGACCTACGGTAGTGATTCTATTCCGGAAGTGCCACTTCCAGTCATTCCAGAGAGAATCCGGTATGTGTTCAAAATATCTGTGTCTAATAGCGGCTGTTTTACCTGGAGGCTCTTCCTCAGGATTTAAAATAATATCGGATTTGCCAGGAGGTTCCTTATCTGCCTCATTCATATTGTTAAGCTCAGTAGGGCGTTTCTCTGATTTAGATATCGATTGACGCCTAGTATCTAATGATACTTTCACCTTATTCTTATCCTCTAGTTCAAATATTTTGTAACTGCTTGACTTTGCTCTAATAATTCCAGTAAAATATATCTTGATATTTATATTAGGAATTATAACTATAGAAATATAATTCTAGTTATATTATATAAGAATAATAGCGCTTGTCAAGTGCTTTTTTGTATATTTACAATGTTATTTTCAGGAGGTGTTTGAGATGGCAGATTTGAGTTTATTTACGAACCACGGTTTATTACTGGTTACAATTGCAAAAAATCCAGATATGACCGCCCGAGAAATTAGTAACGATATTGGTTTAACTGAGAGGACGGCACACAAGATAATAGTTGACCTTGAAAATGCGGGCTACATCACGAGAATTAAAGTTGGCAGGCAGAATAAGTATAGAATCCATCCCGCCGTGCCGATTAAGGATGAAGTAACTGATGCTTCCTTAGGAGAGCTACTGGCGACGCTTGGCTGGAAGACCAAAAGACGAAAGTCAAAAGCTGATACAGCATCGCATTGACTAGATAAACACCGCTGTAAAATGTTTGAACCAAGCTCGACATATGCTTATTGCCTGAAACATACATGATAAAATTGAATCTACTCAGCTTTCTTAAGCCAAAGCCAACCATCTCCGAACAGGATCTAGAGTCAGGATTACGCTGGTTTACCTTTGAAGGGATGACGTCTTTAGGCTTTTTTAGTATCACAACGAGCGGTTTTCTAGCAGCTTTTGCTCTTGCCCTCGGTGCCAATAATCTACAAATAGGTATTCTAGCGGCCCTCCCTTTCATCATGCAGACTCTCCAACTGCCGTCAATTTGGTTGGTGGAGAAATTTAGGAAGCGTAAAGCCATTGCTCTGATGACCTGGGGGCCGGCACAGTTGCTGTGGTTCCCGATGGCGCTTATACCCTTTTTTATTAAGACTCCAAGTGCCTGGGCTATATCGCTTCTTCTTATTCTCATGGCACTGCGCGGTTTATTTGCTGCAGTTGTCAGCTGCAGCTGGAACGGCTGGATCCGTGACCTTATCCCCCAAAAAATGTTGGGCCAAATCTTCTCTAGGCGTTTAATATTATCCACAGTAGTCGCCGTTGTCTTCAGTTTGGGAGCTGCTTTCTTTGTTGATGTATGGCAGGAGCGGGTGACTGGCCAAAGTGCTATTTTGGGGTATACCTACGTACTTCTATTTGGCGCCCTGTTTATTGGCATGGCAAGTCTCGTCTTT
The DNA here is from genome assembly GCA_035529715.1 of Dehalococcoidales bacterium. GTDB lineage: Bacteria > Chloroflexota > Dehalococcoidia > Dehalococcoidales > RBG-16-60-22 > DATKWF01. The sequence continues at coordinate 1,956 of DATKWF010000118.1, read as the reverse complement.
ATGGCACTCATGCCCGAGCCGTTAATGCAACCGTTACTGGGATCTCAACCATCGATTTGGCAAAGGCTGAGCGCACCAGTCAAGAACCGTAACTTTAGGCAACTCATCCAATTTCTTCTTTTCTGGGGATTCGCATCGAACCTCGCTGTTCCTTTCTTTGCCGTTTACATGTTGAAACGACTCGGCTTTCCCCTTTCATGGGTTATCGCTCTCAGTATTTTAAGTCAGCTATTTAATATTTTCTTCTTGCGTGTCTGGGGACGTTACGTTGACAGATTCGGTAGCAAGGTGGTACTTTCGCTGTGTTCTTCACTATACCTGCTTGTTATTCTCGGCTGGATATTTACTACCATGCCGGAAAGATACCTTCTCACCATACCTCTTTTAGTAATCCTGCATATTTTTGCCGGTATAGCAAATGCCGGGGTGACTCTGACCGTAGGAACCATTGGCTTGAAACTATCGCCGCCAGGCGAAGCAACCTCGTACCTTGCAGGCGCTTCACTGGCAACCAATCTTGGGGCGGGGCTGGGGCCATTGTGTGGAGGTTTGTTAGCAGACTTCTTCAGCACGCGCCAGCTGGACCTCACATTCACTTGGACAAGTCCGTTTAATTACATGCAGGTCTCTGCCATGAGCATTATCGGCCTTGATTTCCTTTTTGGTATTGCCTTCATTATCGGCCTGCTGACTCTGGGTACACTGGCCACGATTCGTGAAGAGGGAGAGGTCAGCCGTGAGGTGATTCTTGAGTCTTTGATATTCCCAAATCGGGAGGTTTCGCGTCCGATGAGTTCAGGGCCTAGCTATAACCTTCTGAGCAACTTCCCCTTCGGCTATCTCAAGAAAATACCTGTCCCCGGCCTGGATGTTGCGGTTGGGGTTACCGCTTACCAAATTGCCGCAGCAGCTAGAGCAGCTACCCTGACCGCAGTACGCGGGCGTAAGGTAACCAAGAGACTGGTTAAGGCATTACAAGGCAGTCTGGCCTCAGTCTGGGCGGCTAGAGAAGAATCGAAGGTGCACGATGTAGAGATAACCCGGCAGGCAGCCCGGGGAGCAATGCACGTTATCGATGATAAGCCTGTGGCAATTGAAAACCTGGTGGGTCCGGTGGCCACTAGCGTAATAACCGCCTCAGGCCAGGCAGGTGTAAACACTTTAAACGGGATACAGGGAGCCAGCCAGGGCATTATTCAGGGTGCCATAGAAACGGGTACCGACCTGACTGCAGCCACCATCGGGACAATTGAAGCGGCCAAAGAAGTGGCCAAACAAAGTGGTTTAAGTGAAGAGGCAGCGGTAGTTAAAGCCACGGTAGGGGCAATGGAGGTAGCGGAGGCGGTCGGGTCCGAAGCAGTAGAAAGTGTGAGAGAAGCACTACGCACCACGGCGCATAGTAGTAGAGAGAAGTCGTCAAATGAGGAGACTGAAGCCAAGGATTAAATCTCCAAGATTGTCTGCGCTATGGATAAGATGACAATCAAAACGGTCCAGGAAGTTTGGGATGAAAACTTTACCCGTTGTTGATGGATCATCACGCTCAACTATAGAAACCAGAATGATACCGGCACTACGACTTCTCTCTCATACCGAGGTCAAGGTAATGACTGCCTGCCTCCCAAAAACTTGTCCGGCTCTAATGTTAGATTAGGGTTTCATTGGAGATGCCACATGTTGGAAATTGTTAAATCAAGTTAGGTGATCTTGAAACAAATCAGGTAACAATCCGCTATATTGTTACCTGCGGCCAGCACTAAGCAGCCATTTAGGTGGACGCTCCAAAAGGGTTATGTCTTGTTGACAATTCATTACGGGTGTATGTCGTTGTCCAGGGAAAATGTCAGGGTTTATTGTTCAGTGATTATGTCACTGTAGCACCTCGGCATACTCATTGCAATGATACTCTGCATCAACAGGCGATGACGATTCACTCGTACCTTGGCCCAGCCATTG
>DATKWF010000117.1:0-4118 GCA_035529715.1 Dehalococcoidales bacterium | reverse complement strand
ATGCTTCCAGCCCATCATTTTGGCCATAATTATCAGGTCGCTGTAAGTGCCCAGCCCGGGCAGAGGATTTATTTCGATAAAATATGGTATCCCCTCGGGGCTGACTCTGAAGTCCACCCGGGCGAAATCCCGGCATCCCAGCGCTTTAAAAACCTTGAGGCTGGATTCTGCCAGCTTTTCCATAGCCTCCGGGTCGAGATGAGCGGGACACTCATAGTCAACCAGGTTAAGGTAATCACGTTTAACTTCCAGCGAGTAGATAAAATGCCCGTTTTTCTTTCTGGGTACGACGCGCATGATGCCGACTATCCTGGGCGGAGTATTCCCGATGATACCTACCGTGACCTCGTCGCCGTCTATGAATTCCTCGATCATCACCGGTTGCCGGTAGCACTCCAGTGTTCTTAATGCTTCTTTCTGCGCCTGTTTAGCGCTGTATGCCAGAGAAGTAAAACGAATACCTTTACTTGAACCTTCATATGCCGGCTTGACAATGGCCGGGTAGGGAAAATCTTCCCATGAGATACAGCGGAGTTCTTGCTCGGAAGCCATGGTCAGCCACTTCGGGGTTATGATGCCGTCCGCCGCCACCAGCTTTTTGGTGACGGGTTTATCCAGGCATACAGCAAGACATTGAGGACCAGAGCCGCTATAGGGTATGTCCAGCATTTCTAAGATGGAAGGTATCTGGGCCTCACGACTGCGGTGGCTGCCCCTGCCCTCGGCGATGTTGACGACGATGTCCACTTTTTCATGCCGGACATTATCGAGGAATTGTTCCCCACCACCCAGCCTGACCACTTCGTGGCCTCTTGACTCAAAGGCTGCGGTTATCAGTTCCACCGTGTCCGGTGAGTCGTATTCTTCCAGAGCATCATCGACGGTATGTTGGCCGGTGACACCCATTTTAAGGTCATAGGATAACCCGATTCGCATCAGCTTCTCCTTTTATTTCCAACGTTAACTCGGCATCCACCCGCAGACTTTTAACAATGCCGCTGACTGTCGCCACCGCTTCCTCCCGACACTCCTTTGAACTGGGATTACGGTAACGGAATACCTTCCCCTCGTAGTTTTTCAGCAGCAGTTCGTCCTCCGTCATCGAAAGCACATAGTTCGGTTGCAGTGGCACCTTGCCGCCGCCTTGGATCAAATCTATCACAAAGGTAGGTACTGCCAGCCCCGACGTATGCCCTCGCATCCCTTCGATTATTTTTATGCCGGTTTCTACCGGTGTACGCAGGTGCTCTGCCCCCTGCACCTCATCGCACTGGAACAGGTAGTAGGGACGTACCTTTATTCGGAGCAGGCCTTGGCAGAGCTTCAGCATAGTCTCGACATCATCATTTACGCCGCGCAGGAGAACGGACTGGTTGTTTACCGGGATGCCACTGCGCAGTAGCCGGTCACATGCCTCAGCTGCTTCCGGCGTTATCTCGCGGGGGTGATTGAAGTGGGTGTTGAGCCATATAGGACCATATTTTGATAACATGGCACATAACTCATTATCAATACGCTGCGGCAACACCACGGGTAATCTGGTGCCAATACGTATAATTTCAATATGCCCTATTTCTCTGACCCTTGATATAATACTTTCCAAACGGCTGGTGGAAAGCGTCAGGGGGTCGCCGCCAGATATAATGACGTCTCTAATAGCCTCATTCCGGCGCAAATAGTCCAGCATCGCTTCTATCTCTCCCTCGGTGCGTACCCAGCCCCCGTGTCTCCATTCTCGCTTACGGGTGCAGTGACGGCAGAGCATTGGGCAGATATTAGTAAGCACCATAAGGACTCTGTCTGGATAGCGGTGCACCAGTCCGGGAACTACGGAGTCCTCTTTCTCCGCCAGCGGGTCTTCCAGACCCATTGTGCTCATAGTCATCTCCAGGACGGAGGGCACCGCCTGCTTCCTTATCGGATCATCAGGGTCATCAGGATTGATTAGCGATAGATAATAGGGGGTGATTGACAGGGGATAGCGCATGGTTACCAGCCTGAGTTGCGCCTTTTCCTCGGATGATAACGGAATGAATTGATCAAGCTGGTTGATGTTGGTTATCCGGTTGCGGAAGTGCCACTTCCAGTCTTTCCAGAGACTATCGGGTACATCTATTAACAAACTGTAGCCGCTGGCGGCGGTTTTACCTGGAGGCTCTTCCTCCGTTTCCAGAATAATAACAGATTTGCCAGGAGGCTCCTCTTCTGCCTCATTTGTGTTATGACCTTCGACGGAACGCTTTTTGGTTTTGGATACAGATTGAGTCTTGGTGGCTACAGATGGCGTTTTCACTTTACCTTTCTCTTTGCTCCTCTTCTATCTATATTAAATTATACTTTATTATGGTAAAATAACTAGGTAAATAGTTGTGATAACAATGTTTTCCTGTTATAATGTTACGATATTATTATTCCTAAATTAATATTATACACCAAAGTCCGCAATTGTCAATAGGTTTTAGGCTGAAGATAGCCTAAAATCAAAAGAATATTTTAAGAAAATTCCAGCAAGGAGGTGCAGGTATGCCGGGATGGAAATTCCTTACCAATCATGCCCTGGTGTTATGTTTGATTGCCCAGCAGCCACGAATCACCGCCCGGGAGATTTCCTCGACAATAAACATTACGGAAAAGGGAACACGCAATATTATCAATGACCTAGAGGTTGATGGCTACATCACCAAGAAACGAGAAGGGCGCCGGATTAAATACAGGGTTTATACCGACTTACCGTTCCGCCACGTAATACATCAGGACAAGGCAATTGGCGACCTCTTGGAGCTTCTCGGTTGGAAGCCCAGAACAAGGAAAAGGTCAGCCGAAACACTGCTAAAGAATGCCTAGAGATAATATTTATTAGTCCTTCGCTATTACGGCGATAAATCATACCCCCGTGAATCTCTTCAAATTATTCAAACCCAGACCGACTATCTCTGACCGGGAGTTAACCGCAGGACTTCGATGGTTGACTTTGGAGGGAACGGTTTCTCTGGGCTTTAACAGTATTACCACAAGTGGTTTCCTGGCCGCATTTGCCCTGGCCCTCGGTGCCAACAACTTGCAAATCGGTATTCTGGCCGCCATTTCTTTCCTTATGCAACTCATCCAGTTGCCGGCTATCTGGCTGGTCGAGAAAGTAAGGCGGCGTAAGGCCATCGCCGTGATCCCCATTTTGATTTTCACTCCCGGCAGGACTGCCATATACCTGCTGCTGGGGCTAATGGCATTTCGGGGGCTTCTGGCTGCCGTATGCAACTCCGCCTGGAATGGCTGGATTCGTGACCTAGTGCCCCAGTCTATATTAGGGCAGATCTTCTCCAGGCGTCTGGCGTCGGCAACTGCGGCCGGCATTGTCTTCAGCCTGGGTGCCGCCTTATTCGTCGACTACTGGCGCGGGCATGTACCGGGTGAAAGCGAGATACTGGGCTACACCTATGTTCTCCTCTTTGGGACTTTGTTTCTTGGTCTGGCCAGTCCAACGTTTATGTCCCTGATGCCAGAACCGCTAATGCAACCCATAAAAGGACAGCAGCCCCCGCTATGGCAAAGTCCTCACAGTCCCCTGTGCCGAGTTCGAGAGTTTCTGCTGGCAGTTGCCAATAGTTACTGACACCGTGTATCTCCTTATCAGACCTATAGGAAACGTGTGCCTGTACCCACTGCCGCAGGGCCTCAAAATCATCATAAACCCATCTCCAGTATCCTGAGAGTATATCCTGCACTGCCGCTCTGACCTTTGGGTCATTGGGAGTTATGTATTGCTTCACTACTTCTGGCAGTCTCCACGGACTCCTGGGCAATATGGATACAGGAAGAGTGCCGACAACTTTCTTGACCTGCAGGTTTTGGTTTAGGATGACCTTGCTGAATAGAAAACTTGAGGTAATCAGCTAAGTTTTGCCGATAGAAGCGGATTGTCTTGGCTGTTTTATTCTCGATTTTCTGGTCTACCAGATACTCATTTATAGCATCAGCCAGCGATTTATCGGGAATCATCTGGCCTAAAAGCGACATTTTAGCTATAAGCTCCGAAAAAATAAGCTGGCCTAGAATTGTTGTTTTGCTTAGATTTTCTGTGACTTAGCTTCATTTTGAGCCGCCAGGGGCTCGAACCCTGA
>DATKWF010000116.1:0-4111 GCA_035529715.1 Dehalococcoidales bacterium | reverse complement strand
GAATGGCTTATAGAATATAATTTCAATCGTCCACACCAATCACTTGGCTATCTCGCCCCGGTGGGGTATATTGAAAGGGAACTTGCTAAGATTCGTAGTCCAGTGTTACCTATGTGGTCAGCCAGCACAATAAATTGACTTCATTGCTGGGCACTGTTAACATTAAGTTACGGAGAAAACATGAGTATTGAGCGAGAGATACCCAAGGCTTCCCTGTTGCCCTTAACCTCTGCGGTAAATGACAGGGGACACCTTACCATTGGCGGCTGCGATTGCGTTGAGCTGGCGGAGGAGTTCGGCACGCCTTTGTATGTCTTTGACGAGTCCAGCCTGCGCAGCAAGTGTGCCGAGTTCAAGACGGAATTCGGTAAGCGCTATGCTGACACCGCCGTGGTTTATGCCGGCAAGGCCTTTATCAACAAGGCGCTGGCTCTCCTGATAAAGGAGGAGGGGCTGGGGCTGGATGTGGTCTCGGGTGGTGAGTTGAGTATTGCTCACTCGGTTGACTTCCCTCCGGATAGAGTCTATTTCCACGGCAATAATAAGTCAGCCGAAGAACTAAAGTCAGCCCTGGAATGGAAAGTTGGCCGCATAGTCGTGGACAATTTCCACGAACTTAACGTGCTGGCTGAATTAGCCGTGGAGGAAGGTTGCGTACCTGATATATTGCTGCGCCTGACTCCTGGAGTTGACCCTCATACCCATAAGTATATTACTACCGGTGCTGTTGACAGTAAGTTCGGTTTCCCTCTATCCAGCTGGGAGGAAGCGGTAGCTCAAGCCACGGCATCAGCCAACCTGAATCTGGTCGGATTGCACTTTCATCTTGGCTCCCTCATCTTTGAGATTGAGCCGTATCAGGAGGCAATTGGCATTGTCCTCAATTTTGCTGCCGATATGAAGCGGAAACACGACTTTGAGCTACAAGAGCTGGACGTTGGTGGCGGGTTTGCTGTCCAGTACACGCCGGACTCACCGGCGCCACCCATTTCCGCTTATGCCGAGGCAATAGTCTCGGCACTCACCAGCAAATGTCATGAGTTGAAGCTATCACCACCACGACTTATTATTGAGCCGGGCCGGGCGATAGTTGGACGGGCCGGGGTGGCACTGTACCGGGTGGGGGTGGTCAAGGACATACCCGGCGTCAGGTGTTATGTCTCGGTTGACGGCGGTATGGCGGACAATATCCGCCCCCCTCTTTACGGGGCGAGGCATGAGGCAGTTGCCGCCAGCAAGATGCTGGACAAGGAAGCCGGGAAGGTTACTATCGCCGGCAAGTTCTGTGAGTCCGGCGATATCCTGATTAGAGACATCAGCCTGCCTTCGGTTGCCGCCGGTGATGTGCTGGCAGTAGCTGACTGCGGTGCTTACTGCCTGGCAATGGCAAGTAATTATAACGCCTCGGTGAAGACGGCGGTGGTGCTGGTCAAGGATGGCAAGGCACGCCTTATCCGTCGCCGGGAGACCTTTGAGGACCTGACCCGGTGCGATGTAGTTTGAGCATATTAGAGGAGTTTTTGAATGTGGCAGGTAATCGGGCAGGATAGAGCCGTAACTTTACTCCAGCGCAGCCTGGCAGAGGATTCCCTGTCCCATGCTTATCTACTGGTTGGCCCCCCTCATGTGGGCAAAATGACTATGGCGCTGAATCTGGCTCAGGCGCTGAACTGTGAGGCAGCCGAGCCCCCCTGCGGCGAGTGCGCTTCTTGCCAGAAAATAGCTTCAGCCGGTCACGCCGATGTTCAGGTGATTGGTCTGACCCAGAACGGGTCTTCGGCGGAAGCCAGGCTACGGACGGAAATTAGCATCGACCAGATCAGGCAGATGCAGCACTCCGCCAGCTTACCGCCTTTTGAGGGTAAGTACAAAACATTTATTATTGACGGGGCTGAATTTATGTCAACCGAGGCCGCCAATTGCCTGCTCAAGACTCTGGAAGAGCCTGTCGGCAAGGTCGTGTTCATATTACTAACCACGAACGACAGACGGCTGCTCCCCACCGTGGTTTCTCGCTGCCAGCGACTTGAGTTATCCCCCCTCCCACCATCCGGCGTGGAGGCGGCTCTCGATAGTCAATGGAGTGTTGAGCCGGAAAAAGCCAAGCTGCTGGCCCGGCTTTCCCATGGCTGCCTGGGCTGGGCAATTTCGGCTGCCTTTGATGATAATCTGCTGCAACAGCACACCGAAAAGATAGACAGGTTGCTTGAGATAGTCAGTTCTGATTACGAGGAGCGCTTTGCTTATGCCAGCCAGCTGGCAGCTCAGTTTACCCAGAACCGGAAGGCAGTTCAGGAAGTGCTGGATTTGTGGGTTGACTGGTGGCACGACCTGCTGTTAGTTAAAGCAGGCTGCAGTGATACTATTACCAACGTTGACCGACTGGACACGCTTGCCGGGATGGCAAAGGGTTACCGACTAGCCCAAATAAAGGCTTTTATTAATAGTATTCAGGCGGCTGAGGAACAGCTCAGGCAGAACGCCAATCCACGACTGGTGCTGGAGGTGCTGATGCTTGATATGCCTGGAAAGGAGAAGCGTGGTGATACTAATCTCACTGCGCAATTGTCAGTGAAGTATGGCTGATATTGTTGGCATAAGGTTTAGAAAAACGGGTAAAGTCTACTACTTTGACCCGGCTGGTATTGACCTGGAGGCAAACGATTATGTAATAGTTGAGACGAGCCGCGGCCTGGAGCTGGGACACGTGGTCATTGCCCCCAAACAGGTAGTGGCCAGCGAAGAGGAAGGCTCCTTGAAACCGGTAGCACGCAAGGCAGAGCCCGAAGATATTAAGCGTGCCGAAGAACTTGAGAGTAAGGCAGAAGAAGCCCTCGTTGAGTGCGGCAAGCTGATAGGCGAACTGGAACTGCCCATGAAGTTGCTCACTGCCGAATACAACCTTGACGGCAGTCGCCTTACCTTTCTGTTCAGTGCCGAGGAGAGAGTTGACTTCCGTGAGCTGGTCCGGCAGTTAACCAAGCATTTCAAGGTGCGGGTGGAACTGCGGCAGGTAGGCTCCAGGGATGAAGCCAAACTGATAGGTGGCTTCGGCCGGTGTGGTCGTCCTCTGTGTTGCATGAGCTTCATAAGTGAGTTTGACCCGGTTTCCATCAAAATGGCCAAGGAGCAGGACTTACCGCTCAACCCGATGAAGATTTCCGGTATTTGCGGTCGCTTGATGTGCTGTCTGAGCTATGAAAGCAAGCAGTACCGTGCCATGAAGGAAAAGTTACCCAGGTCGGGCCAGCGGGTATCAACCGCTATGGGTGAGGCTACCGTGGTCGGGAGTAATACACTAAAGGCAACGGTGCTGGTTGAGCTGGAGAGCGAGGCAAGAGTAGAATTACCTGTCAGTGAGATTTCCTACACCAAATAGTCATTAATGTTTACTGGGGCAGGTACTTTTGCCATTCATTTTTGGATTGCCGGTAGTGGTAGGGAATAAAGAAAAGATTGCTGTGGGGATAGGCGAGGGGACGCATTAACTTCATCCCAGCCTCTTTCGGGGTCCTGCCTGCCTTACGTCGGTTACAGGCTACACAGGCACTGACCACATTCTCCCAGGTGTGCTGACCACCCCGATAGCGGGGAATGATATGGTCCAGGGTAAGCTGCTTGGTTTCCTTCCCGCAGTACTGACAGGTAGAATGGTCACGGTTGAAGACCTCAAAGCGAGTCAGCTTTCTTTCCCGGCGGGGACGCCTGATGAGGTAAGCAAGGCGGATTACCGAAGGTATCGGGAAGCTATCGCTGACCGAGTGGACGAAGCCGACGCCGTTCTCCAGCATCTCGGCCTTGCCCCGGTAGATTAGCATTACGGCTCGCCGGACACGGCAGATGGTCAGCGGCTCATAGCTCTGATTCAGTACCAAGACGGGCAGATTTATCATCACTCAGTCTTCTTCCCACACAGAGATTGCTTCATTTTACTAAAAAACCTCTAGCTGTGCAAGCTTGCTTAAAAAGATTGTCTATTTACCTCAATCCGTTTAGGTCTTATCAGGTAACCCCATCCCCCTTTATCCCCCTTCCCCTTGATAAGGGGAAGGGGGACTGGTTATGTTAGAGAGGCTTCGCCTCTCTATGACTCTCCCTTTTAGTATCCCAT
>DATKWF010000115.1:0-7905 GCA_035529715.1 Dehalococcoidales bacterium | reverse complement strand
TTCTGGTCTTGATTTATACAGGGTGGGGGGTTATAATTTCAAAAACAGCGGGGTCGCCTTGTGTAGCATTAAATACAAAGGAGGGAGTCAAATGCCTGAGGTAGTGATTGGGAATGTGAGTGACTTCTTTGCTCACCCCGTAGTAGCCGGGATTGAGCTAACCGGGACTCTGAAAGTGGGTGACCAGGTCCACATCGTGGGGCACACGACTGATATCGAATTCGCGGTCAATTCTATGCAGATTAACAATGCTGATGTTAGCCAGGCCAAAGCTGGGGATTCGGTTGGAGTCAAGGTTAGCGACCGTGTGAGACGGGGGGATACCGTCTATAAAGTTACCGAATGAGCTATATCGGTTAGTAGTTTGCGCTTTTCCCCAGTTTTGAGGCGAAGTGGTTAGACTATGGACTTAATCAGGTTAGCCATTTCGATAGCGTTCACTGCTGCTTCAGCGCCCTTGTTCCCCGCTTTGGTGCCGGACCGTTCCACAGCCTGCTCGATGGTATCAGTGGTAATTACACCGTTTATAATCGGCAGTCCGGTCTCCAGGCCTACTCTGGCAATGCCCTTGGTAACCTCGGCGGCGATATATTCAAAATGAGGCGTGCCACCACGAATCACGGCGGCCAGGCAGATCACAGCATCATACTTCTTGGCCTGGGCTAATTTCAGGGCAATTAGCGGGATTTCAAATGAACCTGGCACCCAGGTGACCTCTATGTCTTCTTCGTTAACACCGTGGCGAAGCAGGGCATCCTGCGCTCCATCCAGCAATTTCTTGGTAAAGAACTCATTGAAGCGTGAGACCACCAGCCCGAACTTCAGCCCTTTCCCCAGCAACATGCCTTCAAAGCATTTACCCATTATTTTCTCCTTATTTTTTATTTATAGTATACCTAATTATCGGTAACCTTTGGAACTTTTAAGGTATGGCCCATTTTTTTTTGTTTTGTCTCCAGGTAATTATAGTTATATCGGTTGGGAGTGGCAATAATGGGTACTGTCTCCACCACCTTCAGCCCGTAGCTTTCCAGACCTATCACCTTCTTGGGGTTGTTGGTGAGCAGACGGATTTTGTGTAAGCCCAGTTCAGCCAGGATTTGGGCGCCTATGCCGTAGTCACGCAGGTCGGGGGCAAAGCCAAGAGATATATTGGCCTCCACGGTGTCCATTCCTTTATCCTGGAGGGCATAAGCGCGGATTTTGTTGTGGATGCCGATACCTCGCCCTTCCTGCCTCATGTAGAGGAGAACACCCTGCCCCTCTTCAGCGATGTTTTTCATTGCCAGAGTAATCTGCTCACCGCAGTCACAGCGAAGACTGCCAAATACTTCGCCGGTAATGCATTCACTGTGGACCCGGACCAGTACCGGCTCATCGGTAGCTATATCCCCCATTACCAGAGCCAGGTGTTCATCAGGGTCTATGTCACTTTTATAGGCAATAGCGGTGAAATCGCCGTAAACCGTGGGCAGTTTGGCTTCGGCAACCCGGTGCACCAGGCGTTCGTGGCGGTGGCGGTAAGCAATAAGGTCGGCTACGGTTACAATCTTGACTCCCCACCGTTTTGCCATTACCTTGAGCTGAGGTAGCCGTGCCATGGAGCCGTCTTCACTCAGAATCTCGCAGATAACGCCGGCGGGATAAAGCCCGGCCAGTCTGGCCAAATCAACTATAGCCTCGGTATGTCCTGCCCGTGTCAGGACACCGCCTTCCCTGGCCCGCAGCGGGAACATGTGCCCCGGCCGGGTTATATCATCAGGCTTGGTTTCCGGGTTGATTACTGCTTTTATGGTCTCGGCTCGGTCGGCTGCCGAAATGCCAGTACTCACCTTGTGTTTAGCTTCAATGGATATGGTAAAGGCGGTGGAAAACTTGGAGGTATTTCTATCTCTGTCCACCATAAGAGGAATCTTTAATTCGTCCAGACGCTTGCTGATAACGGGCAGGCAAATCAAGCCCCTGCCATGCGTGGCCATAAAGTTAATTCCTTCGGTGCTAACCTTCTCGGCAGCAATGGCCAGGTCGCCTTCGTTTTCTCTATCCGCATCATCAATTATGATGATAAACTTGCCTGCCTTTATGTCCTCAATAGCTTCTGAAATCTTGGCTAGTCCCATGTGCGCTTTTACCTCTAGAATAGATTACTTGACTAAAAAACCATGCTCCTGCAGAAACTCGGCGGTTAGGCCAGTGCTACGGGGCTGACTGAGTTGCTCCACATATTTGGCAATAACATCCACTTCCAGATTAACCAGGTCACCGACCTGTCTATTGCCCAGGGTGGTATGCTGCTTGGTATAGTCAACAACCGAAATACAGAATGAATTAGCCTCTTTAGATGCAATAGTCAGGCTGATGCCATCGACGGCGATAAAGCCTTTCTCAACCACGAAGCGCATCACTTCCGGGGAGGCTTCAAATTTAATGAGCGTTGCCTCACCTTCCCACAAGACCGAAGCGACTCTGCCGGTGTCATCAACATGCCCCTGTACCAGATGTCCCCCCATCTGTCCGCCCAGGGCCACCGGGCGTTCCAGATTAACCTTATCTCCGGCACTAAGCAGCCCAAGGTTAGTCCGCTTCAGCGTTTCCGGCATTACATCAACGGAAAACGAATTAGCCGTAAAACTGGTTACCGTCAGGCATACTCCATTGACAGCAATACTGCCGCCGTCCTTTATACCTGACATGACTTCACTGGCAGCAATAACGAGGCTGCCGGCTGGTGTGGAACTAACTTTGCCGACTTCTTCTATAATCCCGGTAAACACGTCAGCCCCTTAACATAAAATATAAACCATTGTAATTCTAGCATCTCTTTTACTAGAAGCGCAATGTTGGTCTTACCGGCAGCCCTGCCTGGTCTTGCTACTGGATGCTGTAAACTACCTGAACTGACAGCTGTATTTCGGTTTCCCCCGGGCTGATTGGCGGTGGTGCCGCTGCCGGCATGGGGACTGCTTCAATATAAGGCGCCCGTACCACGGGGATATAACCGCCGCTCTCATTAATGTAGGTCGGTTTACCCAGAGTCACGCCGCTTAATTCAGCCAGCTGCTTTGCTTTAGCTTCAGCGTTAGCCATTGCTTTTTCTCTGGCTTCTGTACGGTAGGGGGCGGTGTTATCTATGGTAAAACTAATGCTGTTTATTCTAATGTAATTACCACCAGCCTTGGCTACGGCATCAATGATAGCTCCCGTCTCCTCTACCTTTCTTACCTTGGCGGTCACCGTGTTAGTTACCCGGTAGCCAATGAGAACTTCCTCTTCCTTATCTTCTACCCACCTTCTGATGGCAGTAATGCTGAAGTGCTGGGTCTGAATATCTTTCCGGTCAATATCATAATTATCAAGCTCGGTAACTATGGCTGCCATGGCAGTAGTCGCTTTGCTTTGTGTCTCAGCCACGGTAGTTTCCTGGGCCTCAACCCCCAGACTCAGAATGGCAACATCGGGGACGACGCTGACCTTCCCCTCTCCGGTCACCCAGATTCCAGTGTTCTGCTGACTGAAAACACTTCCCAATGACTGAATTTGGGGGACAGATGGCGGGACGTAACTCTCACCCACACAGCCAAGGGCGCCGATGGCAATAACCGCCACCACCAAACAGATAGCCAGTAATAGTCTCCACCTCATTTTGATCACCTCCACAGTATTATTGCCTTCTTATATTGGGGAGTATATCTGATGCGCAGGGTAAAATCAAGCTGGCTTTGGTCAACTGTTTGGGCGTGGCATTCAGTTAAGTCTGGTATTGATGCGTCTGGCAGTTCCATCAGTACCGAACAGAAATTTCTTTGCCCACAGTGACACGTATACCAGTCCAATGAGCATGGGCACTTCAATAAGAGGTCCGACAACGGTAGCCAGTGCCTGTCCTGAGTTTATGCCAAAGGTGCCCACCGCCACCGCTATCGCCAGTTCAAAGTTATTGCTGGCAGCGGTGAAGGATATGGTCGCGGTCTGGGGATAGACAAATCTCAGTGCCCAGGAAAGGAGGAATGATACGCTGAACATCAGCACGAAGTAAATCAGCAGTGGAACGGCGATACGGAGCACGTCCATCGGCAGACTGACGATATATTCTCCCTGCATGGAGAACATGACGAAAATGGTGAACAACAGCCCTATCATTGCGGTAGGGCTCAACCTGGGGGCGAAGCTTTCCTCAAACCATTGCCTGCCTTTACGATGGATGAGGGTAAAACGGGTTATAATGCCCGCCACCAGGGGGATACCCAGAAATATTAAAACGCTTTTGGCAATGTCCCACATGGATACGTGCACGACAGTCGCCTCGCTGCCACTGACCCAGGAGGAAGCAATGGTGATATAGAAATATGCCAGCACCGAATAAAATAGCATCTGAAAGATGGAGTTCAGGGCTACCAGAACGGCACAGTACTCATTATCGCCCCCGGCCAGCAGGTTCCAGATTAGCACCATGGCAATGCAGCGTGCCAGTCCGGTGATAATCAACCCCTCTCTATATTCGGGGAGATCGGAGAGGAAGAACCACGCCAGACCGAACATTATAATTGGGCCAATGACCCAGTTCAGGATAATTGATACGCCAAACATCTTCCAGGCGCTGGCAACCTTGGACAGTTCTTCGTATTTAACTTTGGTCAGCACCGGATACATCATCCAGAGGAGTCCAATGGCGATGGGCAGGGAGACGGTATCTATCCTGAGTATGTCAAACACGGAGGCAATCTCGGGAAATACGTAGCCCAGCCCCACCCCCAGCGCCATGGTCAGGAAAATCCATACCGGGATAAACCGGTCTATTATGGAGAGCCTGCCGGCTACGGTGGTTGGTTTACTCATGTTCATGCCTCCTTTTGAGAACCAATTTAAGCCTGTACCCAGAGCACCACCTGGTATATTCCCACTCCTATAAAAATAATGGCAACTATTTTGCGAATTACTGTCTCGGCACGGGTGACTGCGTTGAGCCAGATAGAAACCCTGGCAACACCAAGTGATAGCAGGGTGCCGAATATGAGAACCGGGAGTCCGGTGCCGATAGCGAACACCGCGGGCAAGGCGACGCCGCCATCAGATTTGAGGGCTAAAGGTATTAGTACGCCGAAGAATAGCACAGCGCTATAAGGACAAAAAGCTAGAGCGAAGAGTGCCCCCAGCAGGAACCCGCCCATGATGCCCCGGTCAGCAACCTTTCCGCCTATTGAAGATAGCTTTCCGGCTCCCAGGTTAAAAGAAAGCCTGTCGATGTTAAGCATTATTATTCCTATCACAATCAGAAGTGGGCCCAGGATTTTTTCGCCAAAATCCTGAAGAAATGAAGCGACGCCGGGGATTTCAAGACCAGCCACGATTAACAGGATACCAAGGACGGAATAGGAAAGCATGCGCCCCAGTGTATAGAGTGCCCCGGTCATAATAGCGTACTTGCGATCTGTCACTCTACGGCTAACATAGGCTACAGCCGCAATATTAGTCGCCATAGGGCAGGGGCTAATGGCGGTTAGCAAACCCAGAAACAGCGCTGAGAGAACCGGGATATTAAGACTCTCAGAGAGCTGCTGCACTATGCTACTTAGATCCATCAGGTATTTCCTTGAGGCTTTCCTCGACTTTGCCCTTTACTATCTCGACGAATGCCTTGTCATTGCCCAGGATGAACCAGATTTCTTTTACTTCTTGAATATGGTCAGAGCCGTCTATTATGGTGTTGATGAACAGTGACGAGGTAAAAGCGCCATATTGTTTGACAATGGTGGCGTTTTCCTTGTCTTCTAAATTGACCAACCTGAAGATAATCTTGTTGCTGGCTAGCTCATCTTCAAAATAGGTGCTCAATGCGTAGCGTGTTCCATTTTCGGCGTAAATACAAGAATTGCACCGCTGCGCTCGATGGAAGTAGACAACTTCAACCCTGTCAGCGGTAACAGAAGGTGTCTCTGAAGGTAAAGGCACTTCAGGAGCGGTACTTCCGCAGGCACAGAGCGTGCCGGCTACCAGGATAATTAACAAAAACGAAGTCCATATTTTCACTTTAGCTAGCATAGACATATGATTTCCTTTACTTCACCTTATTGCTTTATCTTACCTTGCTTACTGCCTTTCCTCAATCCATTTCCTTATCTCCTGAGGATTGGGAATTCTACCCTCTGATACTTTCACCCCATCGATAATCACTGCCGGTGTCAGCATTACTCCCCGTGTCGCTATCAGCTTGGGGTCTTTAATCGGGGATACCAGAACATCCTCACCGTCTTTAAGTCCCAGTTCCTGAAGTGCCTTGCCCACGTTATCTTTAGTAGCCTGGCACCTGGGACAACCCGGTCCACAAACTTCAATAATCATTTGGTAAAACCTCCTTAAGTATTTTATTCAATCAGTCCAGAATAAACCCGGCAACCCATCCCACCAGCGTCCCCAGTACTATGATGGTCGGGACATAAACCAGTGCTTTCTTGACACCGAAAACTTTGGCAATTGCCAGCCAGTTGGGCAGGCTGATTCCAGGTCCGGTGAGCAACAAAGCTAAAGCCGGTCCCTTGCCCATGCCCAGATTCATCAGGGTATCTACGAAGGGAGCCTCGGTCATCGTGGCGAAGTAGGTAACCGCACCAATCAGGGTGGCGAAGAAAGACTGGCGCAGGCCGTTGCCGCCGAGCCAGGTCTCAATCCATTCCCGGGGCAGAACGGCACCGATGATTCCCACCACAAAGACCCCGGCCAGTAACAGCGGGAAAATAATGCGCACAAACCACCATGTTTCTTTAAGCCAGGCGCTAATCCTTTCTCTGTCCAGGGTTTTCAAGGCATAGACGGCAACTACTATCAGCCCTATTGCCCAGATGATGACTTTCTGCCAGTACGGGCCCTGGGTTACTATGTAATTTGGTGCGAGCAGCCATGCCACCAGTAGCAGGAGCAGAATCACGCTTTTCCTGGTCATTAACCGTCCACCGCGCATCTGGATGGTGGAAACCCGGCGCTTCTCTTCCTTGAAAAAGGCGTAGGCCATAACCATGCCAACGACGAAGGACATGAGCAGGGCGCTTATCAGCCTGGCGATAACCATCTGGGTGCCAAGGATTGAACCGGTGTAAAACAGAGCCAGGATATTGGCGGCTGGAGCTACCCAGAGCAGTATGAAGGCAGCACCGATACCGGCGCCGCCGTAGTAGATGCCGCTGGCTACCGGAATGACGGTGCAGGAACAGGCGGCGACAAAAAAGCTGCCACCGGCAGCAATGCTGAAAGAAGATAACTTTCTTGTGGCGGCACCAAGATAGCCGATAATGGCTTCTCGTGAAACGAAGGTTACAATTCCCCCGGCCAGGAGAAAAGCCGGGATGAGGCAGGTAAGTACATGCAGCGCAATGTATTCCTTGAGGGCGTTAAGCCCGCCGTAAAGAAGTCCAATAAAGATTTCCATGGTATCTTAAGTGTTTTCCCCTAAGCGTATGTAAAAATATATATGTTGTGCGGGGGCTCTATTTTTTAGACTTTCGGACACAGCCGGGACCGAGACGCTCGGCTTGTTTCAGGCGTTCCCGGTCCTGGATGGCTAACTCGTTTCCCTCAAGAGCCTTTTCTACAGCTCTGACCAGAGCGGCAGGGTACCGCTTTATCCCTTTTTTGTCCACAGAGTACAGTACCCACAATCCCTCCCGCCTTGCCTTTAAGAAACCGGCGTCCTGAAGGATGCCAAGGTTGCGGGAAGTTCGTGTCTGCGAGATGCCAAGTGCCTGCATCACTTCGCAGACACAGCACTCCCTCTCCAGGAGCAGGTTCAGGATTCTGAGCCTGGTCTCATCGGAAAGAGCCTTCATTGCCTTAATCAAGTCCTGCATCGCTTCTACCCCCGAATCGTATGCTTATATGCGCATATCTAAATATATCTTATAACTTTTTTTCACT
>DATKWF010000114.1:0-3700 GCA_035529715.1 Dehalococcoidales bacterium | reverse complement strand
GAGCTTGAATTCTTGAAGACCGAGTCCCAAGCGCTGAGGGAGGAGCTTAAGGAACTGGAAGACAGGATAGGGCAACTGTCAGCGGAGAGAAAATAAGGAGGTACTATGAAAATTGCCATTTCAGCTACCGGCTCTACCCTTGACGCCGAGGTAGACCCCCGGTTCGGGCGATGCCAGTGTTTCGTCATCGCTAACCCGGAGACGATAGAATTTGAAGCCATTGATAACTCCAGTGCCATGGCGGCAGGCGGAGCAGGCATCTCAGCTGCGCAGATGATAGTCGATAAAGGCGTGGAGGCGGTAATTACCGGCAACTGTGGCCCCAATGCCTACCAGGTACTATCGGCGGCCGGGATTAAGGTCATCAGTGGGGTTGCGGGGAAGGTGCAGGACGCTATTGAGGACTACAAATCAGGCAAGCTCAGCCCTAGCTCCCAACCCAATGTCCTTGGTCATTTTGGTATGGGTAGGGGAATGGGTCGTGGTAGAGGCATGGGCTACAGATAAAAGAGAAATTTTCTTTGGAGGTGTAAGTATGCCTAAAGGAGATGGAACCGGGCCACCCACCGGACGTGGTCAGAGAGGGGGCAGGATGAAAGGCAACCAACCCGGGGCTGGCCCAGGTGGTAACTGTGTCTGTCCCAGCTGTGGAGAAAAGGTGCCCCACCAGCAGGGCACGCCGTGTTACAGCCTTAGCTGTCCCAAGTGCGGCACCAATATGGTGAGAGAATAAAAATGATTATCTCGGTTGCCAGCGGTAAAGGGGGAACCGGCAAGACACTGATGACTACCAGCCTTGCCCTTTCTCTCAAAGATAGAGAGCGGGTGCAACTGCTCGACTGCGATGTCGAGGAGCCCAATGACCATCTCTTTCTGAAGCCGGTCATTACCAAAAAAGAGGCGGTCTCTATTCTGGTGCCCAGGGTAAATGAGGAGAGGTGCAACTACTGCGGTAAGTGTGTCGAGGTTTGCGCCTATCATGCCATTGCCGTTTTCTCACAGCATGTCTTGGTTTTCTCTAACCTTTGCCACGGCTGTGGCGCCTGTAGCTATCTCTGCCCGGAAAAGGCTATCAGTGAGGAAGGAAGGGAAATTGGCATTGTCGAGTGGGGTCACTCAGACGGCATAGAGTTTGTTCACGGCAGATTGAACGTAGGTGAGGCCATGCCGACGCCGGCTATCCGAAGGGTCAAAGAGCAGGCTAACCATGAAGGGCTAGTCATCATTGATGTATCACCGGGCACATCCTGTCCGGTGGTGGAATCAATCAAGGATAGCGACTTCTGCCTGCTGGTAACTGAACCCACTCCCTTCGGACTTAATGACCTTGCTCTGGCGGTGGAGACAGTGAAAAAGCTCAAGGTCCCCTGTGGGGTGGTCATTAACCGGGCTGGAGTAGGTGACGGAAAATTAGAAGAATACTGTCTGAACGAAAACATACCAGTCCTGCTTACCATCCCTCTGGATATGGAGATTGCCCGCCTCTACTCAAGGGGAGTAGCGCTAGTTGATGGTTTACCCCAATGGAAAGACTGCTTCCTTGAGCTTTTTGACCGAATTCAGGAGATAACAGGTGAAAGAAGTCGTAGTGCTAAGCGGTAAGGGTGGCACAGGAAAGACCAGTTTTGTCGGTTCTTTTGCCGCTCTGGCTAAAAGCGCCGTGCTGGCCGACTGCGATGTTGATGCCGCTGACCTGCACCTCATCCTCCAGCCAGCTATTCAGCAGAGGCACGAGTTCTGGAGCGGACAGACTGCCTTTATTGCTGAGGATAGATGTACCCAATGCGGCTTATGCCAGGAGCTATGCCGCTTCAAGGCGATTAAGGATTTCCGGGTTGACCCCATCTCCTGTGAGGGCTGTGGCTTTTGCTCTCGTATTTGCCCGACTGAAGCCATCACTATGAAAGAAAACATGGCTGGTCACTGGTTTATCTCTGATACCAGATACGGTCCTCTGGTGCATGCTCAACTCGGTGTTGCTCAGGAGAACTCGGGGAAGCTGGTAGCCACAGTCAGACAGCAGGCAAAGATCGTAGCCGAAAGACAGGGATTAGATTACATCATCAGCGATGGCCCACCCGGTATCGGCTGTCCCGTTATCTCCTCTCTCACCGGGGCTAATCTGGCTCTTCTGGTAACTGAGCCGACGCTGTCTGGAATACATGACCTTGAGAGAGTTCTTGGCGTCTGCCGTCACTTCGGCGTTCCGGCTCTGGTGTGCATCAACAAATATGATATTAACGAGGACAATGCCCGCCACATTGAGAGCTATTGCCGTGGTCAAGGGGTAGAGATAGCCGTCAGAGTCCCCTTTGATAACGCAGTTACTGAAGCCATAGTGCGCGGTTTGCCGGTGGTGGAGTATACCGAAGGTGTGGTCAGCATTGAGATAGCTAAATTATGGCAAAATATTTCGGATTTCTTAGCCAGAAAACAGGGAGGAACAGATGCCAATATATGAGTATAAATGTCAGTCCTGTGGGCAGGTGTTTGAGTTTCTAGCACATAGCTTCAATAATAGTGAGGCCCCAAGATGCCCGAACTGCGGTAGCCATAGCCCGGAGAGGTTGCTATCTATCCCCAGCCTGTTGAGGGAGAAGGCTAATCCTCCGGGTAGCACCTGCTGCGGCCGGACAGAACGCTGTGAAACACCACCATGCTCCACAGGTGAGCGCTGCAGAAGAACTTGAGGAGGATGCTATGCAAGACTTAATTAGGGAGTTTATGGCCCAAAAGAGCTTTGCCATAGTTGGTGCAACAGATGATACCAAGAAGTATGGCCATCAAATATTTAAGAACTTGAAAAGCCGTGGCTACGAAGTGTATCCAGTGAACCCCAGGCTTAAGAAGCTTGAGGGGACCAGGTGTTACCCCAGCCTTGCTGATATCCCGGTTAAGGTGGATGTAGTGGACTTTGTGGTGCCCCCGGAGGTAACCGAGGCCATTCTTAAGGAATGTAAGAGGCTAAGGCTCAGCCGCGTATGGCTCCAACCGGGCTCAGAAAGTGAAGCTGCCATAGCCTTCTGCCACGAAAACAATCTAAACGTGGTGCACGGCGTGTGTGTAATGCTAAATTGAGGGACTAATATGGAACCAATTAACCTTGAGCCAAGATATTCAAGCAAGGACATACCCGGCAAGTGCATTAAATGCCTGGCCGAAAAAGAGCTTAATGATTGTCTTATGGCACTTCTCAGGGAAGAGGGTGAAAGCAAGAAACTCCAGCAGAGGTTTGAAGCTCTCGTATCCTTTCTGAAATCTCCAGAATCACAAAGGCTACGAGATGAATCCGAGAGGTATCTTGCCGAAGGTAAACACGTAACGGTGAGAGTATGTTTTGATGAAGGGAAACCCAGATACGAGCTTAAAATAATAGACGAGAAAAATGGAGGTACAAAGTCATGAAGATTGCCGCTATAACGGAAGACGGGACAACTATCAGCCAGCATTTTGGGAGGGCACCACTGTACGTGGTGGTCACTGTGGAAGATGGCAAGATTACGAACAGGGAAACACGCAATAAGGCAGGGCATCATACCTTCGCTGCCCAACATGATGTTTCCTTAGCTCCTGGCGAGAAACATGGCTACGATGCCGGCTCGCAGGTGAGGCACGCCAGCATGGTGGAGACCATTACTGACTGCCATGTTCTTATAGCTGGCGGGATGGGCTGGGGCGCCTACGAGAGCCTGAAGAGCCG
>DATKWF010000113.1:0-45169 GCA_035529715.1 Dehalococcoidales bacterium | reverse complement strand
CCATCAGGCAGTCGCTTCGCCAGTTGCGATAGACCGGGCATCATCTCCACCAGTTGTGCCACCGACCCCATCTTCTTGACCGCCCTCAATTGCGAGAGGAAATCGTCAAGGTCAAAAGTTGCCGCCTGTACTTTCTTCCCCAGTTCCTTTGCCTGCTGCTCATCAAAGGTAGCCTCCGCCTTCTCAATGAAGGTAAGCATGTCCCCCATCCCCAGGATGCGTGACGCCAAACGGTCGGGATGGAAAAGTTCAAAAGCATCAACCTTTTCCCCGATGCCGATGAATTTAATTGGCACCCCGCTGACCCACCTGATGGAGAGGGCTGCCCCACCCCGGGCGTCCCCGTCCATCTTGGTCAGGATAAGCCCGCTCAGGCTCACTCTGGAATGAAAGTCCTCAGCCACCCGCACCGCATCCTGCCCGGTCATGGCATCTACCACCAGTAGCGTCTCCACCGGTTTCAGTACTTTTTTAACCTGAGCCAGTTCCTCCATCATTGCCTCGTCTATGTGGAGCCGGCCCGCAGTATCAACCACCATCCAGTTAGCTGCCAGAGTCGCCGTCTTAGCCAGAGCATGGGCACAAATGTCCTTACTCGTAACTTCAGGATTCTCACTGTAAACAGGGATGTCAATCTGCTTACCCAGGGTCACCAGCTGCTCCACAGCTGCCGGTCGGCGGTTGTCGGCAGCTACCAGCAAAGGACTCTGTCCCGAATGCTTCAGATGAAGTGCCAGTTTGGCAGCAGTGGTAGTCTTACCGCTGCCCTGCAGCCCAACCAGCATGACCACAGACGGAGGGCGAGATGACACTGACAACTGACTATGCTCTCCGCCGAGGATGGCAATTAGCTCTTCATTGACGATTTTGATTATCTGCTGGGCCGGAGTCAGGCTTTGCAATACCCCGGCACCAAGAGCACGCTCTCTAACTCTGGCAGTAAAGTCCTTTACCGCTCTGAAGTTGACATCCGCCTCCAGAAGTGCCAGACGCACCTGGCGCACAGCATCATCTATATCCTTCTCGCCGAGCTTGCCCTTGCTACCCAGCAGACGAAAAACTTTACCTAATTTATCACTGAGAATCTCGAACACGATTTCATTCTAACGGGGAGCAAGTTCAACCGTCAAGCTGAGGTTCTTCTCTGCGGAATAAAGGGGGGCTAAGGGGTTCTTTTTAAAAATTAATAAATACTCTTAATGCCAGGAGCCCAGTTTGCCATTTCCCCCTTAGCCCCACAACAAAGGAGGAAAGGTGAATCAGACAGTTGTGCCAAGTGTCCATATTATAGATAATATAATGCCATTTGTCAATACCATACCAGGAATTTTTTATAGCCCCCTTAATCACCAATTATGCTAAAATAGGTAAACAAAACCATTATGAGGAACTGACGAATGATTCCCGTCAAGCTAAAGATGCATAATTTCATGTGCTACCGGGATAACGTGCCCCCACTCCAATTTGACGGTATTCATACCACCTGTCTATCCGGCGATAACGGCAACGGTAAATCAGCACTGATTGATGCCATGACCTGGGCACTGTGGGGGCAGGCCCGGGCAAAAAGCGACGACGACCTGATTCACTCCGGGCAGAGCGAAATGGAGGTGGAGTTCGACTTCGCTGTCGGGCAGCAAACTTACCGCATCATCCGCAAGCGCTCCAAGCCCAAGCGGCAGGGGGCATCAGGACAGCCCCTGCTGGAACTCCAGATAGCTACCGGGGACGGTTTCAGGCCAATCAGCGATAACACCATTGCTCAGACCCAGCAGAATATTATTGATATTCTGCATATGGACTACCACACCTTTATTAACAGCGCCTTCCTGCGGCAGGGCAACGCTGACGAGTTCACCATCAAACGACCGACAGAGCGCAAAGAGGTCCTAGCCGATATCCTGGGACTCTCCATATATGATGAGCTTGAAGCACAGGCTAAGGAGTTAGCCAAGCAACAGGAAGCGGATAAGGCACAGCTGGAAAGCACCATCCAGGAAATCATTGGCGAGTTAGCCCAAAAACCGACCTACCAGGCTGAGTTTGAAAAGGCACAGAGCGAACTCTCCCAGATAGAGAAGGCAACCAAGGAGAAAGAATCAAGGCTGAATAAGCTGCGGCAGGAAAAAGAGGTGCTAGAAAGGAAGAAGATACAACTGGACCAGCTGGAATCACACATAAGAGAGCGGGAAAGAAGCCTGGAGCTCTTAGACGAACAGATTAAACAGCATCACTCACGAATCAAAGAGTATCAGGAGCTAATCGCCCGGCGGGTTACCATAGAAAAAGGGTATGCTCAATTTACTGAGGCGAAAAAATTAAACGATGAGCTCAACCAAAAGTTAGGGGTGCTGGTCAAGCTAAACGAGCGCAAAAGTCAGCTAATATCCGCTATTGATAGCGCCCAGGCAACCCTGGTCAAAGACCATGCCCTGATGCAAAATGAAATTAGCAGACTGGAAACCGAGTCGCAGCAAATGCCCCGGCTCAAAGACCAGCTGCAGCAGCTTCAGGTCCAGCTGCGCCAGATGGCGGAGCAGGAAGAGACACTGAGCCGGAAAAAACAGGCCGGCAGGGAACTGCAGACCCAGATCAATTACCTGGAATCCAGTAAAAACCAGCTTGAGAAGGACATAAAGGAAATAGCCGGAAAACTTGACCTGCTGTCCGCCCAGACCGAGGCTAAATGCCCCCTGTGCGAAAGGGAGCTGGAGATAAACAGTCTGAAGCTCATTGAGTCAAAATATGCTGCCGAAAGACAGAGCAAATCCGATTATCTGAAATCAAATCAGGATGAGATAGCGCAGAAGAAAGTGGAACTCGAGTCACTGGAAAAAGAAATAGCACAAATGGAAGCACCGCTAAACCAGGAAAAAATCTCGGTGCAAAGCCAAGCTGGCATCATCAGGAAAGAGATGGCTGAATCCGAGGAGGCAGCCAAGCAGTTGGTCGCCGAAAAGGAAAAGTTAGATGAAGTTGAACTGCGCCTGGCCAGAAAGGACTTTGCCACCATTGAGCAGGAAGCGCTGGGGAAGGTTGAAGGTGAATTAGACAGGCTCGACTACAATTCAGAGCGACACGAACAGGCGCGGCAACAGCTATCAAACCTGCAGCAGTATGAGAGCCCCAAGCAAAAGCTGGAAGAAGCCGACCGTCTCATCAGTCAGGAAAAGGAGGCAACCGCAAAAGCTGAGTTAGCCACTCAAGAACTGCGGCAAAGCCTGGCAGCGGATACCCAGAAAAGACAGGTTCTGACCACAGAACTTACCTTACTCCCCCAGATGGTCAATGACGTCGCTCAGGCGGAAGCCGAGCACCAGACGACAGCTATACAACAAAAGCAAGCCCAGGAAACACTGTGGAGCGTGAAGGCAAAGCTGGAGCACTGCTCCGAACTGGAAGCAAAAAAGAAGGAAAAGGAAAGCCTGGTAACTCAAACTTCAAAGCAGGAGAGTATTTACAAAGAACTGGCCAAAGCCTTCGGCAAGGGAGGCATACAGGCTATGCTCATTGAAACAGCGCTGCCTGAAATTGAAGTTGAAGCCAACAGACTGCTGGGCCGCATGACGGACAACAGAATGCATGTGAAGTTTGAAACCCAGCGGGAATCAAAGAAAGGTGATGTTATTGAGACTCTGGATATCAATATCTCCGACGAACTGGGAATGCGCAATTATGAAATGTTCAGCGGGGGTGAAGCCTTTCGCATCAACTTTGCTATACGGGTTGCCCTTTCCAAGTTATTAGCCAGGCGCGCCGGCGCACCACTCCCTACCCTAATCATTGACGAAGGTTTTGGCACCCAGGACAGTACCGGCATTGAGAAAGTAAAAGAGGCGATAAACTCCATTCAAGACGACTTTGACAAGATAATTGTCATTACTCACATCGAGGAATTCAGAGATGCCTTCCCTACCCGAATTGACGTTATCAAAACTGCTGAAGGCTCAACACTGTCAGTGAGCTAGCGAGTTACAGACCCAGCTCTGCCGCAATTTCCTTCATTGCCTTCAGCCCCAGCTCAATGAACACATCAAGCTCAATCCCTATTTCACTGCATGAGGCAATCTGTTCCCGATTCGCGCCGGCGGCAAAACTTTTTTCCTTATATCTTTTCTGCACTGAATTCGCCTCAAGACCAGCCAGTTTCTTATCAGGACGAACCAGGACAGCCGCCGTGATTAAGCCAGTTAGCGGGTCAGTACAGAACAAAGCCTTATCAAGCTTGGTCTCCAGTGGCACACCATGCCTCTCATTATGGGCAATGATGGCATGAGCCATAGTTTCACTCGCACCAAGCTCCCGCGCCAGGTCAGCTCCCAGCTTACTATGGCTGGACATGTCTCCTTCGGTGAGTTCCACATCTATATCATGCAGCAGTCCGGTAAGACCCCACTCCTCCTCACTCTCACCGAAGCGCCTGGCTAGAGCCTGCATAATAGCCTCGGTAGCCAGCATATGCTTCACCAGATTTCCGTTTTCTACATTAGCTCTAACCGAGTCAAGTACTTCTTCCCGATCCATTGGCTCCTTCCTCACTTCTAATCAATTTTACAGGTAAAATCAGAATAAGTCCAGTATCCTATAATTAACCGGTTAAAGCTGGCTCAATATTTTTAGCCAGCACCCTGCCTAAATACTGTCCGGTGGCTGAAGTCTTCACCAGCGCTATTTCTTCAGGAGTCCCTGTAGCCACCACATAGCCACCACGGTCGCCTGCGCCAGGACCGAGGTCAATAATATAATCGGCATTCTTAATCACATCCAGGTGATGCTCAATGACAATCACCGTATTGCCAGCACTGACCAGACGCTGCAGCACCCGGAGCAGTGCCGCCACATCCTCAAAAGAGAGCCCGGTGGTAGGCTCATCAAGAATATACAGAGTTCTGCCCGTAGAGCGCTTTGACAACTCGGTGGCAAGCTTCACCCTTTGCGCCTCACCGCCGGAGAGGGTGGGTGCCGGCTGGCCAAGGCGAATATAGCCCAGTCCTACATCGTTCAGGGTCTGCAGTTTACCCTTCACCCTGGGAAAGTGTTCAAAGAAAGACAGGGCCTGTTCCACCGTCATATCCAGCACTTCGGCAATATTCTTGCCCTTAAACCTGATTTCCAGCGCCTCCCGGTTATAGCGCTTCCCCTTGCATACCTCACAGGGAACGGTTACATCAGGCAAGAACTGCATCTCAATCTGAATAAATCCCTCGCCACGACAGGCTTCACAACGCCCACCCTTGACATTGAACGAGAACCGCCCCGGCGCATAGCCCCTCATCCGAGCCTCGGGAACAGTGGCAAAAAGCTCACGAAGCGGGGTAAAGGTGCCGGTATAGGTAGCTGGATTACTTCGCGGAGTGCGCCCTATGGGGGACTGGTCAATATTGGCCACCTTATCAATATACTTCACACCGGCAATACCATCGCAATCGCCTGCCTTCTCCCTTGACTGATAGAATATCTGGGCCAGCTTTTTGTGCAGGATTTCATCAATCAGGGTGCTCTTGCCACTGCCGGAAACCCCGGTGATACAAACAAACTTGCCCAGTGGAATATTAACATCTATATTCTTTAAGTTGTTTTGCCTTGCCCCTTTTATTACCAATTCCTCACCATTACCAAGGCGGCGTTTACTTGGCAAAGGAATCCGCTTCTCTCCGCTGAGATACTGCCCAGTTATTGACTGCTTACTATCCATGATATCGGTCAAACTGCCGGTGGCCATAATTCGTCCCCCGTGCTCCCCGGCTCCGGGACCCATATCAATAATATGGTCAGCCGCCCGCATCATGGCTTCGTCATGCTCCACGACCAGTATCGTGTTGCCCAGGTCCTTCAGCCGTTTAAGGGTCCCAATAAGACGGGCATCATCAGC
Source organism: Dehalococcoidales bacterium (assembly GCA_035529715.1). Classification (GTDB taxonomy): domain Bacteria; phylum Chloroflexota; class Dehalococcoidia; order Dehalococcoidales; family RBG-16-60-22; genus DATKWF01. The sequence goes on along the minus strand of DATKWF010000113.1, from coordinate 39,297 downwards.
CGGATGCAGACCCACCGTCGGTTCATCACAGATGTAAAGCACACCCATCAGCCCGCTGCCAATCTGGGTTGCCAGGCGAATCCGCTGTGCCTCGCCACCGCTCAAAGTAGCCGAGGCACGGTCAATGGTAAGGTAATCCAGGCCAACCTCCTCCAGAAAGCCAAGCCGGGCCTGAATCTCTTTGAGAATCTGGTGGGCAATTACCTTCTCCCGCTCATTGAGGACACTATCACCGATGGTAGTTGCCCATCCCAGTGCCTGAATCACCGACATTGAGCTGACCTCCACAATATTGCTGCCGCCAATGGTCACCGCCAGAGACTCCGGCTTAAGTCGCTTGCCCTCACAAACGGGGCATAGCCTGGATACCATATAGCGCTCAATATCGGCCCGTGACTGCTCCGACTCGGTATCACGGTAGAGTCGCTCCATGCGGGGAATCACCCCTTCAAAATCATTATAATATTCTCTAACTCTGCCGAAGCGGTTCCGATACCGGTAAGGCTCGCTCCCATCCCCGTAAAGGATAAGGTTAAAATGTTCTTCATCCAAATCCTTTACCGGGGTGCGCAGTGAAAAACCGTGGCGCTGTGCCAGAGACTCAAGCTGGTAGGAGTACCATGAGGAGAACTGCCAGGGGCGAATCGCTCCCTGAGCAATAGGAAGTTCCCTGTTGGGAATGACCATCTCAGGGTCTATTTCCAGCTTCACCCCGAGACCAGAACAGGCGGGACAGGCGCCGTGGGGGCTGTTAAAGCTGAAGGTGCGGGGGGCAATCTCACCTAGGCTGATGCCGCAGTGTACACAGGCAAAATGCTCGGAGAAGAGCAATTCTTCCCCATCAATAATGACTACCAGCACCACCCCCGCCCCAAGCTTGAGAGCCGTCTCTACCGAATCGGCAATGCGACTCTTATCTCCACTCTGCCCGATGACCAGCCTGTCCACCACCGCTTCAATAGAGTGCTTCTTGTTCTTATCCAGTTGGAACTCATCAGACAGGTCATGTATCTGCCCGTCGACCCGCACCCTGACATAACCCGCCTTGCGCAGGTCATCAAACACCGCCTGATACTCACCCTTGCGGTCCCTGATCAGTGGTGCCAGAATCATGATACGGCTGTCCTGCGGGAGACCCTGAATGGCATCAACAATCTGCTGCACCGTCTGCATGGTAATCTCACGCCCGCACCTGGGGCAGTGAGGATGACCGACCCGGGCAAAAAGCAGCCTCAGGTAATCATAAATCTCGGTGACGGTGCCCACGGTGGAGCGCGGATTCCGACTCGGCCCCTTCTGGTCAATAGAGATAGCCGGGCTTAACCCTTCAATATAGTCAACCTCGGGCTTCTCCATCCTGCCCAGAAACTGGCGGGCATAGGCAGACAGTGACTCTACATAGCGGCGCTGTCCTTCGGCATAGATGGTATCAAAGGCTAACGAGCTTTTACCGGAGCCGGAAACCCCGGTAATAACCACCAGCTTGTCACGAGGGATAACCACATTTATATTTTTGAGGTTGTGCTCCCGGGCCCCTTTGACAACAATGGCATCTAACGGCATATCTTAAAAATCCCCTACCAAAATTATTGTATCATTAAGAACTCAAGCGCAACAAGGCAACAGTGTCAGTCTGTTTACTTATTGCCTGGCTCCTCTGGATTTTATAATTAACCCCTTCCCCCTTTATCCCCCTTCCCCTCGATAAGGGGAAGGGGGACTGGTTATATAAGAGAGACTTCGTCCCTCTCTTTAACTTTTCTTGCTCTAATCTAATAAGGTTGGGGCATCCAAGAGGGGCTTCGCCCCTCTTCCCAAAACCCTCCCCCCTCCTTAATAAGGAGAGGGGGACACAGGGGGTGAGGTCACCCAATAAAAAACAAAAATGAGGCAGTGTCAGTCTGTTTGTCTCACTTCGGTTTATAGTGCTAAAATCAGTGTGGGTTAACCACAATGCACCAGGATAAAAGTCGCCGGAATATAACACCAGTCACAGATGAAGTACGCCTCCGCCATCTCACGGTGGATGAAGCGTTATTGAAACTTGACCAGTACCTCAATGATGCTTTTATGTCCGGCCTGTACCAGGTCAGGGTAATTCACGGCAAAGGCACCGGCACACTGCGCCGGGTAGTTCAGGAACGACTCGCCACCCATTCTCTGGTCAAATCCTACCGGACTGGTGGTTACGGGGAGGGGGGATACGGAGTCACCATAGTCCAGCTGTCCGACAAATAGCTACTGGCTCAATCAGCAACCCGAATACATTGAAAGAACAAGCATTTTCAGCTATAATTCTTCTGTAATTCATTATGGTGAGTGTCGCCTAGTGGTTAAGGCGCCAGGTTGTGGCCCTGGAGATCGAGGGTTCGAATCCCTCCACTCACCCCATTTTATTTGGGCGCCTATAGCTCAGCGGACAGAGCATCGGTCTTCGGAACCGAGGGTCGTGGGTTCGATTCCCTCTAGGCGCGCCACTTTTTAAAGCTAAATTTCCCGTAATTATAAGACCCTTTACTTAAGAACCACAATTTGTTATAATAACAGTGGGTTGCCGTAACCGGTCTGAGGCTAAATAACTCAACTTCAAGTCAGCGCCGGGAAATCCTGGCTTCCATCTTATCACCCCCCACTAAATTAAGAGCCGAATGGTAGATTAGGCACAGATAGTACACCCGGAAATAGAATTCCTGATATCTGCCTGAATAAAACCGGAGGCACCACCAATGCCGAAAAGAAACGATATCAAAAAAATAATGATAATCGGCTCAGGACCCATCGTAATTGGGCAGGCCTGTGAATTTGACTACTCCGGCACCCAGGCCTGTAAAGCCCTCCGCAGCCTGGGTTATGAGATTTTGCTGGTGAATTCAAACCCGGCAACCATCATGACCGACCCCGGGATGGCAGATGTGACCTATATTGAGCCGCTAAACGTTGAGACAATGACCCAGATAATTGAAAAAGAAAGGCCCGACGCGTTGTTGCCGAATTTGGGTGGACAAACCGGTCTCAACCTCAGCGCCGAGCTAGCGCGAGCCGGAGTCCTTGATAAATACGGAGTCAAGATAATCGGGGTTCAGGTCGACGCCATCATACGCGGTGAGGACCGAATTGCATTTAAGGAGACAATGAACCGCCTGGGCATAGAAATACCAGAGAGTGAAGCCGTCTACAGCGTGGAGGACGCGGAAAAGGTTGCTGCCGAGCTGGGATATCCGGTAGTTGTCCGTCCCGCCTATTGTATGGGGGGAACCGGCGGGGGGCTGGTCTACAACGTAGAGGAGTTGCGCACCGTTGCCAGTCGGGGCGTCGCTGCCAGTCTTATCGGTCAGGTGCTCATAGAAGAATCAGTCCTGGGCTGGGAAGAACTGGAACTGGAAGTCGTCCGCGACGCCAAGAATCAAATGATTACCGTATGTTTCATTGAAAATGTAGACGCAATGGGTGTTCATACCGGCGACTCTTACTGCACCGCACCCATGCTTACCATTACTCCCGAGCTCCAGAAACGCCTCCAGGAATATTCCTACAAGATAGTGGAGGCAATTCAGGTAATCGGCGGCACCAATATCCAGTTCGCCCACGACCCAAAGACAGACCGGGTGGTGGTCATTGAGATTAATCCGAGAACCTCACGTTCATCGGCGCTCGCTTCCAAGGCAACCGGTTTCCCCATTGCCTCTGTTTCCTCAAAGTTAGCCGCCGGACTCACCCTGGATGAAATCCCCTACTGGCGGGAAGGAACCCTGGAAAAATACACTCCTTCTGGCGACTACGTGGTGGTCAAATTCGCCCGGTGGGCTTTTGAGAAATTTAAGGGCTCTGAAGATAAACTGGGTACGCAGATGCGGGCGGTAGGCGAGGTAATGAGCATCGGCAAGACCTATAAAGAAGCGTTCCAGAAATCAATCCGCTCTCTTGAAAATGGGCGTTACGGGTTGGGCTTTGCTCAGGACTTCCACAAAAAATCTCTAACCGAGCTTATGGATATGCTTAACGAGCCCTCAAGTGAGCGACAGTTCATTATGTATGAGGCATTGCGTAAGGGAGCCGAAGTGCAGGCTCTATACGATAAAACCTACATTAAACCCTGGTTTATCAACCAGATGAAAGAGCTGGTTGAACTGGAAGAGAAGATTCTGCAATACAAAGGCAAGACACTGCCGGATGCCTTGCTTGTTCAGGCGAAAAAGGACGGGTTTGCCGACCGGTATTTATCCCAGCTCCTTGAGATACCAGAGAAAGAAATCCGCCGGAGACGCACTTCCCTCGGCGTGGTTGAAGGCTGGGAGCCAGTCCCGGTAAGCGGTGTGGAGAACGCAGCCTACTATTTCTCCACCTATAATGCGCCAGACAAAACAACCAGCAGTAAGCGACGTAAAGTTATGGTATTGGGCGGCGGGCCAAACCGTATTGGCCAGGGAATTGAATTTGACTATTGCTGCGTTCACGCTGCTTTTGCCCTGCGGGATGAAGGCTATGAAACCATTATGGTCAACTGCAATCCAGAAACTGTCTCCACGGACTATGACACTTCAGACAAACTATACTTTGAGCCACTAACGGTAGAAGACGTACTGAGCATCTATGAAAAAGAGAAACCTGAAGGTGTAATCGTCCAGTTCGGGGGGCAAACCCCGCTCAATATTGCCAATGAACTGGCCGAGGCCGGTGTTAATATCCTGGGCACATCCCCGGAGACGATAGACCTGGCTGAGGACAGGGACCGGTTTCGCCAGATGATGCGTAAACTTGACATTCCTATGCCTGAATCCGGAATGGCCAGTAACCTGAAGGAGGCGTTAAGCGTCGCCGGGCGAATCGGTTACCCGTTAATGGTACGCCCGTCATACGTGCTGGGGGGACGTGGCATGCAGGTGGTCTTTGACGAGGAAATGCTGAGGGAATACGTGGCGGCAGCTGTTGGGGTAACTCCTGACCGTCCCATTCTCATTGACAAGTTTCTGCAAAATGCCATTGAAACCGAAGCCGACGCCATTGCCGATGGCACCAGTGCCTTTGTGCCCGCGGTTATGGAACACATTGAATTAGCCGGCATCCACTCCGGTGATTCCGCCTGCGTTATCCCGCCGGTCAGCCTACCGCAAAAGCATATTGACACTATCTATGAATACACCAGGAAAATTGGCCGGGACCTCAATGTTGTTGGTTTAATGAATATTCAGTATGCGATTGCTGACGACATCGTATATGTGCTTGAAGCCAACCCCAGAGCCTCACGAACCGTCCCGCTGGTTTCAAAGGTCTGCAATGTTTCAATGGCACGAATCGCCACCCAGCTAATGCTGGGCAGGACGCTTGCCGAGCTTGACCTCAGCCCCCGGATAATCCCCCATTTCGGCGTTAAAGAAGCCGTTTTCCCGTTTCCCATGCTGCCTGAAGTAGACCCGATTCTAGGCCCAGAAATGCGTTCCACCGGCGAAGTTCTTGGTATTGCTAATTCATTCGGGCTTGCTTTTTATAAAGCGGAGATAGCCGCACAGCAATTGCTGCCGGCCGAGGGTACCGTCCTGATTACCGTGTCTCCAGAAGACCGCCCCGCTGTCTTTGAATCGGCAAAGCAATTTGCGGAGCTCGGCTTCACTATCAAAGCCACGCAGGGTACCGGTCAATTTTTGACCAGCCGGGGCATTAAATCTGATTTGATTCTAAAGATATACGAGGGGCGACCAAACATAGTGGACGGAATCAAGAATGGGGAAATTCAGCTAATTATCAATACGCCAAGCGGTAAACTGAGCCAATATGACGACTCCTACATACGAAAGACGGCAATCAAATATAAAGTGCCTTATATCACCACACTGGCGGCCGCCACTGCGGCGGCTAAAGGAATTGCGGCATACCGCCAGACCAAGCCTGAAGTTAAATCACTGCAGAGCTATCATCAGGATATAAGATAGCTGTACGCCACTCTGTTCTAATTAAATTCCTTCGAATACCTGGCGTATGTCAGGATGCAAAGCCCCGCCAATCTTTTCCACAGCCTCACGGCGAAGCCGGCTAAGTTGCTTCTGCTTTTCTTCAAATTCAGCCCGGGAATAAAGCCTTTCCGGGTGCACCAGAACATCATTCACTGCCCTTATTGCCGCCGGTACCTTAAAGCCGGCAGGTGAATCTACCCAGTCTTCGAGACCCTCCCTCAATAGAGAATCCAGTATGCCCATAGTATCTCCCACGTTTATCTTCTTGCAATATACTCCTTCACCCACCCAGCCGGTATTCATTAAATAGCAATTAACATGGGGAATACCTTTTAATATTTCGTAAAATATGTTGGCATGCTCTGCCTTGTTACCAGCAAGAAAGGGGTCATAGAAAAACTCGCTTCTAATCTTTCCAGCCTGGGTTGGGTCACCGGCTGAAGATTCCATTGCCTGCCCCAGCACCATAAGGGCTACCGCCTGTTCCATGGTCAACTTGCATATTGCCGGAATCAGTGGCCCACGTGTGATAAGAATCAGGTTATCAATCCTCTCAACGTCAATGTGAGGGCTGGCATGCATAAAATTCTTTCTTAAAACAACCGCTCTTCCGTTGGTTGTTCTTTCATAGTCTTCAAAGTCAAAATCCCCTGATTCAGTCACATAGACATTTTCACAAACTGTATCGCGTTTCAGTAAACCATAAAATATCTCAACCTGCTCGGCTGGATTAACTCCCTCGGTCTTGACATATACTCCCCCTCCCTCAAAACCGTGAAAGGAGCCATCAGGCATAAGGGTGCCCCCATCATCCTGGATAAGCCAGGACCTTTCCATTCCCTTCTTGGCCAGAATTCGGCAGGTGGTTGTTGTTTTCCCGTTGGCACTCAGGGCAACAAGTAACGTCTTATGCGGTCGGTAACCACCGTGAGCTAACTGAAGGCAGTCCTCCCGACAAGCAGCATGGAGGAAAATGCCGCCCCGCCTGGTCTTAGCCACCCAGTCCTCGGCAGCAAATACTCCCTTCTTATATTCACCGATGTAGTTACTGTTCCTGATTATCTTGATAACCCTGCCGTCTTCCAGCATAGCCAGCCTTATCGTAATATCCTTCTCAGGTAGTGGCTTGGATTTATTAGCTTCCCAGGCGTCGTCACCAAAAAATATGATTTGATAGTCGGGCTTCTCCACCTTATTCTGCACCGGTATAAAGAGGTTTTTGCCACCATAGGCAATATGGGCAAACCTCTCCGGAATGATTAATCTAACCACTGTTCCACTGCTTTTACTGCCCACAATTCTATCAACGGAAATCAACCTCTCCTGAGCTAAAGCCTTTTCGCATTGGGCTAATAAGTCCATTTCCTTTTTGCCAAAAGAGTCATCAACACTGTTTTTGGTAAACGGCGCCGCCCTGGAGGTAGGCTCACTTTCGGCAACAAGACTTTCATAAATTGTTTTCTTAGCCCCGGGTTCCTTCTCAACGAGCGCCCTTAGCTCCTCATCAGAAGGATTGTCCAATAATCTATTCTCTTTTATGGCTTTTTCCCTGATTCCATCGGCGGTTTGGGCAAATTTCTCCAGGTCAAATTCTGCGCTCATCTTAACCCCTCCCAATAAATAATAAAGCCAGCAACTTCCACAAGGAAGCTTAAATGGAAAACACCCACCCCAACCTTCCTCTTCTTAATTTCAATTATAGCGTTATCAGCCCTAAAATACACTATCCAATCAAAACAATTATTTATCACCTTAACCTTGATAAATGGCCCCTGAATGGTATAATTTTAAGAATAGGGAACTTATGATTCGTGAGTGCCGGGCAGATGACGCCCAGAGGCTATGTTTTATCATTAATGAGGCTGCCAGAGCTTATGATGGGGTTATACCAGCCGACCGCTATCACCAGCCCTACATGCCGATGGATGAGCTTGAGCGAGAGATGGGACGTATAACCTTCTTCGGCTGGGAAGAAAATGGGGAGCTCGTTGGACTAATGGGAATTGAACCAATTAAAGATGTTACCCTTATCCGCCATGCCTATGTACTGCCCAGGTGGCAGAAGCAGGGAATAGGTGGTAAACTCCTGAATCACCTCAAGAACCTGGTTTCCACTCCTCGTCTGCTGGTGGGGATGTGGGCGAATGCGCCGTGGGCAACCGCTTTTTACCAGAAGCACGGCTTCAATCTATTACCCGACAAGGATGGACTGCTAAAGACCTACTGGGACATTCCCCAGCGACAGGTTGAAACTTCGGTGGTTATGGGAGTAAAATTAAAGGGTGTAGAGGAGTAGTCATGAATACTAAATGGTTTCAGAGGTTAATTCAGGTTGCCACGATTTCCCTTACTCTGGCAGCAGTGTGCCAGGAGATGGAAAAGCCAAAGAAAGAAAGAAAGTGGAACGGGACAATCGCTAGCTTTGTACCCTATGACTTTCGTATGCCCACCGGTGAAAAACTAAGAGATGTTTACTGGAATCCTTACGAGAGCCGCATTTTTGGTCCCGAGGTATTCGGCGTTGGCTGGGCAATCAACTTCTACGCCCTGCTGGAAAGACTGAGCCTGCTCAGGCGGGCAGCCACTGAAGAAAACTTCCTGATGCCGGGCAAACACATGAAAGAAGTGCTGAAAAACCCCCCGGTGACAGAGTGAAGCCTGGTGGTTCTGGAAACTATCCGCCTGTTATTTCCCCCCACACCCCGTCCCCGCTAACTTTCACCAGCCTCACCATCAGCAGTTGATTGGTTAAATCCTCACTGCTCTCAGCATATACCTTTATATAGTTATCGGTAAGTCCCGACCAGATACCATCGGTTTGCTTCTCCCATAACACCGGCAGAGTCCCACCTAAAAATCTTTGCCTGAAGTTCCGTGCACTTTCCCTGGCTAAAGCCAGCATCTTCAGGCTCCGCTGTCTTTTAATTTTACTCTCTACAGGGTTGGGCATCCGCGCCGCCTCAGTACCCTGGCGCGGCGAATAGGGAAACACATGGATACGGGCAAATTCCATCTGCCGACAAAAATCATAGCCCTCCTGAAACTCTGCTTCAGTTTCACCGGGGAAACCGACGATAATATCAGTGGTGATGGCTGCTTCCGGCACAACCTGCCGAATCAGGGAGACAGCCTGCCGATAATCATCAGTAGTATAGTGCCGCTTCATAAGTCTGAGCACCCCATCGCTGCCACTCTGCAGGGAAAGATGGAAATGCGGGCACAACCGCCGGTCGCGCCATAACCACATAAGCTCGGGAGAGACTTCCTGGGGCTGGAGAGAGGACAGCCTTAATCTGGTCACTCCTGTTTCGACTAAAACACGCTCCAGTAATCCCATCAGATTAATTCCGTCACAGCTATACGAACCAACCTCAGTCCCGGTCAGCACCACTTCTTTGGTGCCCGCCGCCACCCGCTGTTTGACTTCAGCAATAACCTGGTCAAGCGGCACGCTTTTCTCGCTCCCCCGCACCAGAGGCACAATGCAGTAGGCACAGAAGTTACAACAGCCATCCTGAATCTTGATGAAGGAACGAGTCCGACTGCCATCATAATGACAGCTAGTTTGAAAAGATGGCAAACTGCTCAGACAACCGGATTCCTGAAGCCGCGTTAGTAGCTGTGCTTTCTGCTCATTGCCCAGAACCAGAGCTACCCCTTCAATCTGAGCCAGTTCCTCAGGTGCTCGCTCCGCATAGCAGCCAATAGCCACCAGCCGGGCATCGGGATTCTGACGGTGAGCCAGGCGAAGCTGATGGCGAGACTTGCGGTCGGCAACATGAGTAACCGTGCAGGTATTCAGGACATAAACATCGGCTTCAGCCGCTGTCGATACCAGCCTATACCCCGCCTCAGCCAGCTGCCTGGATAAAAGTTCCGTTTCTGCCTGGTTGAGTTTACAGCCTAGGCTGTCGAAGGCAATTTTTGTTCTTCTAATTTTATTCACTCCTCCATTCCCTTAGCCATTATACTTTTCCGCTCTCCGGGCGGTCAAAAACAAAGCAGCCTTGCAAATAATTGTAAACCGTGGTAAAAATTATCTTAGCAACCCATACGTCAAAAACCACACACCAGGAGGTAAAACCGATTAACAATAATACTAGAGTTGTAGTTACGGGGATTGGTATTGTCAGTCCCCTTGGCCTGGATTTAAATAGCACCTGGGAAAACCTGATCGCCGGCCAGTCTGGAATTGACTACATTACGCTGTGTGACCCCGAACCTCTTAAAACCAAGTTCGCCGGTGAGGTAAAGGGATTTGAGCCTACCAATTACATGAACCGCAAGGATGCCCACCGTATGGACCGCTTTGCGCAACTGGCAGTGGCTGCCAGCCTCGAAGCAGTAAAACAAGCCAGGCTAGAAATTACCCACCGCAACGAGGGTAACATCGGTGTCATAGTTGGCAGCGGCATCGGCGGGCTGACCACCTTATTCGAGCAAAGCAAGATACTGTTAGAAAAGGGGCCATCAAGAGTAAGCCCGTTCCTGGTCCCAATGATGATATCCGATATCGCCGCCGCGCAGGTATCAATTGCACTGGGGGTCAAAGGGCCAAACCTCTGTATCACCTCAGCCTGCTCCAGTGGTTCAGACGCCATCGGCGCTGCCTATGAACTCATCAAGCATGGTAATGTTCAGGTAATGATAGCTGGCGGCACCGAGGCAATAATAAACCCGATAGGCGTTACTGCCTTTAACGCCGCCAAAGCCCTTTCCACAAGAAATAATGAACCCAAACTGGCTTCCCGACCTTTTGATGCGGAACGTGATGGTTTTGTTCTCAGCGAAGGAGCTGCCATTCTTATTCTGGAAAATCTTGCCCGTGCTCAGAAGCGAGGAGCCGATATCCTGGCCGAAGTTATCGCCTATGGCGCTACCGCTGATTCCTACCACGTTACCCAACCGGCTAAAAATGGTAAGGTTGCGGGCAGAGCCATGCAAATCGCCCTGGAAAAGGCAGGAATTGCTCCCACAGAGGTCGATTACATCAATGCCCACGGCACCTCTACTCCACTGAATGACCTGACGGAAACCAGAGCCATAAAAAACGTTTTCGGTGATTATGCTTACCGCGTTCCAATAAGCTCCACAAAATCAATGACAGGCCATCTCATCGGCTGTGCTGGAGCCATTGAGGCAGCAATCTGCACTATGGTTATCCAAAATGGGATTATACCACCGACCATAAACCTCACCCACCCCGACCCTGAGTGCGATTTAGATTACGTGCCCAATGTGGCTCGCCAGGTAAAAGTTACCACTGCCATGTCCAACTCCTTTGGCTTCGGGGGGCATAATTCAATCCTGATTTTACGAGAATATTCTGAGGCATAAGCTTGAACCATAGTCGTTGGAATCTTCTGCCGCCAGTTCCAGATAAAAATCTGGTTAACGCCTCAGGCTTTCCTCCACTCATAGTTCAGCTCCTGTACAATCGCGGCCTCAGCGAACCGCAGCAATTAAAGTCCTTCATCACTGCTGATAAGAGTCTTTCCAGCGACCCTTTCCTCCTGTCCGATATGCACCAGGCGGTAGCCAGAATTTACCAGGCTTTACTCTCCGGTGAAAAAATCGCTGTCTACGGCGACTATGATGCCGACGGCATAACCGCCACTGCCCTGCTCGTCCAGGGTCTCTCAACTCTGGGCAGTAAGGCCACCCCCTACATACCACACCGCCTGACGGAAGGTTACGGCCTGAAAAAGGCCGCTCTGGAAAACCTTCACCAACAGGGCATCAGCCTGGTTATTACCGTTGACTGCGGTATTACCAGCCTGCCTGAGGTTGAGAAGGCAAAAAGGATGGGGCTTGATGTAATCATCACCGACCACCACACCCCCCTGTCTGAAATGCCCGCTGCCGTTGCCGTGGTCGACCCCAAGCTGCCCGATTCAGCCTATCCATTCTCAGAACTGGCTGGCGTCGGCGTGGCTCTCAAACTGCTTCAGGCTTTGTTCCAGAGCCTTGGCAAAGAAAAATACCTGGAAAAGCTGATGGACCTGGCGGCTCTGGGCACAATTGCTGATGTATCGCCGCTAATCGGCGAAAACCGCTACCTGGTTAAAGAGGGATTGAAGCTGATGAATTCTGCGCCACGACTCGGCGTCAAGGAAATAATAACCCAGACCGGACTGGATACGGGCAGTCTTGATGCCGAAAGTGTCTCCTGGGTGATAGCCCCCCGCCTGAATGCCGCCGGCAGACTGGGACATGCCATGGCCAGCTATAAATTACTGATGACAGACTCACCACAGGAAGCGTACCAGTTGGCTAAATGGCTGGAGCAAAAGAATACGGAAAGACAAAAACTAACCGTCACCAACCTGGCTAAGGCGAGAGAACAGGTTCTGGCAACCGGGATTTCACCGCTGCTGGTCGCCGGTGATAAGGACTATCCCATCGGCATTGCCGGACTGGTCGCCGGCAGACTATCGGAGGAATTCTACCGCCCGGCAATCGTTATTAAAACCGGCGAAAAGATAAGCAGTGGCAGCTGCCGCAGTATACCTGAATTCAATATCATTGCTGCCCTGAACCAGTGCCACAACCTGCTATCCTACTTTGGTGGGCACTCGCAGGCCGCCGGTTTTACCCTGCCGACCAGAAACCTGGCTAAAGTGAAGCAAATCCTCTCAGAACTGGCAACCGCACAACTGGCTGAAGCTGACCTCCGACCCTGCCTGAATATTGATGCTCTGGTTACTCTGCCTGAGATGGCTGGAGATACCTTCCAGATAGCCCAACAGTTAGCTCCCTTTGGTCGCGGCAATCCGTTGCCTGCCTTCCTCAGTCGTGGAGTAGAGGTTATTGATTGTCGCACTATGGGCAATAATAACGGCCACCTCAGGCTGAAACTCAGGCAAGGCGGTACAATGTGGGACGGGGTTGCCTTCGGGTCAGGCAAATATCAGGCAGAGGTAGTCTCACCTCTTGATATCGTGTATAATCTGGAAATAGACCGGTGGCGTGGAAAGGAGCAACTCCGCCTGAACATCCAGGACTTCGCACCGTCAAAACAAGGCGGGAAGACAAATGAATAATCAAATCCTTTATATTGCTATCGCCATAATATGCGCCTATTTAATCGGCTCCTTCCCTTCAGCTTATATCATTTGTCGCCTCAGGAAAGGGACAGATATTCGTGAAATAGGCAGCCGAAACATGGGCGCTATGAACGTATTCTACAAGGTAGGCTTTGCCGAAGGGCTGATGGTTCTGGCATTAGATATAGGTAAGGGAGTAGCTGCCGTTGCTCTGGCTCGCTGGCTGGGAGTACCCATGGTAGCCCAGATAATTGCCGGGGCGGTGGCTGTAGTCGGCCACGGCTTTCCCATATTCCTCAAGTTCCACGGCGGGAGGGGAGGCGCCACCTGTATCGGTGTCCTTATCTTCCTCATGCCCTGGGGAATCCCCGTCTACCTTGCCATCTTTTTAATCAGCCTGCTACTGACACGCTACCCAACCCTCAGCTACAGTCTGGCTTTCCTCTGTTTCCCCTTTCTTGCCTGGCTGAAATATCATTCGGTGGCACTGATAGTCTTCTCCGTAGCCATACTGCTGTTCCCCCTGATAAAGTATATACCGAGAATAAAAGAGATGCATACCAAGGCAGGTAGCTGGCGCCAGATGTTGCTGCGCCGAAATCTGAAAGATAGACTGTAGCAGAAAATGCTTCCTCAGGCGCTAAGTTGATGTGGACTGTTAAGAAATATTAAAGGGCAACCATACGGTTGCCCTTCTTCGTAGAGAAGCTCCTAACTTAGGAGATACTATCTGGCCCCGCGCCCTCTCTTGTCTCCCCGGGGCACTCTCTTCCGTCCCGAGTTCACATCAGTCCGGTAGTCAGGTGCCATTATATTAAGCACCAGACTGAGACGGGGGTCGGATAACCGAGAGGTAATAGGACTCTCCATTTCATCCAGTGAGCAGGTAGTGGTAATCACAGTTGACAGTCGGGCATTATAGCGATAGTTAATTACCTGGTAGAGCTTTTCCTGTGCCCAGGGAGTGGTTGACTGTTCACCGAAGTCATCCAGGATAAGTAACGGGGCTTTTTTGGCACTTTCAAAGAGCTGGTCATAGGATACCCGACTCTCCGGATTGAAGGCAGAGCGCAGATGGTCAAGAAACTCAGGTACGACGACGAATAAGGCTGGGTTCCCATTTTGCTGGCGATAATTGGCGATAGCCGCCGCCAGGTGAGTCTTACCACAGCCAGTAGCTCCCATTAATACCAGCCAGCCTTCAGCTGATTGAGCAAAGTTAAGCGCCTCGCGAAAGACACGCTCCAGATTCTCACGCTGTTCCGGTGGCAGGTTAGCCCGCTTATAATCAAACTTCTCAAAGGTCATGCTCTTCAGCAGTGCCAGCTCAAGACCACCGCTATAGCCTGCTGCCGAAGGTTTTTCCTCAAGCCCGTAGACCTGGCTCAGCTGGGGGTCGGTCAGACGACTATAAAGCCTTTCCTCCAGGCGGTCAAAAGGAACGATGGTAACAATCACCGTGGGCAGTTCGCGATTAAAGCGGTAAGTGAGCAACTGGTCAAGTTTTTCCTTGGCCCAGGGCGTGCTGGTCTGGGCGCCCAAATCGTCCAGGACCAGTAACGGCGCATTGCGCACCTGGTCAAAGAACTCATCATACGGCATCTCGCTCCCCGGACTGTAAGCGGAACGCAGGTGGTCCAGAAGGTCAGGCACGGTAATGTAAAAAGCCGGGTAACCATGGCTGAGGCGCTCACTGGCGATGGCTACTGCCAGGTGTGTCTTGCCACAGCCACTGGGACCGCTCAGGACGAACCACCCTTGAGGTTCGGCGGCAAAAGCCCTGGCCGCCTCATAAGCACGACTAAACTGCTCCTGACTAACGGGGTTACCACTCCTCCCCTTGGGAAGCAAATTATCAAAGGTGAGGCGAGTCAGCACACCGAGGTTGCTATATCGCTGCAGGCGGGCTTGCTGCTCCTTTTTCAATTCCTTCTGGACACAGCGGCAGGTAACCACCCGACTAAAATCCGGTTTACCCGAAGGCAAAAGCGGATGAACAACCCCCGCTCCTTTGCAAATCGGGCAGTTTGCCCCCGGTGAGGGCTCTTCCTCAGCGCCGGACGATATGTCCGTATCTGCCTTTGATGTATTTATCTGGGTCTGTCTTAGAATATCGCCGATATGTTCCATCAAATTTACCTTCCGCTGACCAGCGCTCCAGGATCCGGACAATATACCTGATGTTTCTCTTATTGAGAGCAACCGCCTCTTTAATGGCATCCCTAATCCAGGCTTCAGGGTAGAGCTTCTCTGCCTCACGCAGTTCCTCGGCAATCATAGGAGTCAGCATCCCGATGTTCTGCTCATAAAGGGTAAAAATATCGGGTTGCTCCTCTGTCTCAACATACGTTTGCTTTTTAGCTTTCAGACCGCTTAACTTTAGCTCTCCGTTTTGAACCTTACCTGCAATCTGCCTGTCAGAATCAGTATTGAGAAAATAGATATCTTCGGGAACTCCGTCTCTATCCAATGCCACATGGATAACAGTCCCCCGCCGGGCAGCCATCTCTAAAGCGCCACGCAATACCTCATCCGGCGGCTTATCCATCCCCTTCAAGCTGTTCATCAGGCTGGCTTTCCCCAGCAGCTCATTATAAGTAACAAAGCGGGGATAGCCCCGCTTACGGTAAAGTGTCGCCATTATGTTCAGGGTGGTCTTTAACTCAGCCATGTCGTCAATCTGGGGCAGCAACGAACTGAAGAAAAGGTTGGGTATGGAAGTAAAATCCATCCTGGCTGGAAAACCCTTAAACTGCTCCATAGTAAACTTAGCTCTCAGTACTTTCTAATACTTTCTAGCCCAGTTATGTAAACTCTAATCGGAGTATAAATACTTTATAATAGACTCGGCTCTCCACTGCTAATGTTTTCAAATCGGGCAAGGTCATGCCGGAAGCGCAATTTTATCCGGCCGGTGGGGCCATTGCGGTGCTTGGCAATTATGATATCAGCTTGCTCTCTTGGATATTCCCTGCCGGCATGCTGCAGGTTCTCCCATTCAGTCTCATTAGGGGAATAATACTCTTCACGATAGATAAACAGAACAACATCAGCATCCTGCTCAATACTACCGCTTTCACGCAGGTCGGAAAGCTGGGGTTCATGTGACGCACGTCCCTCCGGGGCGCGGCTGAGTTGTGATACCGCCAGCACCGGTACATTAAGCTCACGGGCAAGTCCCTTGAGAGAACGAGAGAGCTCACTGACCTCCTGAACCCGGTTGTCCACCCTTCTGTCTCCCTGCATCAACTGCAGGTAATCAACGATAATGAGGTCTATATCACGCTCAAAGTTCAGCCTTAGGGCTTTACCACGCATCTCTCCCATACGGAGCATAGGGGTATCATCAACATAAATTGAGGTCTCTGAAAGGACACCGGTAGCCTCCATAACCCGCCTTTCCTCATCCTCCCATCGGCTATCATCTTCCCTCTTTGTGTCATATTCGGTATGCAGACGGACCCTTCGTGAATTGACCCCGGATTCACCAGACAGCAGTCGCAAGACCAGCGAATCCCGTGCCATCTCCACACTGAACAGAGCCACGCATGCCTTCTGCTCCACAGCTGCATTCCGGGCAATGTTAAGCGCCAGGCTTGTCTTACCCATGCTGGGCCTGCCACCAACAATAATCAGGTCAGAACGCTGAAATCCGCCCAGAAACTCATCCAGCCCGGCATAACCCGAGGACACGTAGGGCAACGCCTCAGGACGTGCTTCCAGTGATGCCGGAACCACTTCAAAGTACTTGTCCAGCACCTTGCGAATATGCGTCAAATCGCGGTCACCCTGTCCCCGACGCAACTTAAACAGGGCATCCTCTGCCCGACCAAGGCTGGCTTCAACGTCTGGGCCAGACTCATAGCCAATGTTCGCAATCTGGCCGGCAGCGCTAATTAGTCCGCGCATTACCGACAGGCGGTAAACAATCTGAGCGTAGTGCTCAATATCAAGAGAAGTAGGACATATAGATATCAGGTGACTCAGGTAGGCGGCACCGCCACAGGCTTCCAGCTTCCCCTCTCTCGCCAGCTCTTGAGCTACCGTAATCTGGTTTATCGCCTCACTGCGCTGGTAGAGCGACAGGCATGCCCCGTACAGCCACCGGTTTTGCTCATGATAGAAGTCCGCCGACTTTAGAAAGACGGCGGACTTGTATATTGCGGTGCCATCTATCAGTAGTGAGCCAATTACGGCTTCCTCGGCATCAAGGTCATGCGGCGGCAACTTTTCGTTATACACCCTAGGCTGTCTCCTCTTTTCCCTCCGCTTCCTTTTTCTTCTCCGTCACTTTCTCTTTAGCCTTCTTTGCCTTGCTCTCCTTCTTTTCCTTCCCTTCTTCCTTCTTCGCTTCCTCTTTCTTCTCCGTCACCTTCTCTTTAGCCTTCTTCGCCTTGCTCTCCTTCTTTTCCTTTCCTTCTTCCTTCTTCGCTTCCTCTTTCTCCTCCGTCACCTTCTCTTTAGTTTCCCCCACCTTGCTCTCCTTCTTTTCCTTCTTTTCCTTCCCTTCTTCCTTCTTCTCCTCTTCCTCAACTATGGTAAGTTTTATCTTGGGTATTATATTCCCACTCAGCCTGATGTCTATATCATAGCTGCCGACCTTACGTACCGGCTCAGTCAACTCAATCTTCTTCTTATCAACAACCACACCGGCACTCTTTTCCAGTTCATCAGCAATATCGGCATTGGTAATTGAACCGTAGAGCTGACCCTTAGCCCCGCTCCGGGCTTTCAGGATAACTTCCCTGCCTTCCAGCTGACCGGCCAGTTCCCTCATCTCGGCTTCAGTTTCAGCCTGAAGACGAGCCCTCTTTTTAAGCTGCGCCTCCAATATGCCAGCCGCGCGCGCATCGGCTAATACCGCCAGCTTCCTGGGAATGAGGAAGTTCCGGCCATAGCCGTCAGCCACTTCTTTCATCTCACCAGCTTCAGCCACATTGGGCACATCTTCCAAGAAAACAACCTTCATTCTTTTCTCCTATTTTGTAGTAATTATACTTCACCAGACAACCAACCCCAAGAGAGGGGTCAAGAATTTGGAAAGAAAAACCAAAAATATTTTTAACAAATAAATTAATGCTGTCCGACGATGAACTTTTCTGCATAGATAGCCGCAACCGCGCCATCGCCAGCCGCAGCAACGACCTGACGAATAGAGCTGGAGCGTATATCGCCGGCGGCGAAAATGCCGGGCACTCCGGTCTCCATCTTCTCATTAGTAATGATGGCGCCAGCCTCATCCAGAGGTAAAACCCCTTTAAGATAAGCTGTATTCGGTATAAACCCCAGAGCGACAAAGATTCCGGATATATCAAGCACCGATTTCTCTCCGCTGACCACATTACGGAGCCTGAGGCTTTTAACTACATTATCACCCTCAATCTCCTCAACGACGGTGTCCCACAAAAACTCAATTTTTGGTTCGGCAAATGCCCTCTCCTGCAAAATGCGGGCAGCCCGCAGCTGCTGGCGGCGGTGTATCACCACCACCTTAGAAGCAAACTTGGCGAGCTCAAGGGCTTCACTAATCGCCGCATTGCCACCCCCAGCCACAGCCACCGGCTTGTCCCTGAATAAAGCCGCATCGCAGATGGCACAATAAGCAACTCCTCTACCGGTAAACTCCTCTTCGCCGGGCACATTCAATTTCACCCTGTCGGAGCCAGCAGTGATAATTACCGCTTTGGCGGCAAAATCTCCTTCGCTGGTCTTGACTATCTTCTGCCCTTCTTCAAGCTCAAGACCGGTAACCTCAGCCAGCAGCACTTCCAGTCCGTACTTTTTTGCCTGCTCACTCATCAAATCCGCCAGTTCCAGACCGCCGATTCCCTGCGGAAAGCCAGGATAGTTCTCCACCAATCCGGCATTTACCACCCAGCCCCCCGCTGCCATTTTTTCAATAAGCAGGCTACTCAGCCTGGCTCTTGAGGCATAGAGCCCAGCAGTGAGCCCGGCCGGACCGCCACCAATAATAACCACATCGTATCGCTTATCAGCCATCACTATCGCCTCTATCTTACAGATTATAGTTTCATTTCCATCTCGGCATCAATAGCATCCAGTAGCAGGCGAATATCAAACTGTCCTGAAATCCGGGGTTCACCATTGATAACCAGTATTGGTAAAGATAAGTCCCTGATTCTCTGCTTCAACTCCAGGGCATGGTGACTATTTGCCGGACTGGACAGGTCAATGTAGTCCAGTTTTACCTTATCGCCAAACCTGTCTCTAATCCTCTGGCCAGCCAGAGTAACCGCCTCGGCTGAAGCCCAGTTTACCCCACAGCCGGCATCACACTTCTCAACCTGGCTATCATCCACAATAGCGATTTTAATATCCTGTTTATTCAAGGACAGCATCCAAACTTTTCTTCAGTTCAGCCTTAGGTCTAAAACCAATTATGTTGGTGATGGGACTCCCGTTATTGAAAACAAGCAGAGTGGGAATGCTCATTATACCATACTTGCTGGCCGTCTTTGGATTCTGGTCAACATCCACCTTGGCAAAGGTTACCCTGCCTTCATATTCTTCCGCCAGTTCATCTACTACTGGCGCCACCATGCGGCACGGTCCGCACCAATCCGCCCAGAAATCAACCAGTACCGGCGTCTCTGCCTGTAGCACGATTTGGTCAAAGTTACTGCCATCAACCGCAATTGGTTTACCCATGGATTTCCTCCTTAATTATCTGTGAGATATTTCGTTCTGCCATTTGCCTGGCCAGGCCAATGGCATTTTTAATTGCCTTAGCCTGACTTCGACCGTGAGAAATGACAACATTCCCGTTTACCCCGAGAAGACATGCTCCACCGTATTCCCTGAAATCCATTCTCTGAATCCAGGCACCCAACCCCATATCGCGAAGCAGGTCGCGGGCACGGAGGCGATAGGCACTGGAAAAGATGTGCCCGGCTTGCTTGGCTGAACTCAGGAAAGTTTCACTTAGCCCCTCAATTGTCTTGAGCACTATATTCCCGGTGAAGCCATCGGTAACAATGACATCAGCGGTCACCTTAAATATGTCCTGACCTTCCACACTGCCAGTAAAATTTATATTAGCTGTCTTCTTAAGAAGCTGGTAACTTTCCTGAACCAGGCGACTCCCTTTGCCTTCCTCAGCACCGTTGCTGAGCAGGGCAACCCGAGGCATACTGATGCCGAGCACATGCTGGCTGTAGAGAGCACCCATCTGGGCAAACTGAACCAGATGGCTTGGTCGGCACTCAACATTGGCACCAGCATCAATAAGAATGACCGGGTTAGATGGGATAATGTTAAAGATACAACCTATTGCCGGCCTTTCAATGCCTTCCACCTTACCTAAACTGAGCAGTGCTGCACCCAGCACCGCCCCGGTATTACCGGCAGACACAAAGGCAGAAGCACTGCCTTCCTGCACCAGGTTAACCCCAACTACTATTGATGAGTCCGGTTTGCTGCGAATCGCCTTCATTGGCGACTCATGGGGGTCAATGGTCTGGCTAGCATCTATAATAGTCAAGCCAGCTTTATCCAGTTGACGACCCATCAGCACATGAAGCATGCTTCTCCGGCCCACCAGACCAATCTCCACACCATATTCCTGCGCCGCTTTCACCGCTCCCTTCACTATTTCATGAGGGGCATAGTCGCCACCGACGGCATCAACAGCAATCACCATCAACTCCCTAATTTATGATTACCGGCTAACGGGATTCCTCCCACACGTCACAGTGCCCACCCCACCGGGCAAGCACCGTGTCATTTATCAAAAGCTGGTCTATCTCACATAAGCTGGGACAGGATTTACATTCAAATGAAGAGACATGATATTTTACATCACTTATGCCGAATCCAGCGAACCGGCTGATATTATCACTGCTTACCATCTCCTCATGCACCAGCAGGGCAGCGCCAATTGCTCCCATGACCTCGTGGTTTCGGGGGACAATGACTTCGGTATCAAGCTCCTCCTGGAGTGCCTTCACTATACCGCGGTTAAAGGCGACTCCACCATGGAATACTATTGGCAACTGAATATCCTTGCCGGTGCCAACGCTACTGATATAGTTGCGAACTAACGCCTGACATAGCCCATAGATAATATTTTCAACTCGGTGTCCCGTCTGTTGTTTGTGAATCATGTCCGACTCGGCAAAAACAGTACAGCGCCCGGCAATGCGGACTGGCGTGTCACTATCCAGCGCCCGCTGAGCAAATTCTTCCCGGCTCATATTGAGACGCGCCGACTGGTGGTCCAGGAAGCTGCCGGTGCCAGCCGCACAGATGGTATTCATACCGAAGTCAGTTACCATTCCGTTTCTGATAATGATAATCTTGCTGTCCTGTCCGCCAATTTCAATGACAGTCTGCACCTCAGGAATGTAGTGCAGTGCCGCCAGTGCGTTACAGGTAATCTCATTTTTGACTAAATCAGCACCAACGATAACTCCAGCCAGGTAGCGGGCGCTACCGGTGGTAGCCACACCGCAAATCTCAACATCCTCAGGAAGTTGCCGCCTGAGCTGCTTCAGTCCCTGCTGCACCATGCCAACGGGCTGACCATGAGTCGGCAGATAGAGCTTGGCAATCAGCTCATCACCCTCACCAAGCACCACAAACTTGGTAGTTACCGAACCAACATCAATACCCAGATATACTTTCACCAACCCTCCTTGGGTTGTTATTTCCCTTTATCAAATTCCTCTTTAGCCATGGCAACCATTTCAGGATTAGCCAGCAGGTCAACCACCGTCATCGCCATTGCTTTACCTGCATCAAGAAGCCCACGGAGTCCGTCTTCTGAAGCAGAAGCCGAGGCAAACTCAGGAGAATGACCCAGCACCTCAGCCGGGGCTATAGCTACCAGGGGATGAATGCCGGGCACCACCTTACTTACATTACCCATGTCACTGCTTATAGAACTACGCTCAGGGTCATTGAGATGCATTTTACGACCCAGCGACTGCATGTTCCGCCTGAACAGCCGGGCCAGGGTTAAATTACTACGTAACGAGGCATAACGTACCTCGCCCCACTTATATTCCAGCCTGGCACCGCTGGCAGCCGCGGCGCCGGTAAAACAGTTTATAACCCTCTGCTTCAGTTCATCAAGATATTGGTCATCCTCGGCACGCACTATGAAGTCCCCGGCACTGTGGGCAGGGACAATATTAGCCGCTTCACCACCATCAGTGATAATGCCGTGAATGCGGGCTTTATCCTTAATATGCTGCCGAAGCGAGTTAATGGCAGTAAACGACTGCAGCATTGCTTCCAGGGCATTGATGCCCTCTTCCGGTCGGGAAGCAGCATGAGCCGCTTTACCAAAGAATTCAACCCGCAGGGTGTGCAAAGCCAGGAGTTGGGTAGTAGCTGTGTTTACCACCCCCGGGTGCACCATCATTGCCACATCCACACCCTCAAAGGCACCCCGGTTAACCATCATTGCCTTACCCCCCTGCTTCTCCTCTCCCGGCGTTCCCATAACCAGAACGCTTCCTCCGAAACGGTCAACAGCCAGCTTGGAAGCTACCCCGGCAGCTACTGCGCTGGCGGCAATCAAGTTATGACCACAGGCATGCCCAAGTTTAGGCAAGGCATCATACTCCGCCAGAATAGCAATAACCGGCTTCCCCTTTCCATAACTCGCCCTGAAAGCAGTCGGCAGTTCACAAATACCCGACTCTATAGCGAAGCCGTTTTCCTTCAGACACTCCGCCAACCAGGCCGCTGCCTTGAACTCCTGCAAAGACAGCTCAGGGTTTGAGTGTATCTTCAGGCTCAAATCATTAAGCTGATTACGGCGGGTGTCTATATCATTTATAACTGAGGCTTTCAGTTTCTCTGCGTCCAAAATACCTCTCCCTGCCAGGGCTGATTTTGAATCACCGCAATGACTAATTATAGCCCAATGCGACCCAGCATTTCTAGTTTGACAACAACCTATGGGAAACATAGTTACTTTGGGATAAAGAAGGAATAACGGAGATTTAAGAAGCGCTCAGTCCCGGCTTTTCCATAACAAAGTGGCACAGCCAAGAGTCAGCACCACCAGTGCCACGCCCACAACAGTAAAACCGGCATAAAAGCTATAACGGTCAATGATATAACCTATTACCGGCGTAATAATGCCGGGGCCACCTCTGGCGAGAAAGAAATAGATACCAAGTACCGTTGAGCGGCGGCGCTCCGGGATATGACCAACAATGTAAGCCTCTGACACTGGCATCGGGATATGCATAACCATGCCGGTGACAATCAATACTACCGAAAGACTCCAGCCGAATGGTGCCAGGCTCAGCAGATAAACGACCGGCCCGGAGATGAGACAAGTCACCACCAGTACCGGTACTCTTCCCAGACGGTCGGAAAGGTAACCGCCCAGAGGTCCTGCCCAGATTCCGCCAGAATAGATGAGAGCTAACATGGCAGCTCCAGCTTCCTCGCTACCCTTCAAGTAGTCAACGACAAACAGCGGGACGAAAGATATTGCGGAAAAAATCAGCGCAAAGTTGAAGGTACTCAGAATCATAAGCGCTACCAGCCGGCGCAAACTACCCGTGGAAGTTACTTTTGATTGAGGCTCAGCGTGCATCTCTGCTTCGGTCTTTTGTTTATATCCCCACCTCCTCAGCAACACGTAAAACACTATTCCAAACATAAAAGTAGGAATAGAGACCAAGATGAATGAACCACGCCAGCCCAGAACAGTAGCAATACCTACCGCAATCAGTGGTGTCAAGAAAAAGCTGGCAGCACCGCCGGTCTGGTGGAGTCCCAGCGCCCGCCCCCGGTTCTTCGGCTTAACTGTTGCCGAGACAAGCGGGGAGGAAGACGGGTGATAGCCACCACCCGTTACTCCCAGCAGTACCAGGAAAACAGCCAGCATAACATAGGTTGTCGAAAGACCGACCAACAGTCCAGCTAATGCCACTCCGGTGATGCCGATATTTATTACCGTGCGGGTGCCAATTCGGTCAGCCAGCCACCCCGCCGGCAGCTGACTGAGACCATATGCCACAGTAAATGCTGATACCAGCAACCCCACCTGAGTATAGTCAAGAGCAAACTCGTCACGGATGAATGGCAAAAGCGGGGTCAGCAGTGCTGCTAGCAGGTGATGTACAAAATGGGCAAGCACAAAAAGTACCAGCAACCCAGAAATAGATGAGCGAAAGCCGGGTTTCTTAATGACAACTCCTCTATAAAATCCACGACCACTTAATTATAAGTATCGGGATTATCTACTTTTGAACCTGTACCGCTATCCTGCATATTATAGCACCAGGTAAAGCCGTAGACTAACATTTTTAAATAAAACTTTATAATTATTTAGCCGCTCTCATCTCGCCAATAGGCTCGTAATTTACAACTGCGAACGGCTCTCTTTTGACAGGCATCTCTATATCGTGCTATTCTGCTCTATAAAAACAGCGCGGAGAAGTATCCCCTCCCTGCAGGATTGTAGCCTATGAGTGATTCGATAGAGCAGGCACTGTCATGGCGCTTTAACGTTCCCAATGCTATCACCTCGGCACGTGTCGTCCTGGCTGTAATTATCGCCATGCTCCTGATTCAGGCAGACGTAACCGGAATTACCTGGGCTGGCATTTTGCTCGTTGTCGCCTGGGCTACTGACGGACTGGATGGCCTCCTGGCTCGCAGATTGGGGCAATCAACTCTGGCCGGAGCACTTTTTGACCTGGTCGCTGACCGGGTGCTAATGACTCCCACCTTGATTCTATCCATAGCCGGGGGTCTCTGGCAACGGACGGCTGGCCTTATGCCTTTCAATCCCTACCCTTATGCGGTGATTGTGATAGCTGCAGATATCACCGTGCTGGCGGGGGTATTTACTTTTATGTGGAAGCAGCGCAATCGCGCGATGGAATTTCCATCTCCCACCCAGATAGCCAGGGTCACATACTCCGTTCAGATGTCAACGCTGGCTGTGGGCATTCTTGGTATAGGTTCAAGTCTGCTGCTTGGTGCCCTTATGTACCTGGCGATTATCTTTACCCTGATTGCCTCTTACTCCTACCTTAAAAAAGGAGGCTACGTTTTTACCGACTGATTCCGCATTCCGGTGCAGTTCAATTGTGGTTGATTCATAGTCCCTCTAGGTGTAATATATCGCTGCGGTATTATAATGGTTTAAGGCTTATGACTGAGAAGAAAAAGCAGCATTTTATTCCGCGTTTTTATCTAAGAAATTTCTCTATTCAAAACGATAATAAAACCATTGGAATATTCGTAACAGATCCAATGAAATATATCCCATGCGGTAATCTGAAAAACCAATCTTATTGCGACTATTTTTATGGTAAAGATCTTACTTTAGAAAACGATTTAGCAGATCTTGAGGGCAGCGTAGCTGGCATCATATCTCAAATACTCAAGCGAGGGACAATTCCGAAAAAACAAACTGATGATTATAGATATTTACTTCTGTTTTTAATATCACTTTCACAAAGAACTAGATACGTAGCCGATACGATGAACGAAATGTCTAACAAGGTGATTGAGACCGTATCTAAAGGAGATCCCTATATAATAAAATATCTCGATGCTTTTAAGGTCGAGACTAAAGAGGCTCCCATTATTGCACTAAGCTCATTGAAACAATGCTGTATTATCTCATTAGACCTGAATTGTAGGCTTCTTTTTAGCAATATTGATCGTAAGTTTATTACTTCGGATAATCCTGTGATAAAGCACAACCAGTATTATTCAAAGGAATATACTCGGTCGCATGTTGGCTTTGCTTGCAAAGGACTGCAAATACTGCTCAGCATAAGCCCAGATGTCTGTTTAATGTTCTACGATGATAATGTTTACCGTGTAGGTAATAGAAGAGATTCTGTAATAAATATATCTAATCCTAAAGATATTGATGAGATAAACATATTTCAATTCATAAACGCAGACCAAGTCTTATACTTTGACCATAGTATCACTGAGGACTATATAAAAGCTTTGGCTAAAGATTCACAAGCATATATGAGGAAAGACAGGATTGTTATACGTGAATATCAAGCTCTAAAACAGGCCTCTAGCAAGAAGGATTTATTAATACACGCACTTCCTCCCGTAACTCGTAGGGATTTGAATCTGTCTTTCGTTAAAATATTGAAGAAAGCAAAAAGACATTATCCTTCTCCTTATGATACCCTAGGAATGTACAGAGATCCCCAATTACTCAAAGAGACAGATAACATCTAACCCCTTTTGATCCTTGGCTTTATGATGCTTAATTAATTTCACACCCTCCGAGAACTTTAAGGGTACCACCAAATCTGATTAGTGCCATTTAATCGAAAAGCCCTTATGTTAATTACTGCATAAGGGCTTTTTTAGCTTCATAAAATGGAGCGGGAGACGAGGCTCGAACTCGCGACCCTCTGCTTGGGAAGCAGATGCTCTACCACTGAGCTACTCCCGCTCAAGTCGTACTTAATTTTAGCCCAAAAAAAGAAGACTGTAAAGGTAAGCTGTCTGTTTCTTAGCTAGCTCCACTCGCCGGCTTCCGGCCAGACCCGCCCCAGCTCCTGAGCTAGAGGGCGATTCTCCGGTCTCCCCAGACCCGGGTCTACTTCAAAGAGCTTTATTGCTTCACTGCGGGCCATCTCCAACAGCGGCACATCGGAAAGTTTAGCCATACGCAGGTCAGGCAGTCCGCTCTGCCGCGTGCCAAAGAATTCTCCCGGCCCCCGCAACCTCAGGTCCTCCTCAGCCAGGGCAAACCCGTCCTGATTTTTTTCTATTATGCCAAGCCTCTCCATGGCTACCTCGGAAGGATTATCGGCAAGCAACATGCAGTAGCTCTGCTCCTGCCCCCTCCCGACCCGACCTCGGAACTGGTGCAACTGGGAGAGCCCAAAACGGTCAGCACTTTCCACCAGCATTACCGCGGCGTTGGGGACATCAATACCAACCTCCACCACCGGCGTTGAAACCAGTATATTCAGTTCACCGGAGCGGAACCGGTGCATTACCTCATCTTTCTCCACCGATGACAGGCGTCCATGAAGCAGGCCCAGCTTCAAGTCGGGGAAGACTTCTTTAGACAGGCGCTGGTGTTCAGCCACGGCTGCTTGAGCCTGGATAGCCTCCGATTCTTCAATAAGAGGACAGACGATAAAAGCCTGACGTCCGCCAGCCACCTGACGGCGCAAAAAGGCATAGGCGCTGTCACGCTGCCGTGGCTCCAGCCATTTAGTTTTCACCACCTGCCTGCCCGGTGGAAGCTCATTTATAACCGCCAGGTCAAGGTCGCCATACATGGTGAGAGCCAGGGTCCGGGGGATAGGCGTTGCCGTCATCACCAGCATATGGGGCTTGAACCCCTTCTGCCGCAGTGCCGAGCGCTGTGTAACCCCAAACCGGTGCTGCTCATCCACCACCGCCAGACCCAGATGATGGAACTCCATCCCCTTCTGAATAAGAGCGTGAGTGCCGATAACGATATCTACATCACCGGCCTGGATATGTTGCTGGAGTTCCTGTTTCCTGGCTTGATTTATATCACCGATAAGCAGCGCCACAGTGATAGGACGGGGTAAAAGCCCGGAGTAACTTCGCAGGTAGGCATCCTTCTCCGCCGGCTCACCTGCCCGGGATAGAAGCTCACTTATGGTATAGAAATGCTGCTCGGCCAGAATCTCGGTAGGTGCCATAAAGGCTGCCTGATAGCCGTTAGCTATCGCCATCAGCAAAGCGGCAGCAGCTACCACTGTTTTTCCACTGCCCACCTCACCCTGCAGCAAACGACTCATCGGCTGCGGTTTCTGCAAATCCGCCAGTATCTCCTTGAGCGCCTTTTTCTGCGCTCCGGTCAACTCAAAAGGTAAAGACTTCAGAAAAGCTTCCAGTAGTGACTTATCGATATTGAATACACTATCCGGCTGACTCTCCTGCCAGTCATGCTTCCGACTCATCACACCCAGCTGTAGAAGAAAGAGCTCGTCAAAAGCCAGGCGGACCCTTGCCCTGTCCTTCGTTGCCGCATCCTCCGGGTAATGAGCCTGACCTATCGCCTCCGGCAGTGCCAGAAGGTTACGCCTTTCCCTCAGCTCCCCCGGCAGAAAGTCCTCCACCTGCCATGCCCACTGGTCAATAACCCCTTTCATCAGCTTTCGTACCTGGCGGGGACGCAATCCCTGAGTAAGCGGATAGACCGGGACCAGACGGCCGGTATGAATCAGGTCTTTCTCCTCCACGAACTCCCACTCCGGGGACTCAAACACATGTCGTCCCTTGAACAGACTTACCCGCCCGCTGATAACTATCCTGGTGTTGGTTGGCAGTTTCTTTGCCAGATAGGGCTGGTTAAACCACACCACCCTGACATTGCCCGTCTCATCCCCCACAATAGCTTCGGTGCCCCGCCTGCCACCCAGGAATGTCTCCTGGGCCTGCCACACATTGGCTACTATCGTCTGCTCTTCCCCTTCGCTGAGCTGCGAGATAAACTTCTTCTGACTGTAGTCAAGATGGCGGTGGGGGAAGAAATAGAGCAGGTCTCGAATTGTCTTCACACCCAGCTTGCCAAACTTGGCAGTCAGGCTGGTGCTAATCCCCTTGGTAATGGTAATCGGTGAATCAATACTATACCCTCCCGGCGGCGGAGATGACCGGCTTGCCGCCGGTGCCCTGGCTTTGGTCAAAGGGACTTTTCCACTTGCCGGCAGTTTACTCCCCCTTTTCCCGCCGGGTTCCGCCTCAGCCAGAAGCTCAAGCACATCATTCACCCATTCCTTGCGCTGCGGCTTGGTCAAAGAGGCATAGTTGCAGCTAACCAGACGACGAAAACGGCCTAAAAGACGGGGATTAGTTATTGACTCCAGAGTCTGACCGGACCGGTTGCGGAGGAATTTATCAAGGCCACCAAATACCGCTGAATCCACGTAACCCTTTTTCTGCTCAAGCTCAAGAATTTTACGCAGCGATTCATCATTCATTGACAATGTCTATCTTCCACAGTCGGGTAACTATAATCCGGGACAGGAAAATTTTAATTTAGGTATAGATAAAGAAGGTAAGGAAAACTTCTTCTTTAGATGCTCACCTTCCCTTGCCTCCTGCATAACGCCGCTCGCCTTTTCCCTCAAAGCCAGGAGCAGAGTGCCCGGACCACCATGAACTCCCAGCGCCGGCCCCAATCTGGCGATGTGAATCCTGTCTTCAGCCAGGAAAGCAGCTATGCGCTCCTTAAGCGAACTGGCTTCATCAGGAGTGGTGCTGTGTATAATAGCCAGTTCCTGAACATGCAATGCGCTTTTTACAAAATCAATTAAGCGCTCCACGCCTCTGGCACGAGTGCGAGCCATACCGAGTGGTAAAATTTCTCCATCACGCATGGTAAGCAACGGCTTTACATTGAGCAGAGTGCCCAGCAGGGCTTTAGCCTTGCCGATACGCCCACCCAGAAGCAGATAGCGCAGGGTATCAAAAAGCCCAATGATACGGGTGGCGTAAATTGCCTGGCTTATCTCATCCATTACCCCCTGCAAACTCTCACCCGCTTTGGCTAATCTGGCGGCAGCCATCGCTATCAACCCCAGACCCATGGATACGGAAAGAGTATCAACCACCTCAATTCGGCAGCCTTCCCGAATCATCTCCTTGCCCCGCAATGCCGAGCTATAGGTACCGCTTGTCTTGCTGGATAGGTGGAGGGAAACTACTTCGTCAGTCTCCTTGGCAAGTCCGTTATAGACCTCGGCAAAATCCAGCGGCGGTGGCTGAGAGGTAGTGGGATGAACAGGACTATCCACTAACTTCTGGTAAAATTCATCGTGGTTTATGTCAACCCCATCACGGTAGACCTTATCCCCAAAATGCAAATAAAGGGGTACTACAGTAATCCCCAGTTCTTGAGCCACCTGGGGAGAAAGGTCAGAGCTACTATCAGTAACTACCCTGACTGGCACTACTCCTTTTCCGCCTCCAAAACAGTTACCGCGATGGCACCAGGCCCGGCATGTGTTCCCACCACCGGGCTGATCGTTGACCTGTAAATACGCTCTTTGGGGAAATATGAACCGAAGCGCTCAACCAGCTCATCTGCCACATCAGGAGTGGTAGCATGCTCCACCGCCAGCTCCTCAATATGGGAAAAGCTGGCTACAAAATTGCATAAATAATCCATGCCCGCCGCTTTAGACCGCAACCTGGTTACCGGCGACATCTCGCCATCCTTTACATTGAGTATTGGCTTTACTGATAACATTGCGCCCAGCATCCC
This sequence comes from Dehalococcoidales bacterium, assembly GCA_035529715.1. Taxonomy (GTDB): domain Bacteria; phylum Chloroflexota; class Dehalococcoidia; order Dehalococcoidales; family RBG-16-60-22; genus DATKWF01. The sequence continues at coordinate 9,076 of DATKWF010000113.1, read as the reverse complement.
CTGTGCCTTGCCAATACGCCCCCCCTTGGCCAGATATTTAAGGGTGTCAAAATACGCCAGAAGATGTGACCGGGGCATAGCCTTACGCACCAAACTGGCAACCTCGTCCAGGTTTGCCCCATTCTTGACAGCTTTAGCCGCCGCAATGGCTACCAGCCCCAGACCCATTGCCACCTCTAGTGAGTCAATTACTTCAATGCGGCATTTCCCCTCCATCAGATTCTTGGCCTGCATTGCCGACTGATAGGTGCCGCTCATCTTGCTGGACAGGGTAATCACCAGAATTTCATCAGTTTCCTTTGCCAGCTTGTTGTAAACATTGATAAAATCGCCGGGTGGGGGCTGCGTGGTACTAGGCCAGACAGTACCGTGAGCCAATCTGTGGTAAAATTCATCCGTGGTAATGGTAACCCGGTCAAGAAAGGACTCGTGCCCAAAAAATACGGTTAACGGCACTACGGTAATCCCCAGTTCCTGGGCTAAGTCATCGGTGATATCAGATAGACTATCGGTAACAATCTTGACTGCCATTGAACACCCTCCTAATCACTCAATAGAGATAATATAATTCCAGTGGGGCTGACCTCCCCGGACTAACTCAACCTGCAGTTGAGAATGCTGCTCTCTGAGACTACTGACAATCTGTTCTGCCTCTGCCGCCTCGGTATCCGCTCCGTAATAGACGGTAACTACTTCAGCTTTTCCCAAATCCAGCCTGGCTAAAACCTGATTAAGAACTTCGGTGTTATCTTTACCCACGGCGATAAGGTCACCATCCAGAATACCAATGGGCTGTTTCCGTTTAATCTCCAACCCACCCAGCTTGGTGGAGCGTGTAGCCCGAGTAATTTCAATAGTCCTTACCGCTGATATTGCTTTTTTCATAATTTCGGCGTTCGTGGTCAAATTCGCCTCGTAGTCAAAGGCTAAAAGTGCGGCTACTCCCTGCGGAATTGTCTCCGCCGGCACTACTTCAATGGTCTTTGAAGTCACAGACTGGACCTGATTGGCAGTAGCCACTATATTCTTATTATTTGGTAAGATAATAACTTTATCAGGAATTACTGATTCAACGGCGTGGAGCAAATCTTTGGTGCTCGGGTTCATTGTCTGACCCCCGGGAACAATGGCTGACGCACCGAGACTGGTGAATACTTCAGTAAGCCCATCCCCGGCGGCTACCACAACGATAGCCATATCAGCCGTCGGTGTCCTGTCCTTCTGCATTTCCAGAAAGTCCTGATGCTGCTCATCCATATTCCGAATTGATACCTGATGCACGGTGCCCAGGCCGGTTACATAGGTAATAACATCACCGGGGTCCAGGGCATGGATATGAATCCTGACCGCTGACTTATCACCAACAACGATTAGGGACTCCCCTTTCTTCTCCAATCGTTTTTTAATCTTATCCGGGATAAGCTTCTCTCCCTTGAGCAGAAACTCGGTGCAATACCCATACGGTATTTCTTCATCAGCTACCATTTGCGCTGGCTTGGTGGCGGGCAGCTCGCTAACGACTATCTGTGGCTTGCGGAACCGCATCAGTTCCGTTTCGCCTTTAAGATAACGGAGAGCACCATCCAGGATGGTATACAGACCCTGCCCCCCGGCATCCACCACTCCCGCTTCCCTCAGCACCTCAAGAAGGTAAGGGGTTCTGGCCACCGATTCACTGGCAGCGTCAACCGCCACCTCCATAACCGCAACCATATCGGTCTCACCTCCAGAAGCCTGTGCCTGAGCCACCTCAGCGACCTCCCTCATCACCGTCAGGATAGTTCCTTCCACGGGGTTGCTTATCCCCTGATAAGCCATCGCCGATGACTGTTGCAGAGCATTAACCAAATCAATAGCGGTAAATATCTCCTTTTCCGCCAGGCCCTGTGCCAGACCACGCAGAATCTGTGACAGGATTACGCCGCTATTTCCCCGGGCGCCCATCAGCGCCCCTTTAGCCATGGCTTGAGCCACCGCCGAGGCACTATGGTCGGGAGCCCGATACGCTTCCTCCATAGTGGAACGCATGGTAAGCAACATATTGGTCCCGGTATCACCGTCAGGCACCGGGAAAACATTCAGAGCATCAATCTCCGGAGAACTCTTCTCCAGCCAGCCGGTAGCCGCGGAGAACATTTCCCTCAACTCCTGGCCACCGATAGAGTTAATTTGCTTCATTTTGTACCATCCTTGATAAGTCCTACCTGGCTGTGCTAGTATTAAGTGGTATATTACAATAAGTTTATTTAATAGTCAAAGGAGAAATCATATTGAAGTGCGATTTGTGTGGGAAATCTCCACAATTTGGTCATAATGTCAGCCACTCCAAACGGCATACCAACCGCCGCTGGGTCCCCAATATTCACCCGGCCACGCTTAATATAGACGGCCAACTCAAAAGACTCAACCTGTGTACCAGATGCCTGCGAACCCAGCATAAAGTAGCTAAAACTGTTTGACCTCCTTTTTAATATTTTACCACATATCTTATTTAGAGGGGCTATGTCCCTCTAAAACTTTATTTGCCAATCATTTTCCGGGCATTAGCTAACGCCTGTTCCACCCGTGACGGGGCGGTACCACCCGCAACATCCCTGGCGGCAATGGAAGATTCCACGGTAACTGAATAAACATCCTCGGTAAATAAAGGCGAAAACCCTTTGTATTCATCAAGACTGAGTTGACTGAAAGTTTTACCCTTTTCCGCAGCATAAGCTACCAGCCTGGCAACGATATCATGGGCAGTGCGGAAAGCCTCCCCTTTCCCAACCAGGTAGTCAGCCAGGTCAGTGGCCAGAATATAACCTTGCTCAGCCGCCTGCCTCATCCTCTCCGCCTTAACCCGCAGGGTCGCCACCATGCCGGCGAACACCTCCAGGGTTGATAGCAGTGTATCAACGGTATCAAAGAGGCCCTCTTTGTCCTCCTGCAAATCCCGATTATAGGCAAGAGGCAGAGCCTTCATTGTGGTCAGCAGAGCCATGAGCCGACCGTAAACACGGCCGGTCTTGCCCCGTGCCAGTTCAGCCACATCAGGGTTCTTCTTCTGCGGCATAATGCTGCTGCCGGTGGCATAAGCCTCGTCAAGCTCAATGAAATTGAACTCCGCTGAAGACCACAGCGTAATCTCCTCAGCCAGCCGTGAAAGGTGCATCATGCAGACGCTGGCAGCCGCTTCATATTCCAGAACAAAATCCCTATCCGAGACGGCATCAATGCTGTTCCGGCTTACCTGACTGAACCCCAGCTCGCCAGCCAGGAACTCCCGGTCAATATCATAGGCAACACCAGCCAGGGCACCGCTGCCCAGGGGCATGACATCAGTGCGCTTCAGGCAATCATTAAAACGGTCAACATCCCGTTGCAACATCTCGAAATAGGCCAAAAGGTGATGGGCCAGCAGCACCGGCTGTGCCGACTGCAAATGAGTGTATCCCGGCAGAATAACGGCTTTGTTGGCTTCAGCCATGCTAACCAGAGCCCGCTGAAATTCCTTCAGTCCGGTCAGTGTCCCGGAGATTGCTTCCTTGGCAAAGAGGCGCAGGTCCAGCGCCACCTGGTCATTCCGGGAACGAGCGGTGTGGAGCTTGCCGCCGACCTCCCCCACTTTCTCAATAAGCCTGGCTTCAACAGCCATATGGATATCTTCCATCTCCACCTTGAACTGGAATTTACCCTGCGCTATCTCCTCTTTAATAGACTCCAGCCCCTGAGTAATAATCTCAGCCTCTCTTGAGGCGATTATACCCTGCTTGGCCAGCATCCTGGCGTGAGCAATGCTGCCGGCGATGTCCTGACGATAAAGACGCCAGTCAAAGGGAATTGAACTGGTATATTCTGCCACTGCCTTATCCGCCGCCTTTTGGAAACGACCCCGTATATGACTCATTTTAGTCTTCCTCTAAGCTGCTGGTCCCCTGCGTCTGTGCCTGGGTTTTAACCGGCAGTCCCCAGATTTGGATAAAGCCAGCCGAGGCGCTCTGGTCAAACTCATCACCCTTATCGTAGGTAGCCAGACCGTGGCTGTACAGTGAAAAGGGTGATTTTCGCCCCACCACGCTGGAGCTCCCCTTGTATAGCTTAAGCCTAACTGTCCCGCTGACGAAACGCTGTGACGACTGAACATAGGCAGCCAGGTCCTGGTGCAGCGAGGTAAACCACAGGCCATTATAGACGAGGTCGGAATATTCCATAGCCACCTTTTGCTTGAAGCGTAACTGTTCCTTGGATAGAACCATTGCCTGCAATGCCTGGTGCGCCTGCAGTAGCACGGTAGCCGCCGGTGCCTCGTAAATCTCCCTTGACTTTATTCCCACCAGCCGGTTCTCTATATGGTCAACCCTGCCTACCCCGTGGCTGCCGGCCAGCTCATTCAACTTCTGAATCAGTGCAATACCATCCACCTTCTGCCCATCAATAGTAACCGGTGTACCCTGCTCGAAGCCAATCTCAATATATTCAGGCTTATCGGGTGTCTCACCGGGTGACTTTGTCCAGGCAAACGCATCCTCGGGAGGCTCAACCCACGGGTCTTCCAGCACCCCACACTCAATGCTCCTCCCCCAGAGACTCTCATCAATAGAATACGGGCTGGCAACAGTGACCGGCACCGGAATGCCATAGCGCTTGGCATAGGCAATTGTCTCCTCCCGGGTCATACCCCACTCCCGGGCGGGAGCAATAATCTTAAAATCTGGAGCCAGGGCTTGAACGCCCACCTCAATTCTTACCTGGTCGTTACCCTTGCCGGTGCACCCGTGAGCCAAAACCGTAGCTCCTTCTGCCCGTGCCGCATCCACCAGGAGTTTGGCAATCAGCGGCCGGGATAGTGCTGTAGCCAGTGAATATTGCCCTTCGTACAGCGCATCGGCTTTCAGCGCCGGAAAGACAAAATTATTGACAAATAACTCCTTGGCATCCATGACCAGCACTTTTATGGCGCCGACATCAAGCGCTTTCTGCTTGATAGCGGAAAAATCACGTTCATTGCCCACATCAACGGTAACCGCAATGACATCCAGTCCATACTTCTCCTTCAGCCACCTGATGGCTACCGAGGTATCCAATCCGCCACTATAAGCCAAGACTACTTTAGACGACACTTTTAACTCCCCCTGTCAAGACGGTTTAATTCCGAAATTTTGCTTCATAAAGTTGGTAATCTGAGAACAAACATTGGGATACTGCCACCGGTAGTCATGCCCGGGTGCCCTGACAAAAAACAGTATCCTGCCCGATTCCCTTTCTGGCTGAGGTAAACCAATTAAATCCTTCAGGCTGGCCCAGGCCATGGTACCAATTTCGCCACGGCTAAATGAATCAGGAATCATGCCATTATCATTCAGCACCAGTGTCCTGTCCAGCATAATAGACTTGTGCCAGAAAGGGGGACCGGTTTGAATACTGTAAACCTGGGGATTATCTTGCAAGATACTCATGGCACCATCCGAAATAACGGTGCCGTTACTTTCACCAGCGACGATAACTTTAAGGTCAGGAATATGGGCGGTAAGAAATTCCACTCTACAAGCCAGGTTCTCTGCCTTGGATGGATAGACGTCTATCACCTCCATGAACTCATCAACAACTCCCCGCAGATTTTCATCAGTCCGCTGATAGTTCAACAATAGCGAATCATAACCCAGGCTATCTAATTCTAATTCAATACCGGTTATAATACTTTTCCATCCCGGGGACCTATCCGGTACATTCCACCCCCAGCCACCGGAGTTAAAGATGACCACGAAGTCCTTATCTTTAGCCTCGGCATACGTCGCCAATAACTGGTTGGTAAAATCGCCGTATTTCTCCTGATAATCCCCGAACAGCTCCATAGCCATAACAGTGGCATCATTAACCACCGACTCCGGTACCGCCGAAAGGTCAGGCGTAGATAGTAACCACTCCTCGGTTCCAATACCAGCCGTCACACCCACGTTGGTATATGAAGCTGCTACCAGTAAAACACCAAACAACAGCACTGCAGTTAAAGCTACTAATATGCCGATTCTGCGAATATTACTTGCCATTTTTACTATTATCTCATAAATTGGTGGTTAAAGTAATACCTGGTTAAGCAATATTAGAGAGTGCCTTATCCAAAATGCCTACTGCCTCGTCAACATCATCGTTGCTGATAATAAGGGGAGGTATAAAACGCAGGGCATTAGGCTTCAAGCGGTTGACCAGCAAACCCTTATCCAGACAGTCCGTAAGCACTGACTTGGCAATGTCACTACTGAACTCCACAGCTACCAGCAGTCCGCGACCACGCACATCAGTGATGAACTGGTATTTCTGTTTTAAACCTTCCAGCCCATCAATAAGATACTGCCCCACCTTTTTGACTTTCTCTGGAATATCATTATCAATGATAAAGCGCAGCGTAGCGTAAGCAGCGGCACACATCAAAGGGTTACCCCCGAAAGTAGAGCCATGTTCCCCCGGAACAAAAACTGAAGCCCGTTCCTTGGCCAGAATAGCCCCGATTGGCACACCACCCCCCAGCCCCTTGGCCAGAGTCATTACATCAGGCTCAATGCCGTACTGCTCATAAGCAAAAAGTGTTCCCGTCCTGCCTATGCCGGTTTGAATTTCATCCAGAATAAGCAGAATACCCTTCTGGTCACACCACTCCCTCACCATCTTCAGATAGTTATCGGCAGGCAGGTTGACCCCCCCCTCGCCCTGTATCGGTTCCAGCATCACGGCGCAGGTCTGTTCGGTAGTTACCGCCTTTATCGCCTCAATATCATTATAGTTTACGTTGATAAAACCGGTGGGCAGGGGAACATATGGCTGCTGAAATCCGGGTTGCCCGGTAGCCGCCACCATGCCCAGAGTGCGCCCGTGAAAAGAACCCATCGTACTGATAACCTCATAAGCCCCATTCAAATGGTGCTGCCCGTAGCGCCGTGCCAGCTTCACCGCACCTTCATTGGCTTCGGCACCGCTGTTACAGAAAAATACCTTGTCCAGACAACTATTGCTGACCAGAAGCTCTGCCAGGCGAATCTGGGGAACAGTATAGAACTGGTTTGAAGTCTGAATGAGAGTATTGACCTGCCCGGTCACCGCCTCAGCGACCACCGGGGGGCAGTGTCCCAGACTATCAACCGCCCAGCCGCCAACAAAGTCCAGATACTCACGCCCGTCTTCATCCCATACCCGCGCGCCTTTACCTCTAACTATGGTTACGGGCACACGCTCAACAGTATTCATAAAGTATTTGCGCTCAAGTTCCTGCCATTTACTCACTTTGCCAAACCTCACTAAGCTGTATGTATTGTCGTGCCGCCACCCTGCCCCTCCACCTCGCCAAGCAGGGCATGTGGTTGCCTGCCATCGATGATGCGCGCATCTGGGGTGCTATCCAAAGCTCTAAGACACGCCTTAATCTTGGGAATCATCCCCCCTGAAGCTACGCCCGAAGCCATTAAAGCTTCAGCCTCACCAGACGATAATCTGGATAGCAATTTGCCCGACTGGTCACAGATGCCAGCCACATCGGTCAAAAAGATGAGCTTTTCGGCACCAAGGGCAGCCGCTATCTCACCCGCCACCAGGTCAGCATTAACGTTAAGCATCTGCGGGGTGTCATCCCGCTTTGCTGACGCATTTAGACTTAGCGGGGAAACGACCGGAACATAGCCAGCCTGCAATAGTGCTTCCAGGGGCGAGATATTGACCTTAACTACCTCTCCGGTATAGCCCAGTTCTACATCTTTAATTTTACCCTGGATAAGACCACCATCCACGCCGCTGATACCTATTGCCTGCCCGCCCCGGCGATTGATAGCCGCTACAATCTCTTTATTGACCAGCCCGCCCAGTACTGCTGTTACCACCTCCAGCGTTGCCTTGTCAGTTACCCTCTCCCCATGGACAAATCTGGTAGAAATCCCCAGCTTGGAAAGCCAGTCGGTTATCAGTTTACCACCACCGTGGACTACCACCATTAATTTGCCCCCCTGCTGCAGGGAGACTATATCCTCAATAGTGGTATCATGGCTGCCCAGAGTAGCTCCACCTATCTTGACCACTATAACTTTATCCAACTCAACCTCCGCCTCGGCAACAATACTAGGTAGTATATTGACTGTTAATGGTTACATATTCCTCGGACAGGTCACAACCCCAGGCGGTAGCCGTGGCCTCCCCCAGGTTAAGATTCAAGACTATAGCTACCTCGCTTTTATCCAGAGCCTTTACCGCCGCCTTTTCATCAAACGGCACAGCACAGCCGGCTCTGGCCACGCAGATATCATCCAGATAAATGTCAACCTTCGCTTCCTCTACCTCAACACCACTCCGCCCCAGCACTGCCATAACCCGACCCCAGTTAGGGTCGTTGCCGTGTACTGCTGATTTCACCAGCGGTGAGCTTACCACCGTCCGGGCAACCAGCCTGGCTTCAGCCAGAGTCGGTGCTCCATTAACCTTGACCTCTATCAGCTTGGTCGCTCCTTCACCATCACGGGCAATGGACTTCGCCAGATGGGTACAGAGCTGGTTGAGAGCCTGCTGAAAGGCATCAGCCTGCTGGCTCCCCGTGGCAATGGGCCCATTGCCGGCGAGTCCGTTGGCCATTATCAATACCATGTCATTGGGACTGGTATCACCATCAATTGAAATCATATTAAAAGAAACTTCCACCGCCTTACGCAGGGCGAGCCTGAGGAAATCTAAATCCACGCTGGCATCGGTCGTCAAAAAACAAAGCAATGTAGCCAGGTCAGGATGAATCATCCCCGAGCCTTTGGCAACTCCCCCGATAATTAAATTGCTACCATCAATCCCGACAGCTGCCTCCTTGGGCACGGTGTCGGTGGTCATTATGGCTCTGGCTAACTCATGCCCGCCGTCCCGGCTAAGGACAATTTGCTTTATACCAGCCCTCAGCCGCTCCATCGGCAAGCATGGTCCGATTACGCCAGTACTGGCTACCAGAACATCCTCGGCTGGCGCACCAATCGCTTCAGCCGCCAGTTCTGCCGTCTCCGCCGCATCGGCCAGACCCTGTTTGCCGGTGCAGGCATTGGCACAGCCGCTATTCACCACCACCGCCGCCGCTTTC
>DATKWF010000112.1:0-3175 GCA_035529715.1 Dehalococcoidales bacterium | reverse complement strand
GAGAAATGGGACCCCAATCTGGTGGTAGTATCAATTCCGGAGAGAAAGCTGGACGGTATCCTAACGGCGATGGACTTCTGCACGGCGGGGACGGCGGCGCCGGCTGAGTTTTTTGAAGAAATGATAACCAAGATGGTTTCGCGGAAATATAAGCCGGCTGACCTCAGGCGGCAATTAAAAAAATAAGGCGGGAACCCTGCCCCAGCCGGAGATGGTAGCTACAGGATTCTTTTCCCCAGGGGAACACTGCTATCGGGTTGAATCAGCACTACTTCGTTATTGTCCAGTACCACACCCAGGACCAGGACTTCAGACATAAAATCAGCAATCTGCCGCGGTGGAAAGTTGACTACCGCGATAGCCAGCCTGCCCATCAGTTCATCTTTACCGTAGCGCTGGGTAATCTGGGCGCTGGATTTCTTAGTGCCCAGAGGGCCAAAGTCTATCCAGAGTTTATAAGACGGCTTTCGTGCCTTGGGGAAATCCTCAACCTGGACAATCTGGCCCACGCGCATGTCCACTTTTTCAAAATCAGCATAGCTAATCTGGGTCATGGTGTTGCCTCCTTACCTGACCTGATAGACCGGGCGGATACCGCCGTCTGGCTCAAATCTATCCCCATTTAGGCTGACCAGTTGAATTCTAGCATCTATGTCAGCAGTTGTGAAGGCTATCATCTCTGCTTAGCTCTTACCAGCTTGATTGTTTTCCTTCATTCTTTCCCAACCTAGTTCAAATAAGGTGCAGTACCCATTGACATATTGAGTTTAGCTGTATACAATTCGCAATCACAAGGCATTATGTAAATGCGCAAATAGGACAATTTCTGAGCACGATTGGTTTCGTGGGAAGGAGGTGTTAATGTAATTTCAACCGGTTTTTCCGGTTTGGTGGGATAAATTATAAGAAAGGAGGGATAGTCAGTGGCGAAAGCAGCAGTAAGAGAGAGATGGTCTAGCCGACACTTATTTATATTTGCTGCCATTGGCTCCGCTATCGGTCTGGGTAATGTGTGGCGCTTCCCCTACCTGACCTATGAATACGGTGGCGCTGCCTTTCTGATACCGTGGATTATCGGCCTTATTATAATGGGCGTTCCCTGGATGGTGCTGGAATTTGGCATGGGGCGTTATTTCCAGAAGAGTGCCCCCAGCATCTTTGAAGGTATTGGCAAGAAGTGGGAATGGCTCGGCTGGTGGCCGGTTTTTGTTGCCTTCCTCATCGTCAGCTACTATACGGTGGTAATGGCCTGGGCCCTCCGTTACGTGATTAGCTCCTTTACCGTCGCCTGGGGTGTAGGCCAGGCTGGAGCTGAGGGAGCCGTACCATACTACCTGGAAAATGTGCTGAACATTTCTGAGGGAGCCGGCGTGCTTGGTGGCCTGCAGTGGCCAATAGTATTCTTCCTGGCTCTTACCTGGATAACGATATTCTTGATAGTGTTTAAAGGAGCCAGTGTCATCGGCAAGGTGGCGGTATGGACGGTAACCATTCCCTGGGTATTACTGGTCGTCCTGCTGATTAGGGGTCTGACTCTGCCCGGGGCGGTCACTGGGCTTGAGTATTACCTCAGCCCAGACTTTAGCCAATTAACCAATGTAGAGGTGTGGTTCGCTGCCTTCAGTCAGATCGCCTTTACCCTCTCCCTGGGTATGGCCGGAATGTTCGCCTATGGCAGCTTTGTTGCCAAGAAGGCGGATATAACCAATAACGCCTTCATCACCTCGTTTGCCAACTGCGCCACCAGTTTCTTTGCCGGTTTTGCCGTATTCAGCACGGTTGGCTTCATGACGCAGTCCCTGGCCGTTCCGATTGCGGACCTCGCCAGTGGTTCATCGATAGGTATGTCTTTCATGACCTTTCCGGTGGCCATATCCATGATGCCGGCGGCTAATGCCCTTATCGGTGTCCTCTTCTTCCTGTGCCTGTTCTTCCTGGGCATTGATTCGGCATTCTTCCTTGCCTACGGTGGCGTAATCGCACCGGTTATGGACAAATTTGGCATGAGCCGGGTCAAAGCCACTACCTGGGTTTGTGTGGTCGCTTTCTTAGTCGGACTGATTTACACCACTCGGGGTGGCCTTTACTGGGTGGACATGGTGGATAGGACAGTGGCCTTCTATGGCTTGCTGATAACCGGTGCCCTGGCCTGTCTCGTGGTTGGCTGGGGATTTGGGGCAGCCAAGCTCAGGGAGCATGTGAATGAGACCTCGGATATCAAAGTTGGCGCCTGGTTTGATTGGCTGATTAAGCTTGTCGTGCCGGCGGGCCTGTTCTTTGTGGTCATTGTGGGAGGCTTTATGAAGGATATCCCCGAAGCCTACGGAGGATATGCGGTGGGCGCGCTAAGCGGCTCTCACATTATCTGGATTATACTTGTTGTAACTTTGGTACTGAGCTTTGTGTTCCAAGCGATTAAGACCAAGGGGGTGAGTGGGGAATGAGTGCAGCAGCAATATTGACCACCGTTATAATGTGGCTCATCTTCATTGCCGGGTTTGTCTTTTGTTTCTCCCGCATCGGCAAAGGCGGTAAGTGGGAAGACTAGAGCGGAATAATAGCCAATAGTAAACGCTAAAGCCGCTCATATGAGCGGCTTTAGTTTGGGTCAAATTAGCGCTGGTACAGGCCGGTGAGCCGACCCTGCGCCAGGATATGCCCCGACATGGCGCTGAGGAGCTCGCCCTTTGATGCCCCCGCCTTCAAGTCCAGGGTCTGGTCCAGGGCGTAGATGGTGAATTGATAGCGGTGGGGGCGGCCGGGGGGTGGGCAGGGGCCACCGTAGCCGGCTCTGCCGAAATCAGTCCTTCCCTGCCGGGCCCCGCTGGGGAGTTCGGCTTGGGCCGGCATTGCCTCGGCTAGCTCGGTGGTCTGCGGGGGAAGGTTGAACAGGACCCAGTGGGTGAAGACACCACCGGAGGCATCGGGGTCATCCCCGATGAGGGCTATCGATAGCGTCCCCGCCGGGGGTTGGCTCCAGGCAAGCGGCGGCGAGATATCCTGTCCCTCGCAGGTATACTTGGCCGGTATTTTGTCTCCCTCCTGGAATGCGGAACTGGACACAGTTAGGGTCATCTCTACCTCCTCTGCCGGTGCCGGTTCTTGGTGTTGACAGCCAGCCAGCAAAGTAGCCAGCAGACAGAATATGGTCAAAGACAAAATTACCGGGTACCGG
>DATKWF010000111.1:0-4418 GCA_035529715.1 Dehalococcoidales bacterium | reverse complement strand
TAGGATAGCCATTCTCTCCAGCTTGGCCTGGTTGTCGGTTAAAAATTGAACCCTGGCACTACCGATAACTCGCTCTCCATCTTTGACCACCATATGCAGCGCTTCCCTGTCGTGCCCATCGAATACCAGGTCCTCTGAGATACTTTGCTCCCGGACAAACACCTGCCTCCTCACCTCGAATGCTTCTTGCAACTCAACACCGCCTGTCACTATTTTATAGATAAATTTGCTCATGTAGACAGAATGCCTTGGTTCGCCTGATTATAAATCTGCACTACCGACGACGTTGCCAGGGTGAAGCAGAACGCTATCATCAGCGAATTCTTCTCCGCTGGCCCGTTCGAAAGCCACGACGAGGTCATGGATGGTGAGATCGGACCTCTGCGCCTGGTTCATGTCAACCACTATTCTACCTTTATGCATCATAATCAGTCTATTACCATGGCGAAGAGCCAGTTCCATATTGTGGGTAACCATGATAGTGGTCATCTTCTCCCGTTTTACGACCATATCGGTTAAATCGAGCACTATCTGGGCTGTCCTGGGGTCCAGCGTGGCTATATGCTCGTCAAGTAGTAATATTGCCGGTTTACTCAAAGTAGCCATTACCAGTGCCAGCGCCTGCCTTTGACCTCCTGAAAGCGTACCTACCAGAGCATTGAGTCTCTTCTCCAGCCCCAGTCCCAGCGGAGCCAGGGCGACACGGAACAACTCTCTACGCTGTTTATTGCTGGCGACTCGTAATCCTCTTGGCTGCCCTCGTAACAAGGCCATGGCCATGTTTTCCTCTATGGTCATCTTGGCGGCGGTGCCTACGTGAGGGTCCTGATAAACCCGACCGACAAATTTGGCGCATCTGTATTCGCACAGCCTGGTAATGTTTCGTCCATTAAGAATAATCTCGCCATTTTCCGGCGGGTACACGCCAGCAATGATATTCAGCAAAGTAGTTTTTCCAGCCCCGTTGCTACCAATGATGGTGATGTAGTCTCCGCTGTTAACAGCCAGGTCGATTTTATCCAGTGCTCGAACCTGGTCTATAGTGCCTTTAGAGAATACCTTGCTTATTCTCCTGAGCTTGAGCAAACTCTTATTCTCACTCATCGGAGCTATCATTTTACCAACGTGGCGCCGGTGGCAGCCACTCCCGCCGTATCCTCTTCTGCAGGTACGGAACTGCTAGAGCTATAATCACTATTACCGCCGTAATAAGCTTCAAATCACCAGCACGCAGACCCATCCTGAGGGCAATACTTATGACCAGGCGGTAGACAAAAGTGCCGCCCAGCGTTGCCAGCAGAAGCCTGGCCACCCCCTTGGGCCGAAATAGTGCCTCGCCGATTATCACTGCGGCTAAGCCCATTATGATCATTCCTACCCCCATGTTAACATCGGAAAAGCCCTGTCCCTGAGCTACCACTCCGCCAGAAAAGGCAACGAGTCCGTTAGCGATGGACACCCCGAGTATTGTGGTCTTGTCAGTATCCACCCCGGCACCACGTACCATCTGCTCATTGTCGCCTGTGGCGCGCAACGCCAGACCAATCTCGGTGCGCAGGAACCAGTTTAAAGCGAGGAAAACTATCACCGCCAGCACTCCGGCAACCACGAGATAATACTCAAGACGGCTTTCCAGTCCCGGCAATCGAGAGGCTAGAGAAAAGATGGTTGTCTCTCGAAGAAGGGGAAGATTGGGCTTCCCCCCCATAACCCGCAGATTTATAGAGTAGAGGCCGACCATCACAAGGATACTAGCCAGCAGGGCCGGTATCTTCAGCTTGGTGTTGAGCAATGATGTTGCCAGGCCGGCACATAAACCTGCTCCGAGGGCAGCCAGCGTTGCCAGGAATGGGTTCACACCGTATATGATAAGCACGGCGGCAACTGATGCCCCCAGAGCAAAGCTTCCATCCACGGTAAGGTCGGGAAAAGCAAGCACACGGAAGGTGAGGTAAATACCTATAGCTACAAACCCAAATGCCAGCCCCTCATACAGGGAAAAGCCCAGCAAACGCCCCACTGCGGCAGGGTCTAACAATCACAAACCTCCGGACTGTACCATCACGGTTATCTCGGTATAGCCATCCGGCTGCTGGCCATTAGTGCTGGCGCAGCAACCGGATGGCGAGACAAGAACATGGATTCTTCTTGTTAGTCTGTTACCACTACATCTGCTATATCAATAATCGACTGAGTAATGTTTATCCCCATCCTTGTGGCTTCCTCGGGGTACACGTAAAGAAGCTCCGCTGGTAACGTTTGAACTGCCATTGTAGCCGGGTTCGCACCATTCAGCAGTATATCCGCTGCCATCTCACCACTCGTATAGCCGACATTGTAGTAGTCCACGCCCCAGGCCCCAACTGCTCCTGTCGCAACTGTATTCACATCGGCGGCAAAAAGTGGTATGTCATTGTCCTCGCAAACCGTTACTACGGACGCAATAGAAGTCACGACCGTATTGTCAGTTGGAATCCATATGGCATCCACCAGTCCCACCAGTGCCTCTGCTGCAGCTAGAACCTCCCCCGTAGAGTATGCCGGGGACTCCTCTACAGTGATGTTCAGGGCAAGAGATGCGATTGCATCGGCAAGCTGCACGTCCACCTGGTACACCGAGTTGGCTTCGCCAGGATTGTAAATTACGCCAAGTGTCCCAAATGTGATGTTATTTGCCACGAGAATGTCTTCAATCAATTCTAGCTGGGGTTCAACGGGAGCAAGGTCACTGACCCCGGTCACCTGGCCGCCCGGCACGTCCCAGCTGTCAACTAGCCCTGCCGCTACTGGATTGGTAACCGAGTTAAAGACCACCGGTATGTCCGTTTCATTAACGGCGAGCGCCGCCGCCTGAGCGCACGGCGTGGCTATAGCACATATCAGGTCCACGCCCTGGGTAACAAATGATTGGGCGATTGTAGCCGCTAGATTTGAGTCAGTCGCAGCGTTCTGTACGTCGTAGGTGACGTTGCCGCCTGCAGCCTCGACCGCGGCTGTCAGGGCATCCTGAAAGCCTTCACAAGCATCATTCAAAGCTGGGAAGTCACCATACTGTGATATCCCAATCTCATATACACCCTCTGCCGGTGTGCAGCCACTTATAAGTACTAACGTTAGAGTTAGTACAGCCACCATACAAATATTTCCAACTAGCTTTAAGATTCTCTTATTTTTCATTCAATCCAATACCTCCTTTCAGTATTTATAACTATTCAACTTGCAATCATTAACTACATCTACACCTCCTTAATACAACAATTTACCAAACGAAATTCCTGAATAGATGGCATCTTCAACTTTGCCATATATCAGCGCTGTCGGTGTTTTATCCACTCTCCTTGCTTCATCAATCAGTTTTCTCAGGTTATCCCTCTGCAGATTAACTCATCCGGGGCTTTATTTTAGCAAAAAACGCTTCTTTCCCGAGTATATGACCTGCCCAACCGGTGAGAAGCCCCACCAATATTATACACGCATTCAACGACAAATAGAATACCCGCCCCGGCCAACTACCTGGCTATTCCTATTTCCCCCTCTTCACTGGCGGCTCTGAACTGGTTATTAGCCAGCCCCATTATGATATCAAACTTGAACTTACCTATGTACGGTTATACGCGTACTTGGTTAAGTTAAGTACTCTGCCTTCCTGCCGGTCATGCTGATAATCTCAATCTTGATGACACACACGTCCTCAAGTTCTTTCTCGGAGAAGTTATACCAGTCAGCTCCATAGTGCTGGGTAAGGATATTCAACGCTGCTGATTTCTCCTGGAGGTCTTCAATTATAAAGGCCTGGCCGACTCCGATGACGCTACGATACTTTATACCCCACCCGCAAGGGGGAGTCGTCGGCTTGACTACTTGACTGTGGATGTCTATCGCAAAGCCGACTTTACTGTGACGCCGGATTATGTCCAGCTTTCTACCTTTGGTAGCAGAGTGAAAATACAGGCAATTGTCCTTATAACCAAAATTCATGGGGACGACGTAGGGAACATCTTCCGCCAGGAAGCCAATTCGGCAGACCTGTGCCTGCTGGATTATAGCCTCCATTTCTTTCCTGTCCTTTATTTCCAGTTTATTGTTGCTCATCTTTCTTCTTCATAAGATCGTCGCTTGGTTTTCTGACCAACCCCCCGGTCGCCTACGGATACAGGTAACATGCTGGATGAGTTCTTGCTTAATAGCCCTCGATTCTATCATTGCATTCGGGAGATAGTCAATATAGCATAGTCTTTTGACTCTTGCGGATATGAGTTTCCTTATTTTCTCAGTGGCAACTTCAGGCAGAGCACCCTGGTTTATAGCTTGCCCTGTGGCACGAATTTCAGCGCCAGTCCATTGATGCAATAACGGCTACCGGTCGGCGGTGGACCGTCATCGAAAACGTGGCCTAAATGGGCACTACACCGAGCACA
>DATKWF010000110.1:0-6507 GCA_035529715.1 Dehalococcoidales bacterium | reverse complement strand
AATGCCGAAAAGGGGGGAGAAAGGCTTTACCCTGATTGAGCTGCTGATTGTGGTCGCTATTCTCGGTGTGCTGGCGGCAGTGGTCATCCCCAACGTGGGGCGGTTCATCGGCAGAGGAGAAGAAGAGGCGGCGGAAACCGAGCTGAGTAATATCCAGACAGCGGTAATTGCCATGATGACCGATAACAACTTAGCTGCCTTACCACATCCGGTAGTCACCACAGCTACTGATAATATGAGCGAATTCCCCGATAAAGATTCAGTCTGTACGACTGCGGGTGAAAAGGTAAATGACCCGACCGGAGTTGCCTACCAAGCTAATGACAAGGACGGCTTTATCCTCTACGGGCACGATATAGATGCCAATGACAGCGACAACGTAACGGTCAACTATGTCGCCATGGAAAAGACCACAAAATACTATAAAGTTGATGCGTCGGGACCGGTGACCCAGCAAGATGCTCCCTAATAATCTATGAGGTATATCGCCCAAAGGAAAATAAGGTGGGAAGGAGGTGAATAAATGAGAATGCCAAAAAGGGGGGAGAAAGGCTTTACCCTGATTGAGCTGCTGATTGTGGTCGCTATTCTCGGTGTGCTGGCGGCAGTGGTCATCCCCAACGTGGGGCGGTTCATCGGCAGAGGAGAAGAAGAGGCGGCAGAAACCGAGCTGAGCAACATCCAGACGGCGGTGGTCTCCATGATGGTAGACAACCAGATAAGCACATTGCCGCATCCGGTAATCGTAGCTACTGATAATATGAGCGAATTCCCCGACCTAATCTCAGCCTGTATGACCCTGAATGAAAAGGTGACTGACCCGACTGGTACCGCCTACCAAGCTAATGACAAGGACGGCTTTATCCTCTACGGGCACGATTTAGATGCCAATGACAGCGACAACGTAACGGTCAACTATGTCGCCATGGAAAAGACCACCAAAACATATACAGTTGATGCGTCGGGAACGGTGACCCAGGCGCCCTGATAATCTATGAGGTATACTGATGGGTGGTGAGGTTGAAGAGCAGGTGTCTGTAACAATATCGGGCACCTGCTCTCTTTATGAGTGTAGCCATGAGATTGCTTCGTCCCCTTCGCGTCGCTCTGGGCTTCGGCTCACCACGCTCCTCGCAAAGACAATTCCCCGTCATTGCGAGCGAAGCGAAGCAATCTCCTTTGAGCAGGCCGAAACTCGATAATTCACAAGGCGGCGAGGGATAAAACTTACGGATTGCCTGACTGAAACATGTACTCGGGGCATGACGCAACCAGAGTCTGAGTGGATGCTCTCACCTAGCCGCCGGGCTTGGCTTCTACGGGTTCTACCTTAATAGTGCCGTTCCAGGTATAGGGATAACCCTCCGGGGGAACTACAGGAGTGGTAAACCGGCCGCTTTCCTCAAGAGCCGTTTTGTAGGCTCTAAAGGTAATGTAATCACCCTCATCTGCCTGGCAGCTAATATCTATGCTATCACCCACATGCGCAATTGACTCCACCCGAACGCCGAGTCGCTCGGCTTCGTTCCGGATAAGTTCCACATCCTCAGTGAAGCTGACGCCAGCATCAACAAGGCGGTGATAATCATCAATGGCTTTCTGAAGCGGTTCCCGCTTTTTAATTTCAGCCTTCATCATTTCCAGTCTGGTATTGAAAACATTAGATTTAACCTGCAGGTTAGAAGTTTCAGCCATAGCCTCGCTGGTTACCTGAAATAGCGGGAATATCAGCGCTATGGCAGCTATTATCAGGACAGCGGTATATACATTCCTTGCCGTGGGTCGCCACGGATGATAAATTCTGGGCAGGAGATTCATATCAACCGGCAGATAACCACCCTGCCCGATACTCATAGAGGCCGCTGTCCCTCTCAAGGCTAGCCCGATATTGCCTGCATACTGGGCAACCGGCAGTTCCTCAGGAAATTCCAGCGGCGGTGCCAGTGGCGCCACGGGATAGCTCAACCTGGCTTGCAGACTCTCCACCAGAGTGATGTCCCCGGACATCTGCCCGGTGATAAAGAGGGGCACAGCCGGGTCAAGGGGGCTATCAATATGACGTGCATTATAAAAGTCAACCGTCAGCTCCAGAGCTAGCGCCAGATGCTCCACCCTGCCTTCCTCAGCAAGGTCATTCTGTTGCCAGGCAATGGAGCGCATGATTTCAGGCACACCATTTACCACCACCACGATATCAAAGCTGGATGGCTCAATATTGAGGATAAGAGCCTGCTCCTTACCCACAGCTCTTGCCAGTGCCATTGTCCTGAGCTCCAGTGTGCGGGGATTGATGCCCGCTACTCTCAACGACCGCACTTCACTATCTATCACCTCCCGCGGCACCCCCACCACAAGCACCTGCCGCTCTGTCTCACCAGTAGCAACCGTCTGCCAGGAAAGGTATAGCTGCTCCTCGGATAAGGGCAACATCTCTCTCGCTCGCTCCATAACCACCTCCTGGAACGTTGACCCGGCCGGCGGATTGGACACCGACAAGAGGCGGCTTATTGAATAAACACCGTTAATAGTGGCAATGGACTTGCTCGCCTTTATGCCACTTGAATTCATAAGCTGCTTAACAATCACCCCCAGTGCCCGGGGGTCTAAAATCACTCCACCTTCAACAACGCCCGGTTCAAGAGAAACGCTCACCCATCTCCTCACCGACATGCCTCTCGTCTCAAGGAGTCTGATGGCAGCGTCGTCTATGTCAATGGTCACCACACTTGTGCCCAGCCACTTGCCGGACACTTTCTTTACGGCCCCAATCAGCTTGCGGAGAGCGGTACCGACATCAAGATTCATAACCCCTTTAGTCGGGGTTGCGCTTCCCTCAGCCATGATTAGTTGCACCCGCTTTCAAAGTTAGTCACCCTCCTAAGGCTTGGCATAGAGCTCAACATTCAGGCTAACAACAGTTTCAATCTTGGTTGGTTCACTGCCCAGGTACTCGGTGGCGGTGAATATATTCGGCCCATCAAACTGGCGCACTGTCCCATCCGGTTCACATGTATAGTAATACCCGGTGGTGAGTACGCTCATGTAATCAACAGTTTCAAACTGGGTGGTATTGTCCGTAGAAATTTTATCATGCTGATATAGAAGGTACCCATCCATGGGCGTGGCGTTTCCGGAATAGCCTTTTTCGGCAGCGGTGGTGGTAATATCGGGAAAGCCTTCTATCACTTCCTCCGTGTCCGGGTCGTCCCCCATATAATTGGTAGCATCACCAGTATCATAGCTCTCCGGGTTAGGTATCTCGGTGAGAGCGTTGCCATCCATCAAGGCAGCCACCGCCGAAATCACCTCACGGAACTCTGCCCTCCTGGCCGCCTCTTCACCTTCATAATTTACCTCCACCCAGCTGTAACTTACCTTCTTCAGTGCCAGTGTTTCCATCGTTGCACCCGAATCAAGGTCAGAGATAAAAGCCCTAATATCCTCATAATCAGCCTGTGCCCTGATACCGTTGATAGATAAAACCTGATAGCTGGTATCACCTATTTTCCGGCTGGCGGGCGAACCGAGGGGAGGAATGTTGAACTTGCCACTATCCGGGGTAACATCAATGCCACTCTCCCGGGCAATGCCAACAATTTTCTTCAGGACATCCGGCACCGGGAGCGGGGCGAGCGCCTGGTTCACCGCCTGGTATTCCGCCTGTAATTTGGCAGCACTGGGCAGCTGCTTGGCGACAATGATGCTGGTCTTGGTAATTTGCTGCGTCAGGTCTTTTTGCTTTGGCCCCTGCTGGAAATAGATAAAGCCCAGAGCAACATATACAATCAGGCAGATGCCGACTAAAATTACAAGCCCCATCCGGCGGATTCTGGTGAATAAATTACCCATGTTTTCTATCTTCCCGGTCTCTTATATTCACAATAACTGGCAGTCGGTTAACCGGGTATTATCTCCGGCTAACGCCACCTTTCCCGCAGTGCTTTTTGAACCCTCTCCTCTATGGTCTCCTCTATTGACTCTTCGGTCTTCTTGTCCGTTCCCAGTTCCAGCTTGGCCAGCTCTTCCTCGTAGAAGCTCTCGTATAGCTGCTTCCCCCGCCGCCACCCGGTAAGCCAGACCATAACCAGACCAAAGATGGCGACCGGCGCCACCACCATAATGTCAACGCCCTGAAACAGCAGTATGATGACGATAATCAAAACCACGAACAGAAATACCGCCACATCAAGGTCCCACCTGGCAATTCTGGCCCTCTCCCTGGCTCTCCGAGCCGCCAGTCGTTCTACCTCCGCCTCTCCAGCCGTCTTGGTTTTTTCAGCTTCCTCCATTTTCTCACCTTTCCAATTCATGAACTATCAAAGTGAGCTGGGGCTTAAACAGGGCAAAACTTCAGAAGAGCCTTCAGCTTCACTGATTGACCTTAAAGGTTCCTGCTTAGAAATGATTGTAACAGGAAAACATCAGATGTGCAATGGAAGGAGTAGCAGTATCCGCCTAATTTAGCCGCGGGCACTATGACCTCAGCCGACACTATGGTTCCTTATTTCGCATGCCACGAGATAATTCTGACCTGGTCCAGTTCAAAGCCTATATTTGCAGTAATATTTTCGCCCTCTGCCCCCGTTGAAGCGTCATACGCCGGCACGATAACAGTGCCCGTGTTCCAGCTATACCCAGTGCCGTATTCCGACTGTGAAACTCCAGCTTCGTCAAATGCTACGCCGGGAATTCCTGTATCCCTTAGAAAAATTAGAACCTCGTTATAGTAACTGCCCGAGATGTCCTTGGTGGCTAAAGCTTGAAATGATATTGTTAATGTTTCCTCAGGGTCGATTTTCACATCATTACCACCCGGGAACTGTTCCTGCGTCCACTCCACCCTCTCACGCAATACCCCGTTTACCTCTTCCAAGAATGGTTCCGCAGGTTCAAGGTTGGTGAGAGTGCTGGTAACATTGTCCACAGAGCCCAGTATGTATTCAAATTCAGGTGGAAGGTAGTCAATTACCCGCTCGATAAATCTTTCGGATGCAGCAGTACTGGTAACATAGATGGTGTAATCTACAACCGTCGCCACGCCCGGCTGGATTATCTCCGGGTAGGAGGTCTTGGTTACCTCAAGACCTCCACCTCCAGCACACTCCCCCGAGCCATCCCCCACGGTGATGGGAGCCTGGGGACCGCTGAGCGTATTAGTACCATCCTCCATCTTCAAAACGACCCAGTTACAGTGTGTATCGTTGTTATCCAGCGTTCCACGCATCTTGAAGCGCAGCTTCTTTACCTCCCTGACGTCAAAGTCACGTATGCCGTGAAAATAGTTAGCATCAAGCGGGTCCGAAGAGAAGGCACCCTCGCTGGTATCCTTGTCATAATCAGCCGGCCATTTAATGCACCCCATGGCATGATCCCATTCAGGATCAGGGACTTCCTGCCATGTCTGTCCACCATCCAGGCTCAGCTTGCTAGAGCCAACTTGATAAGCACCGACGCCAAACCCCCCGGGTGGTATGTCGTAGATAGCATCCAGCCCCTGGGTGTTGTTGTCGCTTAGCTGCTCAAGGTTTATTGTATAGGTGTACTCCACCGAGCGCTTATCAGGAACAGGGTCAGGGAGATACTCGTGGTGAACCTCCTTCGTCGGCTTGATTACGTGCTCCGCCGCCAGGGTAATCCCCCCCATCCCTTCCGTCGCCCGCATGGTTATGCCAGCATATACTGTCGTACCGCACACGTCAACCGTGAATGATATACTATCGCCATCGGCTAAGAGAGTTTCACTCACTATACCGTCAATATCATTGTATAGCAGCCACAGTATCTTTTCCTGTGCCGCCTCACACGCGTACAACCCCTTATTCCGCTGGGTGATAGCCTGGTTGCTCTTGAGGACTGTAGTCGTCAGCCTCAAGGCCGGAATTACCAGCAATGCTCCTATCGCCAGGAGTATCAGCACCAGGATGAAAGCCTGCCCGGCTTCCCTCTTTCTCATCACTGTACCTCCCATGTCCGCTTGTAGACCCTAAAACCGAGGGTCTCACTCCGTGGCGGGAACGTGGAACTGGTAGCGGTAATGACGACATAGATATACGTTCCATTGTCGGTAAAGCTAAGAGAAGTGGTGTGCCTACCGAGAATGCTCGGCACGTCGTCGAAGGTACGTACCAGCTCGGTGCCGGATAGACTGTAGATACTGTTATGGTCCCGCTCATCTTCCGGTGCGAAGCCGGTGTTATCAATCCAACTGAATGTGACATTGCCAGATTGCAAATCGGTTAGGTCCGCACTGGTGTGTGCCTGGATGTCCTTCTTGATCCGCAAGGCAGCACGATGTACCTCATCCAGCACTACTACCTGGCTGTTGCTGCGACCAGTGCTTACCACTATCTGATTTATGCTGAGGAATGCGCCCACTAGCAGTACACTACCCACTGCCAAGACAACCAAGATTTCCAGGAGAGTAAATCCCCTTTGCCCCATGACTCAACTACCTCCAAGCTCGTATTTGAAAGTGCACATTGAGAGAACTGGCTTCCCCCCCTCCCG
>DATKWF010000109.1:0-17798 GCA_035529715.1 Dehalococcoidales bacterium | reverse complement strand
TCCCTTGTCAAGGGGAGGGGTAAAAAGGGGGTGGGTTACCTAAAAAATGAGCTATATTGACAAACGCGCTCTATTAAGACATAATCGCACCAAGAGTGGAATAAAAACCAGTTCAGTAATGTCCCGGCTGAATGCCGGTGTTAAAAGGTGAGACAATGTCGGAAAAACCTGAGGAACTAAAGAAGCTAGCAAATATTGCCGCTGACATGACCCTCCCCCCTGCGTTGAGGACTAAAGCCGTCGAACAACTCGGCAACATTGCCAGCCATGAAGCACTTCTTGCCTTACTGGACCTAGCCGCCGATGAAGGGCTGGTGGTCAAGGAAAGAGACCTTGCCCTTAAAAAAGCTAGAGAAATAATAAAAAAGACTAGCCTTTAATAATCCCAGTTGAAAGAAGTGCGGTTAGACTAATGAGTGTTGATATTGGCATCATTGGGCTGGCCAAAAGCGGTAAGACAACCATCTTCAATGCCTTAACCAAAGGTAAGGCTGACACCGGAACTTACTCCGCAGAAAGCCTGACGCCACACCTTGGCATCGCCAAGGTCCCAGAACCACGCCTGAAGACACTGGCCGATATGCTGCAACCGAAACGTGTCGTCCCGGCCGAGGTAAAATACACCGATATCGGGGCTTCAGTCAAGAGCCTGGCTAAAGACAAGTCTATAGGCGGCGAATTACTGGCCCAGCTCAGCAACGTAGATGCTCTCATTAATGTCGTCCGAGCCTTTCCCGATGAAAGAATCCCCCATGCTGAAGGCAGTATTGACGCGCCGCGAGATATTGCCACCATGGACCTGGAGCTTGCCTTTTCCGACCTGGCTATTATTGAGAGAAGGCTGGAGAGAATTAATACCTCATTGAAAGGCGCCAAACCGCCCGAACGTCAAGGTCTTCTCCATGAGCAAGATACCTTGATGAAGTTTAAGGCTGACCTGGAGAAGGAAGTGCCCATCCGGGAACTAAAGTTAGCCGATAGTGAGGCGAAGGCGGTCAGCGGCTACCAGTTCCTCACCGCCAAACCACTGTTAATAGTGGCCAACATCGGCGAAGAACAGCTGCCTGAGGCGGCATCTCTGGAGGCAGAATTAAACTCAAGCCATTCCCGGGAAAAATGCCGTGTTATTACCCTCTGCGGCAAGCTGGAAATGGAGCTGGCGCAGCTGGATAACGAGGCGGCGGCAGAATTCCGCGCCGACTTCGGGCTAAAGGAGTCCGGACTTGACCGGGCTATCCAGCAATCCTATGAATTACTCGGACTGATTTCTTTCTTCACCACAGTTTCAAATGAAGTTAAGGCATGGTCCATCCCGAGCGGCACCAGTGCCCTCAAAGCCGCCGGTAAAATCCATACCGATATGGAAAGAGGCTTCATTCGCGCCGAGGTAATCAGTCACGACGACCTGGTCAAGTGCGGCAATCTGGCCGAAGCACGCAAGAAAGGGATACTAAGACTGGAGGGTAAGGAATATACAGTCCAGGACGGTGATGTAATCACCTTTCTTTTTAATATATAGGCTTATCATTCCATTCCCGGCAGTCTGCTGTTTACTCTGCGCACAATCAACTTAAGCCCGTCCTGCCCCACCACCACAACCTCCTCACGGGTATCTATGTCTATATCAATTGACTTCGCCCCCCAGAGCTCGCCCTTAATGATGACCTGTCCTTCCGGCGCCAGCGGGCTCACCGCCTTCCCCCTGCCGCCAATCATAGTCGGCAGACCAATCACCGCTTTCTTCCTCAGAGCCCGGGTAACTACCCAAAAAGTAGTAACTGCATATACCGCCCAGACAACCATCGCCGCAATAAGACCATAAAGGGGCAGATGAACCCCCAGCTGGGGCAGCCCCCAACGCCAAATCACCACCAGCGCAACTTCCTCCAGCACGGTACTAACGATAGCAATTATCAGCCTGGCCGTCATCATCCGCCTGATTTCCTCCATCTCTATTATAGCAGGATAACCGGATTGGTTCTCTCTCAACCCTGCAATAGGAGCAATGGGACGAGATAAAAATATTTTAAATAAATTCCCTAAATAGGTCTTGACAAATTTTCAGGATAGTGGTATTATTAACTTTTGACTATGCCTCTTACAATTTCACCCCACTATATGTTTTGCAATATGTCCTCTTTCATTAAAGCCGCATGCCTGAATTGAAGTAGTAGTATAAAAATTTCGTTTCTTTGCTTGAGGAGTAGTGTTAGATATGGTTTTTGCGTCATCAGCCGAGGGCACCCAGAGTGCCATCCCTTTTCCCAGAAAGTCTTACGCTAAATTACCCCAGATACTAGGTGTACCCAACCTGATTAAAGTCCAATTAGACTCGTTTCAGCGGTTCCATGAAAACGGACTACAGCAATTGCTGGAGGAAGCATCCCCGATCAGGGACTTCACCAGCAACAAACTGGAGCTCAGCTTCGTATCTTACGAGTTCCGCGAACCGCGTTCCGGCCACTCCGAGAAAGAGTGCCGTGAACGAAACTTAACCTATTCGGTTCCTCTTTATGTCAGGGTACGGCTGTTAATAAAGGAGACCGGAGAAATCAAGGAGCAAGACCTGTTCTTCGGTGACATTCCCCTGATGACCGCCAAAGGCACCTTCATTACCAGTGGCGCCGAACGGGTAGTGGTCAGCCAATTGCTGCGCTCCCCGGGTGTCTATTTCACTGCCGAGGAGGATGCCTCCACCGGCCGTGAATTATGCTTCGCCAAACTAATTCCCACTCGCGGTGCCTGGCTTGAATTTGAGACCAGCAACCGCAACGTAATCTCAGCCAAGATAGACGGCAAACGCAAGATTCCCATCACCACACTGTTACGTGCTATTGGCTACGGCAGTGATGAGCAGCTGCTCAGCATGTTCTCCGAAGAAGATAATTCCCCAGAGCACCAATTTATCAAGTCAACCACCGAGCGTGAGCCGTTGATAAGGGATGAGTCACAGGCTTTGCTTGATATCTACAAAAAAGTGCGTCCGGGAGAGTTGCCCAATATTGAGAGCGCCAAGAAACTAATACAGAACCTTTTCTTTGATTCTCTACGTTATGACCTGGGAGCGGTAGGCCGTTATAAGCTTAATAAGCGACTGGGACTTAATGTCAAACTCAAAGAGCGGGCACTCACCAAAGAGGACATTGTTGAGATAGTCAGGCACATTATTATGATTAATAATGGCAATGACACCGACGATGATATTGACCATCTCGGCAACCGGCGAGTACGCACTGTTGGCGAGCTAATTCAAACCCAATTCCATGTCGGGCTATTGCGCCTGGTGCAGGCAGTCAGGGAGCGCATGAGCATCATCAGCATAGAGGCAATTACCCCCAGCGCACTGGTCAATATCCGTCCGGTAGTTGCCGCAGTCAGGGAGTTCTTCAGCGGTTCCCAGCTATCACAATTCATGGACCAGACTAACCCCCTGGCCGAGCTGACCCATAAGCGCCGACTATCGGCAATGGGGCCGGGCGGCTTGTCCCGTGAGCGCGCCGGCTTTGATGTCCGTGATGTCCATTTCTCCCACTACGGTAGAATCTGTCCCATTGAGACACCAGAAGGACCCAACATTGGTCTCATTGGCTCGCTGGCTACCTACAGTAGAATCAACGAGTACGGCTTTATTGAAACACCTTACCGCAAGGTTTTTTCCGAGATAAGCAATACCAGCGACAAGCTGGCGGGCAGGACAACCGGTGAGGCAGTTAAAGATAAGCAGGGCAAAAAAATCATAGGTGCTGACACTATCATTACCCCTCAGCTTGCCACCAAACTAGCCAAGCTAAGTCACCGAATGATAAAAGTGGTGCCCTTTGTTTCTGACGAAATAATTTACCAGACCGCAGATGAAGAAGACGAGTTTTTCATTGCCCAGGCTAATGCCCAACTTGATGAAAAAAATCAATTTGTAGAAGAAAAGGTTGAAGGCCGGCTAGGTGCCAACTACCTGCTGGAGGTCCCGGATAAGATCCAACTAATGGATGTCTCCCCCAAACAGATGGTAAGCGTCGCTACGGCACTAATACCCTTCCTGGAGCACAATGATGCCAATCGCGCTCTTATGGGCGCTAACATGCAGCGGCAGGCAGTACCCCTGCTCTGCCCCGAATCACCAGTGGTAGCTACCGGCATGGAAAGCGAAGCTGCCAAACACAGCGGGCAGGTGCTGTTCGCCACAAATGCCGGAGTGGTAACCGATATCAGTGGCTTTAACGACGACAAGGGAGAAGCCAAGTATCGCATTGTAGTTACCAGAGATGATGGCACCAGAGACGAATATGAGCTAATGAAATTCGTGCGCACCAATCAAGGGACCTGCATCAACCAACGTCCCTTAGTGAATAAGAATGACCGGGTAGAGGTAGGACAGATTCTGGCGGATAGCTCAGCTACCGAGCAAGGGGAGCTGGCACTAGGCCAAAATGTGCTGTGCGCCTTTATGTCCTGGGAAGGTTACAACTTTGAGGATGCCATCATCATCAGCAGTCGCCTGGTTGAGAACGAGAAGTTTACCTCCATACACATTGCCAAGCATGAGGTAGAAGCCAGGGACACCAAATTAGGTCCCGAAGAAATCACCAGAGATATACCCAACGTTGGTGAGGAAAGTCTGCGTGAGCTTGATGAAAGCGGCATTATCAGAATCGGTGCCCAGGTAAACCAAGACGATACCCTGGTGGGTAAAATTACGCCGAGGGGAGAAACAGAGCTATCGGCTGAGGAAAAACTGTTACGTGCTATCTTCGGTGAGAAGGCAAGAGATGTGAAAGATACATCTTTACGAGTGCCTCATGGCGAATGGGGCAAAGTGATAAATGTGAAGGTCTACTCCCGCAAGGAGAGCCGAGAGGGCGGTGATGACCTGCCGGCGGGGGTTAACCACTGGGTACAGGTCTGGATTGCTCAGAAACGAAAAGCTTCCGTAGGGGACAAATTAGCTGGAAGACACGGCAACAAGGGAGTCATCGCGCTCATTGCCCCCAAAGAGGACATGCCTTTCCTCCCCGATGGCACACCGATAGATATTATCCTTGACCCCATAGGCGTACCATCACGAATGAACATCGGACAACTTCTGGAGACCCACCTGGGCTGGGCGGCTCAGACGCTGGGCTTTAAGGTGCTCGCTCCAGTCTTTGATGGGGCTGATGATGTGGCTATTGAGGATGCCCTGGCCAGAGCCTGGCTGCTTCAAAAAGCAACTGCCGCTGACTATAGCCCCAGCAACGAGGTTCCCACCGCCAAACTGGAGCTGACCAAGGCATGGATTAAAAGCCATGGCTACGATGGAGATAAGGTCTTCAGCGACAATTACACGGGAGAAGCAAAAGATGTCTGTCTACGTCTCTGGCTCGAAGACCTTGGCATTGCCAGCCGTAGCCTCAGCCCACAAGAGCTAGAACAGGCTCTGAAAAAGCTAAATAGCAAAGGCGAATTTAGCCTGCCTACCTCCGGTAAGGTAACACTCCGCGACGGACGCACCGGCGAACCATTTGACCAGCCGGTGACGGTAGGTAATATCTATATGATGAAGCTGATTCACCTGGTTGAGGATAAAGTCCACGCCCGCTCCACTGGACCCTACTCTCTGATTACTCAGCAACCGCTGGGAGGCAAGGCCCAATTCGGCGGCCAGCGCTTTGGGGAGATGGAAGTATGGGCACTGGAAGCCTACGGCGCTGCCCACAACCTTCAGGAAATGCTGACAATCAAGTCAGATGACGTGACCGGGCGGGCTAAAGCCTACGAAGCCATTATTAAAGGCGAAAATATACTCCAACCCGGCGTACCGGAATCATTCAAGGTCCTGGTCAAAGAACTTAATAGCCTGGGACTTGCCCTTGAAGTGCTCAGCGAAGAGGAGACAAAGATAACCCCAACTGAAGAGACTATTAAAGAAATCCCTGAGATGGAAACAGAGCTCAAAGTTATTGAAGAGCCGTCCTGGAGAGAGGAAGAGTAATAAAATGTTTGAAATCAATGATTTTGATGCCGTACGCATCTCCCTGGCTTCACCGGAGCAGATTAGAAGCTGGTCCTATGGCGAGGTAACCAAGCCAGAGACCATAAACTATCGTACGCTGAAACCGGAAAGAGACGGCCTTTTCTGCGAGAGAATATTTGGTCCGACCAAGGACTTTGAATGCTACTGCGGCAAGTACAAGAAAATCCGCTACAAGGGAGTTATCTGTGATAAGTGCGGAGTTGAAGTAGCCCGTGCCAAAGTACGCCGGGAACGCATGGGACACATTGAACTGGCGAGCCCGGTAAGCCATATCTGGTTTGCCAAGGGAACACCGAGCCGGCTGGGGCTACTGCTTGACCTGTCACCACGAAACCTGGAGCATGTTTTGTACTTCTCCTACTATATCGTTACCTTTGTAAAAGAGGAAGCGCGGCAGGAGACGATTAAACAACTTGAAGAAAATACCTCGCAAGAAATAGCCAACCTCCAAAGCGCGCTGGAAGCCAAAATTGCCCAGATGGAGCAGGAAGAGGCAACTGTAGAAGAAGTAAACCAGCTCCGGCGCAAATTTGTTGAGGAAAAAACGCGACTTGAAGAGGAGCTTCCCATAGAGGTAGACCGACTTAAAAGCCTCCATGTGAAAGAGTTACTCACCGAGGGTCAATATCATGACCTCAACCAAAAGTACGGTCAGGTTTTTGAGGCGGGGATGGGAGCCGAGTCCATTCTCCAAATTATACGAGACCTCAGTCTTGATGAGCTACGCAATAACCTACTCCAGGAAACTCAGTCTTCTTCGGGGCAACGCCGCCGGAAAGCGAGCAAGCAACTGCGAGTAGTAGAAGCATTTCGCAGCAGCGGCAACAAGCCGGAGTGGATGATTATAACCGTGCTACCTGTCCTGCCCCCCGACCTCCGCCCCATGGTCCAGCTGGATGGCGGCAGATTTGCCACCAGCGACCTCAACGACCTGTATCGGCGTGTTATTAACCGCAATAATCGTCTGCGTCACCTGATAGAAATAGGAGCGCCAGAAATTATCATCCGCAATGAAAAGCGCATGCTACAAGAGGCAGTCGATTCCCTCATCGACAACGGCAGGCGGGGAAGAGCCATCTCAGTCAGCGGCAATCACAAATTAAAGTCACTCTCAGACATGCTCCGGGGTAAACAGGGGCGCTTTCGCCAGAACCTGCTCGGCAAGAGAGTTGACTATAGCGGGCGCTCAGTCATCGTCGTTGGGCCGGAGCTCAAACTTCACCAATGCGGCTTGCCCAGACGAATGGCCCTGGAGCTATTTAAACCTTTTGTCATGCACCACCTGGTGACGCAGGGTCTTGCCCCCAATATTAAGAGCGCACGGCGGCTGGTGGAGAGAGCCAAACCAGAAGTATTTGACATACTGGAGGAAGTCATTGGAGAGCGACCGATTTTGCTTAACCGGGCTCCCACTCTACACCGACTCAGCATCCAAGCCTTCGAGCCGGTACTCATTGATGGCAGTGCCATCCAGATCCACCCGCTGGTATGTTCTGCTTTCAATGCTGATTTTGATGGCGACCAGATGGCAGTTCACATTCCGCTGTCTAAATCCGCCGTAAAAGAGGCTAGAGAGCTGACGCTCAGCCATCACAATCTGCTGCTGCCAAGCAGTGGTGAGCCAACCGTAACACCAACCCTGGACATGGTTTTCGGCTGCTACTACCTGACCACCATCAGGAGTGGAAGCAAAGGGGAAGACAAGCTTTTCGGCAGTTTTGAGGAAGCCAAACTCGCCTATGACCTGGGCGCTGTTGACCTCAGAGCCGAGATTGAGGTCAGAGACCAGGAGAGAGGCGGACAGAGAATCAAAACCAGCGTTGGCCGCATTATATTTAACGAAATTTTGCCACCGGAATTGGGCTTCCTTAATAAAATAATTGATAAGTCATGCTTAAAACAAATAGTGACTGACTGCTGCAAGTTACTGAGTGATGAAGAGACCGCTAATGTACTGGACAACATAAAACAGCTGGGCTTCCACCATGCTACCAAATCAGGAATTACCATCGCTATGAATGATATTGAGGTACCCCCAAGCAAACCCAAGCTGCTAGATGAGGCAGAGGAAAGGATTGCCATCATTGAAAGCCAGTATAACCGCGGCTTGATTACCGAAGATGAAAGATACAACGGAGTCATCGGGGTATGGATGGAAACCACCGACAAGATTACCGATACCATCAAAGAGACACTTGACCATTACGGCGGTATTTACATGATGGCAACCTCAGGAGCCAAGGGCAACATCTCACAGATTACACAAATGGCAGGTATGCGAGGCCTGATGACCGACCCTTCAGGTAAGATAATTGAATTTCCTATCAAGTCCAGCCTCCGCGAAGGACACAGTGTCATGGAATACTTTATCTCCACCCATGGTGCCCGCAAAGGACTGGCTGACACGGCGCTAAGGACATCAGACAGCGGTTATCTCACCAGACGCCTTATTGATGTTGCCCAGGATGTCATCGTCCTTGAAGAAGATTGTGGTACCACGAATGGCCTATGGATATCTGAACCGCCGGAAAAGGGAGTGCTACCATCGCTCTCTGACCGAATAACCGGTCGGCTGGCAGCCAGTGAAGTAGTCAACCCAAGCACTGGAGAAATCATAGTTGACCGCAATGAGGAAATTAATGAGCAGAAGAGGAATGAAATTATCGCTGCCGGGATAACCAAGGTCCACATCAGGTCACCCCTCAGCTGCCAGTCAAAGCGGGGCACCTGCCAGATGTGCTATGGCAGAGACTTCACCCGGGGGCACATGGTCGACCTCAATACTGCCGTAGGCATAATCGCCGCACAGAGCATTGGTGAACCAGGCACCCAGTTGACACTGCGCACCTTCCACACCGGCGGTGTCGTCGGGCTTGATATCACCAGCGGTCTACCCAGAGTAGAGGAACTCTTTGAGGCAAGAGCACCCAAGGGGCAAGCAATCATCTCCGAAATAGACGGGGTAGCTGACGTGATTCAGAACGAGGAAGGCAGAAAAATTAAGATTACCAGCTCTGAAACATACCGTGATGAATATTCACTCCCTAAAGGCTGGCAGGTCATGGTAAAGGAGGGGCAATGGGTGGATATCGGCACTGTGCTAGCCGCCCCAGCCCCGGCAACCAAAAAAACCACCAAAAAAGCAGTCACCTCACCTTCTAAAGAGGAGGCCCTCCTGGCCCGCATCACCGGTAACATAACCTTAAAAGCTAAAAAACTATTCGTCAATTACGAAGAGAATGAGGAGCGAGAGTATCCTGTTCCATCCACCGCCGGTATCCGTATTCAAACTGGAGGCGATGTAAGAGCCGGGCAACAACTGACCGATGGGTCGATAAACCCACAGGATATATTGCGCGTTTTAGGAAAAGAGGCGGTACAACAATATCTCGTGGACGAAGTGCAGAAGGTATACCGCTCCCAGGGAGTAAACATAAACGACAAACATCTTGAGACTATCGTCCACCAGATGCTGACCAAGGTCCGTATTGATTCTGCCGGCGACACCGAGCTGGTACCTGACGAGTTAATAGAGAAGCTCCTTTACGAGGATATCAACGCCAAGGTACTTGCTGAAGGGGGTGAGCCAGCCACTGCCCACACTGTGTTACTCGGTATAACCAGAGCTTCGCTGAGTACTGATAGCTGGTTAGCGTCTGCCTCCTTCCAGGAAACTACCAGAGTCCTTACCGAAGCCGCTGTTTACGGCAAGATAGACAGGCTGAGAGGGCTTAAGGAAAACGTGATTATAGGCAAGCTGATTCCAGCCCACCACATGCTTACTGAAGAAGTGCCAGAGTTAATAAGTGGTGAAGAGGAAGAGGAGACAGCACCAAGCCTGACAGTCGGTGAAGAGCCTGAGGAGACCCCCAGCCTGATAGCTGGTGAAGAAGTTGAACAGGCCCCAAGCTTATCAACTGAAGAAGAGAATGAAGGAGAAAATAAGGAGGAGTCAGCTGGCTAAAGTCGCTTAGCCTGTGATTCCAGGTGCTTTAATTACCAATTGTCCGAACCTAAGCAGGGTAATTCAATGAAAATGCACAAGGGGCTTTGCCTCTCTTTTGTTAATTTCTACTCCTCTCCGAGAGAATTAAGGGGGTAAGGTAAAATAGCTCGTATTGTGTCGGGTAAACCAAGCGCTGAGGACATACCACTTGAAACCAGTCTGCGCCCACGCCGACTTGGCGATTTTGTCGGGCAGGACAAGATAAAGGGCAACCTGAACATAGCCATCGCTGCCGCCAAAGGCAGAGGCGAGGCGCTTGACCACATCCTCCTCTATGGCCCACCCGGACTGGGTAAGACCACTCTAGCTCACATCATTGCTGTGGAGATGGGGGTTAACATCAGGGTTACCTCCGGACCGGCAATCGAGCGCACCGGCGACCTGGCCGCCATTCTGACCAACCTCCACAGTCAGGACATACTTTTCATTGACGAAATCCACAGGCTCAGTCGTGCCGTGGAAGAGGTATTATACCCGGCCATGGAAGACTTTGCCCTGGACATTATCATCGGCAAGGGCCCCGGTGCCAGAAGCCTGCGATTGAACCTGCCCAGCTTTACCCTGATTGGTGCCACCACCCGCTTTGCCCTGCTGAGTCCTCCCCTCCGCGACCGATTCGGCGCTGTCTACCGCCTTGATTTCTACGACACGGCATCGGTGGAGAAAATTCTCAAACGCTCCGCCCACATCCTTCAGATAAAAGCCGAGGAGGAAGGTCTGAGTGAAATAGCCCGCCGGGCGAGAGGTACACCCCGCGTGGCTAACCGGCTACTCAAGCGAGTCAGAGACTACGCCCAGGTGATTGCCGACGGCATCGCCACGAAACCGGTGGCAATTGAAGCCCTGTCCAAGCTTGAAGTCGACCCCATAGGCCTTGACGAGGTAGACCACAAAGTTCTCCACACCATAATTGACAAGTTTAACGGCGGCCCGGTGGGACTGGAGACTATCGCTGCTTCCATCAGCGAGGAATCAGACACCATTATGGACGTTTACGAACCTTATCTGTTGCAGCTTGGTTTTCTGGAGCGAACCCCCCGCGGACGATTAGCCACCCCGCTTGCCTACCAGCACCTGGGGCTGCCCTATAATAAAGAGAAACCGCCTCAACCGACCCTTTGGTAAAGAGGGGCTACGCTCCTCTTTAGACACCCGTTAGGCTAAAGGGGAAAGATGAGAAGGAGAGTCAAAGAGAGGCTTCGCCTCTCTTGTAGAACCCTCCCCCATCCCCTTGATAAGGGGAAGGAGAAAATGAAGTCGGTTCTTGTTCACGTCTGCTGTGCCCACTGCGCCGCCTACACCGTTGAATACTGGCGGCAGCAGGGGTATAAGGTCAGCGCCCTGTGGTATAACCCCAATATCCACCCCTACACCGAGCACCAGAACCGTCTGGAAGCAATGAAATCCCTGGCGCAAAAGATGGACCTGCCCCTGACTATCAGTGAGGGCTACGACATGATTGAATACTTCCGCCGGGTAGTGGGGCATGAATCTGAGCGCTGCCAGCACTGCTTCCGGCTGCGTTTATCAAAAATAGCGGAAACTGCCCGCCAGATGAACTTCAGTGCTTTCACCACCACCCTGCTCATCAGCCCCCATCAGAAGCACGAGCTGCTCCGCGAAATCGGCGAAGAACTGGCCGAGAAAGAGGGCATGGAGTTCCTGTATGCCGACCTGCGGAAACACTACTCGGATAGCCGCCACCTGACCAAGCCGCTTGACATCTACCGCCAGCAGTACTGCGGCTGTATTTACAGCGAGTGGGAACGCCACGCCAACATAAAGATAAAATGAGCAAATGGAAACCGAAGCCAGACTGTTGGGGAGGGGGATGTGGACAAAATAAGAGGGAGCCTTTTTCAAGGCTCCCTGCCTATTATTTATAAACCGGCTAACTTATTCAGCCAGCTGGGGTGACCCCATCTGCTGCCATGCCCCACGGGCGCCACGAAACGCACGCCCCTTCATCTGCTGCCACGGCATCTCATCCTGGCATAGTCCTGAACCGAACTGGGCACGTACTCCCAGTCGATTGCCCGGCATATCCTCACAACGTGGACCCATAAAACGGAAGGCCCGTCCAAACAGACCACGGTCCATAACCTCGGGCTTCTGCTCCCACCATTCCTTAATCTCATCAGCCTCTTCCTGAGTCATCAGGCCTTCTTCCACGGCTTTATCCAGCGCCTGGTCAAAAGCTTCCCCCCTCA
This sequence comes from Dehalococcoidales bacterium, assembly GCA_035529715.1. Lineage (GTDB taxonomy): Bacteria > Chloroflexota > Dehalococcoidia > Dehalococcoidales > RBG-16-60-22 > DATKWF01. The sequence continues at coordinate 5,572 of DATKWF010000109.1, read as the reverse complement.
TCTCCTGTCGTGCCTGGTCAATAGCGGCTAACAGGTCTTCCTCGGGGATGTCCAGAATTTCGGCAACCCTGACTAGAAGACCATTTGCCTCAACCTGTGGAGTGGGCTCTTCCTCCTCCTGCGCCATCGCTATCGCCGTGCCACCCACGGTCAGCAGGAGTACAGCCACCAGCGTTGATATGAGGACTTTCATTTTCTTTGACATTCTTTTTCACCTCCTTTCGCTATCTCAGTTTATCGGTTAATCAGTCCAGAATAGCATAGGCTACCTGAACATTAAGGCTTATCTCCATTTCACCGGGAACGATTGGCGTCTCCATTGCCGGCGCTCCGGCAACCTTCTCAGCAAAGTCCTGGCGGTAAACGGTCGGGGCATATAGAGCACCTTCCGAGATATAAGCCGGCTTGCCCAATTTTACCTCAGCCAGCTCAGCCAGCTGCCCGGCTTTAGCTCTGGCATCAGCCATTGCTTTCTCCCTCGCCTGCTCATAATAAGCAGAAGGGTCATCCACGGAAAAGCTGATGCCGTCTATGCGGGTAAGGTTTCCACCAGCCACAGCTACAGCATCAATAATGGAGCCAATCTCGTCCATTTCTCTTATCTTGGCAGTCACCATATTGGTTACCCGGTAGCCAATCACAACCTCCTGCATATTCTTTTCATCCCATCGGGTAACGCGGTGAATGTTGTAATACTGAGTTTGAGTATCCTTTTCGTCCACCCCACCATCAGTCAGGGCAGTCATAACTGCCTCCATAGCACCAGCCGCCTGAGATTGAGCCTCAGCCACACTTGCTGCCTGAGCCTCGATGCCCAGCCTCAAAACAGCAACATCAGGAACCGCCGACACCTTGCCCGTGCCGCTGACCCAGATGCCTTCCTGCTGGCTATTCAAGCTGACCTTCAGCTCTGAGGGGGATGTGCCTGAAACAGGGCTAACCTGACCACAGCCAGATAACCCGACGACAGCTAACACCAATACCAGACTTGATGCTAAAATCCACTTTTTCTTCATGTTCACCTCCTTTTAAATTTATTCACCACTTATATAACGAAAAAGTCGCCACTTGGTTAGTGGCGACTTTTAGATATTTTTAAAATTATGGTACCAGAGTTAATAATCTGGACTAAGACCGAAGGTATCTGAGGTTAATCTTTATTATTATTATTTCCGCCTCTTCTAAGTGCCCAGAGGACTTTCTCATATTCAGTGTCTGATTTGGCAATGACCTGGGCCAGTGCCGGTCTGGCTGATTCCGGCACCTTCTCCAATACAGCACGGAGAGCCGCCGGATGCTCAACAGCATGCCGAGCCACAATCTGTCTGAGTTTAGCCCGCCTATCCGGCTTAACACTCTCCGGGGCAACTTCTGCCTCTGCAGGTGCTACCGGTGCCCCTTCTACGGCTGCCGATGGCGCTGGCGCCATGACTGCACCGGCTTCTTTCTCCGGAGCTTCGTCCACCACCAACGGTGCCGACGCTTCTTCAGGTACCGCCGTCGGCGCTGGCGCCATCATTCGCTGGGGACCTGGCTTCGGTGCCGGTGACAGCATCACTCCAGCTTCTCCATTCTGAGGAGCTGCCAGATTAGCCGCCATCACCAGATAATTGTTTAATCGCTCGGCAGTCCGCTCCACCTGCTCCGGCTTACCCTTTTCTGCCATCTTGATTATCTCGTCCACTCTCTTATCAACAAGCTTAACGTATAGCTCTGCCTTGCCCAAGGCGGAGGGAGTCAGCGCCAGGCGCACCCTTTCCGTTGCCAGCTTCACCGGATACAAAGTACCATCAGGCATGCTGTTGCCCGCCGCCGCCGCAGTACCGCCGCTCGACAGCAGGAGCACAAGGACAGTAATCACCACCGTTGCCCACTGCGGCCGTAAACCGAAGAAAAAGGAGCGGCGCTCTCCCTTTGTTTCCATCTCCTGAAGAGCCACGCGCATCTGGTACCTGGCTCTATCCCTAAACTCAGGGCGAGGCTTTACTGCCGACGCCTTTCTGGCAAACAGAGCCGTCTGGAGTAGCGGCTCAAGCTCACTGGCATAATCAGGATAACTTGCCAGACACTGCTCTACAGTCTCACCTTCAGTGAGTATCCGTTCCAGGCATTCGTTCAGTATGTTATCAAATTCTTTTCTCTTCATCACATCATCCTGCTGATAACACTTTGCGCAGGGACACTATTGCGCTGTGCTGCAATGCTTTTATCGCTCCCTCGCTTTTATTCATAACCCTGGCTGCCTGGCGAACCGAAAGCTCAGCAGCAAAACGGAGGGAAATAACCTCCCGCTGTGCCCCGGTCAACTGTTTTGTTGCCGAAACCAGTCTCACAATGTCAAAATCCCGCTCCACCTCCAGCTTCGGGTCGCCACCGGCCTTTGCCATCGACTCATTGAGGGGGACAGTAGCGCGTTTTGATTTCCTCCTCAGGTAATCAACTATCTGGTTATGAGCAATACGAAACAGCCAGGAGGATAGAGGTACCTTCTTATACTTGAAAGAAGAGATGTTCTTGAGGGCGTTGAGAAAGACCTGCTGTGTCATATCCTCTGCCTCTGTCTTTTCCCCTATTTTGAGAACTATATAACGATAAATCTTATCGAAGTTCTCCTCATATATTTGAGTTAAAGCCGCCTGGTCGTGCTGTTGCGCCCGCCGGACGAGGCTCGCCTCATCTTGCACCTGACAACTCCCTGCTAGTAAACGCCGACTTATTTGGCCACCGCGCCTAGCCAGCGCTTATGGCGTTACCCTGTGCATATAGTATAACGAACGAGGTAGTAAAAAGATAGTTTCCCAGTCTAAATCATTGTGCTAGAATTAGAACAAACAGCGTTACCACGATGACTCAAGTTAAGATTTTCTTCAGGAGATAAAGCCTTGCCTTACTATGTAAGACCAATGCGCAAGGAAGATATTGCTCAAGTCAACGATATTGACCGGGAAGTCTTCCCCACCCAGCTGCCGCCACCCAATTACCGGCACGAACTGCAAAATAAGCTGGCCCGGTACATTGTAGTCTGTGATGAAGACAAAACGGTTGAAGGGCCTGAAGTGAAAGCGGCCACCGGGGTGGTGTCCAGAGTGAAGCAGTTGCTGAACTCCGTGCTATTTCCGGGCGACAAACTACCCCCGTCAGAGAGAGAATATGTATCCGGTTTCGCTGGCATCTGGGTTATGGCGGATGAAGCTCACATCACCAACATTGCCGTGCGGGAGAGCTATCAGCGCCAGGGGATTGGCGAGCTACTACTCATATCAATTATAGAGCTGGCTGAGGAACTAAAAGCCAGTATCATCACCCTGGAGGTACGTGCCTCCAACAGCACCGCCCAGAACCTGTATGCCAAATACGGCTTTGCCCAGGTAGGCATGCGCCGCAGTTACTATACTGACAACCGGGAAGACGGTCTAATAATGACCACGGAAAGTATAACTTCAGCCTCATTCCGGACACACTTCCAGCGGCTGAAGCAGGACTACTTCAAGAAATACGGCACAGCCAGTAATCCGCTGGCCAGAAGTAAAGGGAATATATTTTAACCGAATAAACCGCGACGTTTGGGAGAATACTCCGGGTTCTGCCGGTTTGCCTCGAACCATTCTTCAAGCCCCTGCCGACTCTTCTCCAGCAGCGGCTGCATCTTGCGCTCATCAATGCTAGCCATATAGCTATCCGACTTATGCTTCCTGGACATATCTATCCTCTCGTTGAAATCAGCCGCCAGCCTAAAAGTATCGGTTAAAACAGTCAGCAATCCGTGGGGTAGAAAATCAAGCTTGCCTTTATTCCGTTCCCAGCTAGCTGTCTGAAACCTGTTAAGCTGCCGATGGTAACTAAAGGTCGCCAACAGCTTATGATTATAATCTACTTCAGTCAGTAAAGCCCCAACTGCTCCCAGCGGTGTCTTCTGTTGTCCCTGTCCCCGACGTGACTTGATAAAGATATTGAACGCCAGAAGAAGCACCATTACGATAACTATAATATATTTCTGTAAAATCTCGCCCAAATCCATAAAAATATCTCCTTATGCTGCGCCTTTTAATTCTTATTAAACCACTTTATAGCCAGCAGATTCAAATCGCCCATCCAGTCTTTGACCGTAGGAAAATGAAGTGCTAGAATGAAAAAAACAGGGCCGGATTATTGCCCAAGGAGTGCAAGAGATGTCAGGTCATTCTAAATGGTCGTCAATCAAACACCAAAAGGGAGTAACCGATGCCAGGCGGGGCCAGCTTTTCACCAAGTTGACCCGTGAGATTATAATCGCGGTGCGGGAGGGAGGCAACAAGCCCGATGCGAATTTTCGACTGCGCCTGGCAGTACAGAAAGCCCGTGACAACAATATGCCGCTGGACAACATAGAAAGGTCAATCAAGAAGGGCAGCGGCGACCTGGAGGGAGTCACTCTGTCAGAGCTGGTTCTTGAGGGCTACGGGCCTAACGGCACCGCTATTCTGGTGAACGCCCTGTCCGACAACCGCAACCGCACGATTCAGGACGTGAGAAATATCTTCTCCCGCCACGGCGGCAGCCTGGGAGAAAACGGGTGTGTTGCCTGGCTTTTTGACTCCAAGGGACTTATACGGGTAAAGACCGACAACCTGGATGCCGACGAATTAGCCCTGAACGCCATTGATGCCGGCGCCGAGGACGTCCAGGTGGAGAGCAACTACGTGGAGATTTACACCACACCGGAGGACCTGGAGACGGTCAGGTCGACGCTGGAACAGCAAAACATCACCATCGACTCCGCCGAGCTATCCATGGTGCCAAAGACCGTAGTCCAGCTCGAGGAAAAACCAGCCTTACAGGCATTGAAACTGCTGGATAAACTGGAGGACCTGGACGAGGTACAGAATGTGTCCAGCAACGCCGATTTCACCGACGCCATCCTGGAAAAATATCAGTCGCAGGTTTCAGGTTAACATTATGTCAACTTTTAGCCATTATATACGACCAACTTTAAGATGAAAGTTTTAGGCATTGACCCGGGCACAATAATCATGGGCTACGGGGTGATAGAGAGCCAGGATGACGAAATAACCCTGATTGATTACGGCGCCTTGGCCTGCCCGGGACGCCTCCCTATCGGGGAGCGCCTGAGCTACCTGTACGACAAGCTTCTCAAAGTCATCGCGCAACACCAGCCCGACGTCGTCGCCGTGGAACAGCCCTTTATCGCCAAGAACGTGCAGACGGCACTGGCAATCGGCAGAGCCCAGGCGGTAGCCCTTCTCGCCGCCACCGGTAAAGGCATCCCCACCTATGAGTACACCCCCACCCAGATAAAGCAGAGAGTCGCCAACTATGGCGCCAGCGGCAAGGAGCAGGTGCAGGAGATGGTCAAACTCCAGCTCGGCCTGGCGGAAGTCCCCCAGCCGGATGATGCCGCCGATGCCCTCGCCGTAGCCATCTGCCACCTCCGCGAGACGCACCTTGAAAATCTAATCGCCAGCCAGGGAGACAGCCAATGATATCCAGCCTTAACGGAAAAGTAGAGTCGCTGGGGAGCGAGTGGGCAATCATCAACGTGGGCGGTATCGGCTTCCAGGTGTTTATGCCCACC